>NZ_LSJY01000201.1 GCF_001556865.1 Sphingobium sp. CCH11-B1 | reverse complement strand
CATCAGGCGGGGGTGGGGGCGGGGCGGCGGCCAGCATATTGTCGAGAATCCATTTGCCGCGCTTCACCACCGATGTGTGGTTGCCATAGGAGGTAACGGTCAGGATGCTCGCCTGCCCCAGCAATCCGCCACGGTTGGAGCCGGTGGGCAGGCCGACCAGCCGCATCGCCGGTCCGCTGACGCCGCCGATGCCATAATGGTCGGCCAGCCGCTGGTTCAGGAAGCTGTAATTGGCGGAAATAAAATCCAGCAGGCTGCGATTGGTGCGGAGGACATAGCTGAAGAACATCGCGGTCTCCTGCCCCATGGCGTTGCGCAGCCGCGCGTCGAACTGGGGGAAAACGCTGATGTCGGGCCGCTGCTGGTCAAGGTTGCGCAGATAGAGCCATTGCCCGGCGAAATTGGTTGTCAGCGCCTGCGCCTTGGGATCGGCGAGCATCCGCGTGACCTGCGCGTCGAGAATGGCAGGATTGCGCAACTGCCCCTTGTCGGCCAGGTCCAGCAACAGGTCGTCGGGAATGCTGCTCCACAGGAAGAAGGACAGGCGCGACGCCAGCTCATAGTCGTTGAGGGGATGGACGCTGCCCGGCGCGCTCCCCTTTGGATCGCCCTCGACCAGGAAAAGGAAATGTGGCGACACGAGTATCGCCTCCAGCCCAGCCTCGATCCCCTGCTCGAAATCGCTCCGCGCCCGTTCGGCGGTGTAGAGGCGCATCAGCGGCGCGAGGTCGGCGTCGGTCACCGGCCGGCGATAGGCGCGCCGGGCGAGCGAACCCAGGATCCGCCGCGCGCAGGCCGCCTGCGCCGATATGGCCTTGGGGTTACAGAGGAAAATGCGATCGCGGCTAGGCGTGTTCGCGATGCCCTTGGGCGCAAATGGCCCCGCGACATCGATCTGCAATACATCGCGTGGGAAGTTCTGCTGCGCATAGCGGGGCGACAAGCGATAGGACGGCACCGCCACCGTCTTGACCACCTTGCCGTCGATGGAAACGTCCATAGGCAGCATCTGCGGCGCCGCGGTCGGCATCGGCACCTTGTCCAGATCGTTGCGCAGCGTCTGCACGCTCTCCTCCGGCGCAAGTCGCCGGCGGAAGGACAGGCCCACGACATGCGCACCTGCCTTGATCGGCACGCGAACGTTCACCTTGTCCTCGGGCAAACGGTCGGTCTCGTTATTGGTGTTGGCGTTCAGCCAGCCGCTGATCTCGTAAATGCCATCGTACCGGGCATAATAAGGGAAGGCGCCGCCGCCCCGCGACCCGAGCGGCAGGTCGTCGCTCGCCTGCTCATTATAGGCGGGACGGCCGCCATTCATGATCGACCCGTCCTTGGGCAGTTCATAGCTGGTGACGAACGGCCTAGCGGAGGCAAGCCCGGTCGCCATCCGTCCGACCTTGCCGGCGACGGCGATATAGCGGTCCATCAGAGTCGGCGAAACGCTCAGCACATCGGCGATATTGTCGAAGCCATAGCCTGAATTGTCCTGCGGCAACTCCCGCGAGACATCGATCTTCAGCGCTAGCAAGTCGCGGATGGCATTGGCATATTCGACGCGGTTGAGCCGGCGGATGGTCGCACGGCCTGGATCCGGATGGGCGGCAGCATAATCGTCCAGCGACTTTTCCAGCCACCAGACGAAGGCGGCGCGCTGGGCGGGATCAGGCTGCGGCTTGTTGAGCGGTGGCATTTCGCCGAGGCTCACGCGGCGCAGCACCTTCTCCCACTCCTCGATATGCTTGCCCCATTGCAGATCGGCGGTGCGCAGATCGTCGAGCGACAGACCGGCGACCCGGTCGTCGTCATTATGGCATCGCCCGCAATAGTCGCCGATGATGTCAGGCGGGCCGTGCGCGCTTGCCGAAGCGGGAACGGAGGGAGCCACGGGCGCATCCTGCGAATGGCCCACGACCGATGCGCCGAGCGCCAGCGCGGCGAACGCAAGCGCATATCTTGGCCACCTTCCGCCGGTCATCGCCGCCAATCCCGCCGCCCTGTCGGCACCCGTCAAACTCCTTTTCGTTAAGCAGGACGGGTAGCGACGCCATATCCGCAATCTGCCCGTCGGGGCTGGACTATGGAGGATACAGCGCAGCGTCCATTGCCGTTATCGCGACGATGCGATGTAAAAATTAGGCGGCGATCGGCCAATCCGATCGAATAATGGCAATATGATGTGCGCAATATCGTGATTGAACCGCCACCGCGCCCCCGCCACAGCGGCATCGCTGCGGCGGCTCGTTCCGGGGGATGACATGAAAGGCTTGACGAAATGGATCGGAGCGCTGCTGCTTAGCGCGACACCGGCGCTGGCGGGCACCCCGCCCGTGTCCGACGAAGCCCGCACCGCTGCCTATATGGACAGCATCGCGGCAAGCCCGCCGCGCCTGCGCCTGTTCCTCCAGGCGATGCCCAAGGGTGGTGACCTGCATAATCATGCCGGGGGCGCCAATTTCGCCGAAGACTATCTACGCTGGGCGGCGGCGGACCGACTGTGCCTGACCAAGGACAGCTACAAATTGGTCGAACCGCCGTGCGACGCACCTGACCGGATAGCCGCCGCCGGCCTGGAGCGCGACTATCCGCGCTACTCGGCCGCCATCGACGCTTTCTCCACCCGCGGGTTCGAGGCCGGAACAGGCGACCCGGCGGTGGCGGGCTACGATCGTTTCTTCTCGACGTTCGAGCGGTTCGGCGCGGCCTATGCGCGCCACGTCGGGGAGGCGCTGTCGCTCGCGCGCAGGCAGGCGGCCGCGGATCATGTCTCCTATCTCGAACTGTCGAGCGGATCGCGCGTCGCGGGGACGCTGGCTGCAAAGGTCAGCGGCGCGGACGCAAGCGACCTGGAAGCGCTTTACGCCCGGATCGCTCCGCTTCTCCCGGACGCCGTGCGACAGGTGACCGCCGATTATGACGGCTATGACGGGGAAATGGCACAGGCAAACGGGTGCGGCGGAGCAACCCCCGCGCCCGCCTGCGACGTCACGATTCGCTATCTGTTCACGGCACTGCGGACCGTGCCGCCAGCGCAAGTGTTCGCGCAACTGGCGCTGGCCTTCGCCACGGCCGAAACCGACCCGCGCTTCGTCGGCGTCAACATCGCGGCACCCGAACATGATCCCGTCGCGATCCGCGACTATCGGCTGCACATGGCGATGATTGCCTTCCTGAAAACGCGCTACCCAAAGGTGAAGCTATCTCTCCACGCTGGCGAACTGTCACTGGGGCTGGTGCCGTCGCGCGATCTGACCTTCCATATCCATGATGCCGTGACGGTGGCCGGGGCCAGCCGCATCGGTCATGGCATCGACATCAGCTATGAAACCGATGGCCCCGCCCTCCTCAAGCGCATGGCGCGGGACAGGATTGCGGTGGAGATCAACCTGACCAGCAACGCCGTGATCCTGGGTGTGAAAGGGGCAGCGCACCCGCTGTCGCTCTATCGCGAGGCCGGCGTCCCTGTCGTGCTCTCCACGGATGACGAAGGGGTATCACGCAGCGATATGACCAATGAATATCTGCGCGCCGTCACCGAACAGGGGCTGCGCTATCGCGATCTGAAACAGATTGCGCGCGACGGCCTGCATTATGCATTCCTCCAGGGGCCGAGCTTGTGGCGGGATCGTGCGGGCGGCGCGATGGTTACGCCCTGCGCGTTACCCGATGCTCCGGCCTGCAAGGCCTTTCTCGCCACCAGTCCCAAGGCCGAACGGCAATGGCGACTGGAACGCGACCTGAAAATTTTCGAGGCCACAGCGCGCTGATCCGCTCGTTTGTCGCGCCTCGCGCCTGTGCATCGTCGCCGGCGCGTGACGCCGCACCTCCAAAAAGACGAGCGCCTGCACGCGCGATCTGGATCCCGGCGGGCTCCCGCGATCAGGGACGAAAAATGCTGCTCGACCGATCAAGTTTTGGACTATGTCGTCGCATTCTTACGAAAGACGATGCTGATCCGCAGACCGCCGTCATTCGAAGTTCCAAACTTCACTTGCGCCCTCATGGGGTCTGCCAGCGCCTGCACGATGGCGAGGCCAAGGCCAGCCCCTCCCGCCTTTGAATTACGCGAAGGATCCAGCCGACGATAGGCCAGACCGAGCTGGGCCAAGTCTGCAGGCTCCACACCCGGGCCATTGTCCTCAAACTGCCAGACGATGGTGCGTCCATCGTGCCGGACGGCTATTCGCATGCGATCGGCGTGGCGAAAGCCGTTGTCGACCAAATTGCCGAATATCCGCTCCAGCCCGGCCGCGTCCGCTTCGATCAGTGCGGGCTCGCGGGCAGACAGCTCGATGCGATCCGCCTCGAACCGCGTCTCGACCAAAGCGCGGGTCAAGGCCGACAGGTCGACCCGTTGCATCGGCGTCACGTTGTGACGATCGATGCTGGCGAACAGAAGGTTGTCGTCGAGGAGCGCGGACATCTGGTCCAGGTCACGTTCTGCGCGGGCACGCTGGCCATCGTCGGCAATGAACTCCGCGCGCAGGCGCAGCCGGGTCAGATAGGTTCGCATATCGTGCGCTATACCGGCGAGGATGAAGGTCCGCTCATCCATCAGCGAGACGATCCGCGCCTTCATAACGTTGAAGGCCTGCGCCAGCGCACGCGTTTCGCGGCTGCCCTCCACGATCGCATCGGGCGCGCGCAGATCGTGTCCCAACGCCTGGGTCGCCTGGGTCAGGCGGCGCAGCGGTCGGGTGGTCTGGCGCAGTGCGATCCAGAGCATCAGCAGGAGCAGCGCGCCACTGATGGCGCCCAGCAGACTACGCCGCGCGAGATAGGCGCTGAGCGCGCGCGATGGCCGCCCGGTCAGTATCAGCACGCGCCCGTCGCGCATCCAGATCGTCAGGCGGATGGGGACGAGGAACCGTATCGGCCTCGCCCGATCACCCATCCATGCGCCGAACACTCCCGGCCCGCCGTCCACGACCACATTGTGATCGGAAAGAGCGTGGCGGTAGCGGCTGGCAAGTTCAGATAGAGCTGTCGGCACTTCGCGAAAATCATTGGGTGGCGTGCGTCCGATCGTCACGGTGAAGAGCGAACCGTCATAGCTGTCGGCGAGTTCAGCTGCCCCGGCAGGTCCAGCCCGCTCCATCGCATCGACCATGCGGGCGAGCGTAGTGGGCGCGGGCAGGCCGTAGTTCGCGTCGGGACCGCCCCGGCCCGGCGTCTGCCAGACGAGCAGCAGCAGAAGCTGCATCAGGATGAAGCCGACCAGCATGACCATGCCGATGCGGAATGACAGCGTCGTGCCCACCGGCTCAAACCTTGCGCACGGCAGCGACGAACACATAGCCGCCACCACGCACGGTCTTGATCAGGGCATCCCCGCCTGGCACCCTGGCGAGCTTGCGACGAACCCGCCCCAGTTGTACGTCGATGGTGCGATCGAAGGGAGCGGCTTCCCGCCCGCGTGTCCAGTCCAACAACTGCTCGCGCGACAGCACGCGCTGCGGGCGCTCGATCAGACACAGCAGCAGGTCATGCTCGCCCCCGGTAAGGTCCAGCGTGGAACCGTCCGGCGGGATCAGGCTGCGAGCATCGACATCCCAGAGCCAGCCTTCGAACGCATAGCGACGCAGGCCGGGCGGCTGTATCGTCGTTTCACTCGCCTGCGAACGACGCAGCAGCGCCCGCACACGGGCCAGCAGTTCACGCGGGTTGAAGGGCTTGGGCAGGTAATCGTCGGCGCCGATCTCAAGCCCCACGATACGGTCCACGTCATCGCTGCGCGCGGATAGGATCATCAGGGGAAGCTGTCCGGCCGCACGGACACGACGACAAAGCGACAGGCCGTCCTCTCCCGGCAGCATGATATCGACCAGCGCCATGTTGATCGGCTGGCGTTGCACCAGCGCGTCGAACTCGGACGTCGTGCGGCAAGGATGAGCGTGCAGGCCCTCACGCATCAGAAGGCTGCAAACGAGATCGCGAATTTCATCGTCATCCTCGACGATGGCAACATGCGCGCGGTTCGGGTCTTCCATCTCCGCAGAATGCCATCGCGCCTCGTGGCCGCAAGCGCTGTTACATTTTGTCACCCTATGATTCCGACGGTTCGTCCAACCGTTACCACGCACCGGCAAACCCGTCTCCAGCGGGACATGATCCCACTCATGCAAGGAGACGAAACATGAAGACCTTTCTGACCGCGGCCGCCCTTGGCCTGATCCTGGCCGGCAGCATTGCCGCCACCGCCGCCGAGGCGCAGACGCGCAGCCGGAGCGTTAGCGCGCAAGGCGCCTACGGCCACGGCTATAACCGCTCGCGCGCCGTGACCCGCCAACCGGGTTCGACATCGGTCAATCACGGCATCCAGACCAACAGCGGTCGCGGCGTCTCCTCCAGCCGCAGCGCGAACTGGGGCAATGGCAGCTATCAAGGCGGCGCCAGCCACACCACCAACAACGGCACCAGTTGGGGCCGCTCGACCAGCGCGGTGCGCAACGACGACGGCAGCGTCAGCGCGGTGACGACGCGCACCCGCCCCGATGGCTCCACCGGCACCGTGACGCGGGAAACCAGCCCCTACTGATCCCGCGCACCGCACGCCGGGTCGGCTCCTCCTGACCCCCAAACGGCCCGGCGTGCCCCCCTCCCTGGAAAGCAGCATCATGAAGACCTTCTCCCTTCTCCTCATCGGTTGCCAGATCGGCACCCTGGCACTGGGCGCGAGCCCGGTCGCCGCGCAGATGGGCCGCATGGGCGGCGGCAACCCCCTGCAATGGTTCGACAAGGCCGATACCAATCGCGACGGTCGCGTCACCAGTGCAGAGTTCTCTGCCTTTCGCCAGAGCCAGTTCGGCCAGCTCGACCGCAACAGTGACGGCGTCGTCAGCCCAACCGATTTTCCACGGCTCGCGAAACTGCGGCCCGACGCTTATGCGAAGTTGACCGGGATGATCGGCCAGAGCGACGCCAATGGCGACGGTGTCGTCACGCGCGAGGAAATGGGATCCTCGCCGCCCCGCATGTTCATGCTTGCCGACGCCAATGGCGATGGCGAGGTCACAAGGGCCGAGTTCGACGCGGCACGGGACCGGATGCAGGCGGCGATGGCCGCAAGGCGGAAATAGCCATGGCGCATCATTCCCCCCTGTTTCTGAGCATCGCGACAGTCGCCATACTGGCCGAACTGGTCTGGCGGCTCCGCTCCGGGCGCGGTTATGATGGGCGCGCGGCGCTGACCACTGCCGGGCTGGTGGCGGGCAATCTCGTCGCGGGCGCGCTGCATGCCGTAGTGCTGGCAGCCGCCTTCAGTACGGTCTGGGCTTATGTTCCGCATCGCTTTCCGGCAGCGCAATGGCAAAGCTGGGCGATCGGTTTCTTCGCAGTCGAGTTCGCCTATTACTGGTTTCACCGCGCGAGCCATGAAATCCGCTGGATGTGGGCCAGCCACAGCGTGCATCACAGCGCCGAACAGCTGACTTTCCTGTCCTCGCTGCGGCTGGGCTGGACAAACACGCTGTCGCTGGGCTGGCTGTTCTACCTGCCGGTCATTGCATTGGGCGTCGATCCGCGCATCGTGGCCGTTCTGCTTGCGGTAAACCTGAACTTCCAGTTCTTCTTGCACAGCGAGGCCATCCCGCGCCTCGGGCCGTTGGAATGGATCTTCAATACGCCGCACCATCACCGCGCGCACCATGCCAGCAACCCGGAGTTCCTCGACCGCAATTATGGCGGCATGCTGATCATCTGGGACCGCCTGTTCGGTACGATCGCGCCGGAGAGCGACGTGGAGAAGCGCTATGGTCTGATCGGCAAGGCACGCGAAGGCAATCCCGTAAAGCTGGCGCTGCGCGAATGGGCGAGCATCGCGACCGATGTCGCGCGCGCGACGAGCTGGCGGGATCGCTGGACCGCCATTGTCAGGATGAAATGATCTCGGGCCGGACAGGAGGCGGCGAACCGCTGCCCCGGACCTTCCGTATGATCGTCATGGTCGGGATCTTCCTGTCCGCTTCAGGGCAAGTGCCTTTGGCGACATGATGATCCCATCCCATCTTCCCGATTTTTCCTCGGTCGTCCGCAATTCGACCAACATCTCCGTCGCGCGTCCGGTATGTCGGTTCGGTTGGGTCGCTAACTTGGGCCAGTCTCAATAACGCCAAGCGACCATCGGAAAAAGCGTCCGCAGGCGGTATCGTTTCAGCCGCTTCTTATCAGTCATCAGGCGTTTAGCAGTGCGCGATCATTCGCCGCCTCGGCCCGGCCGTGATTCCTGACCGCCTCCCCCACCAGCAGCAGAGTCGGTTCCTTGTCGCTGACCGCCTCCACCAAAAAGGCAAGCGCAGAGAGCTTGCCCCTTATCAACCGCTCGGACGGCAGCGAGACGTTGACCGCGACCATCACCGGCGTATCGGGGTGCCGCCCCGCCGAGATCAGATTGCGGCTGATCTCGCTCGCCGCCGAGCGGCCCATATAGATGCCCAGCGTGCTGCTGCCGGCAAGCGCCGCCCAGTCAAGCGCGAGCGGCTCACCAATGCGCAAATGCGCCGTCACCAAGGTCAGCCCGCGCGCGACGCCGCGCAGGGTGAGCGACATATGGCCGCTGGCAGCCGCCGCGCTGGCCGTGGTGATGCCGGGGCAGATATGGACAGCCACACCTGCCCGTCCCAGATGCGCCATCTCCTCGGCGGAGCGGCCGAAGATGGACGGGTCGCCGCCCTTCAGACGGACGACGCGCCGCCCTGCCTTCGCCGCCGCGAGCAGAAGGTCGTTGATGCTGCCCTGCGCCTTGCTGTGGCGGCCCGATCGCTTGCCGACGCTGATACACTCGATGCCGGGCGGGATAAGATCGAGCACACCCGGCCCCACCAGCGCGTCGTAAAAGATGATGTCAGCGGCGGCGATCAGATTTTCGGCCTTGCGGGTCAGGAGGTCGGGATCGCCCGGACCTGCGCCCACCAGCCAGACCTCGCCGGGCGCGATCAGGTCATTCTGCGGCATGGAGCGTCTCCTGCATGGTCTGGGTGAGGATATTGGCAAGCGCGGGGCGGCAGGACCCGCAATTGGTTCCCGCGCCGATCGCCTGGCCGATGGCGGGCACGTCCACCAGGCTCTGGTCGCGGATCGCGGCGACGATCTGATTGAGACCGATGTCGAAGCACACGCAGATGGTCGCGCCCTTTTCCGGCTGGTTGCCGGGGCCGCGCGCGGCAAGGACGGCGGCGGTCACGCCTTCGGCCTCCAATTGCCCGATCAGCCAGTCGCGCGAAGGCAGGAGGCCGGTCCGGGTGACGAAGAGGACGGCGGCGAGCCGGTCTTCGCGCAGGATCGCGATGCGGCAAGTGCCGCGCGCGGGATCGACCGCCTCGACTCGGTCGCCTTTGGGCAGGCAGACGTCGAGGCGCGCGGGATTGCCATTTCCGGCAATCTCGTAGAGCGCCCCGCCGGGAACCGTGACCCGCGTGGCCCAGAGACCGGGCAGCATCACCGGCTCCGACCCTCGCAGGATGAGAAAGCCCTTCCATTCGGCCGCCACTTTGGCGAGACGGGCGGGCGTGGACTTGAAGCCGGGCTGGCCCGAATGGGGATCGACCAGCGGCCGGGGCAGGAGGCCGGTGCGCCCTCCGGTCGAAACCTGATCGGTCCAATGGATCGGGGTAAAGATTTCACCAGGCCGCTGGCCTTCGGTCAAGGCAACCCGGAACAGGCTGTCGCCCTGGGCCGTCGTGACGCGGGCAAGATCGCCTTCGGCAAGGTCCAGCGCCTGCGCGTCGCCGGGGTGCACCTCCACCAGCGGCTCCTCGCGATGGCGCGCGAGCCTGGGCGAGAGGCCAGTGCGGGTCATCGTATGCCATTGGTCGCGGTAGCGGCCGGTGTTGAGCGTCAGCGGCCAGTCGCGCAGCGGTGGCTGAATGTCCATCTGCCTGGTCAACACCAGCCGCGCCTTGCCATCCGGGGTCGGGAAGCGTCCATCGGTAAAGGGCGTGCCGCCCCAGCGGAACGGCTCCATCGCCTCATAGGCGTCGTTGCCGATGGTCGCATGGGCGCGCAGGTTCAGCAGCCGCTGCCCATCATTCTGATAGGCGGTGAGGCGCGCATGCTCGCGCCAGATGTCGGCGGGCCGGTCATAGGCGAAGGCGTTTCGCCAGCCCATTCGGCGCGCGACCTGCGTAACAATCCACCAGTCGGGTTTCGCCTCGCCGGGCAGAGCGAGAAAGGGGCGCTGGCGGCTGATCGTGCGATCGCTGTTGGTGACGGTGCCGTCCTTTTCCCCCCAGCCGGCGGCGGGCAGGCGGACATGGGCGTGGGGGCTGCTGTCGGTGGCAGCCATGATGTCCGACACGACAAGGAAGGGAACCGAGGCCAGCGCTTCGCGCACACGGCCGGCGTCGGGCATGGAGACGGCAGGGTTGGTCGCCATGATCCAGAGCGCCTTGATCCGCCCTTCATTGATCGCGCGGAACAGATCGACAGCCTTGAGGCCAGGCTTCGTTGCCATATTGGGCGCTGCCCAGAAACGGCCAATGCGCGCGACATTCTCAGGCGCGAAATCCATGTGAGCGGCGAGCGTGGAGGCCAAGCCCCCGACTTCGCGCCCCCCCATGGCATTGGGCTGGCCGGTGATCGAGAAGGGCGCCGCGCCCGGCTTGCCGATGCGGCCGGTGGCAAGGTGGACGTTGAGGATCGCATTCACCTGATCAGTGCCGCGGATCGATTGGTTGATGCCCTGGCTGAACAGGGTGACGGTGCGGGGCGTGGCGGCGAACAGGCGGAAGAATTGCTCCAATTGCGCGGGCGGCAGGTCGCAGGTCCTGGCCGTGGTCCAGAGATCATGGTCGGCGCGGATATGGTCCCAGAAGCCGTCCGGCACCGTCAGATGATCGGATGACGCGATGCCTTCCGCCGCTGCCCAAGCGAGCAAGCCGTTCATCAGGGCGACGTCGGTGCCGGGCTTGAGCGCCAGATGCAGGTCCGCGCCTTCGCAGGTCTCGGTGCGGCGAGGGTCGATGACCACCAGTTTCGTGCCGCGCGCGGCGCGGGCGGCCTGGATGCGCTGATAGATGATCGGGTGACACCAAGCAGTGTTGGAGCCGACAAGGACGATCAGGTCGGCTTCGTCAAGATCCTGATAGCTGGCCGGCACAATGTCTTCGCCAAAGGCGCGATTGTGACCGGCGACCGCGCTCGACATGCAGAGGCGGCTGTTGGTGTCGATGTTGGCCGAGCCGATGAAGCCTTTCATCAGCTTGTTGGCGACATAGTAATCCTCGGTCAGCAATTGACCCGAAACGTAGAAGGCGACGCTGTCGGGGCCGTGGCGGTCGATCGTGTCGCGGAATTTCCGCGCGACGAGGTCAACCGCCTTGTCCCAACTCGCACGCTTGCTGCCGATCATCGGGTGGAGGAGGCGACCGGTTAGGCCAATCGTCTCGCCCAGATGCGTACCCTTCGAGCAAAGGCGGCCGGCATTGGCGGGATGCGCCTCGTCGCCCTTTATGAGGGCCGAGCGCGGGCCGGTCGGCGTCGCGGAAATGCCGCAGCCGACGCCGCAATAGGCGCAGGTGGTGCGGATGGCTTGGTCCATCAGGCGGCCGCCCTCGCCTGCTCGGGCGGCGCGATCAGAATGCGGTCGCCGTCCATTCGCACCGGAACCGTTGGGGTGCAGCCCTTGTCCGCGCCCTGCGCCTCGCCGGTTTTCAGCGCGATGGTCCAGTTATGCAGTGGGCAGGCCACGCTGTGACCGTGGACGATCCCCTGGCTTAGCGGCCCTTGCTTGTGGGGGCATTCGTTGACCAGCGCGAAGACCTGGTCGTCGCCAGTGCGGAAGATCGCGATCTCCTTTTCGCCCGCAATCCGCACAGTGCGTGCGCCGCGCGTGGGAATGTCGGCCAGCGTGCCGATGTCGATCCAGTCGGTCATGGTCTTACTCCGCAGCGATTGCGCCAAAGGGCATTGAGGGGTGAAGGGGCTGGTGGAGCTGTGCATCGGCGCCGGCGGCGCGTTCCGCCCAGGGATCGTCCTGGCTGAAGCGCTGGGAATAGAGGAAGCGGGCGCGCAGCGCTTCGCGGCCCGCTTCGTCCTCGACGATGCGGCTTTTCACATAGTCGACGCCGACGCGCTCGATCCAGGGCGCGGTGCGCTCCAGATAGCGGGCTTCCTCGCGGTAAAGCTGAATGAAGGCAGCGCAGTAATCCAGCGCCTCCTGCTCGGTCACGACTTTGCACAGCAGGTCGGTGGCGCGGACATGGATGCCGCCATTGCCGCCGACATGCAGCTCATAGCCCGAATCCACACAGACGATGCCGAAATCCTTGATCGTCGCTTCGGCGCAATTGCGGGGGCAGCCCGACACGGCGATCTTGAACTTGTGGGGCATCCACGACCCCCAGGTCATCCGCTCAGTCTTGACGCCGAGCCCGGTCGAATCCTGCGTGCCGAACCGGCACCATTCGGAGCCGACGCAGGTCTTCACCGTACGCAGCGACTTGCCATAGGCGTGGCCTGAAACCATGCCGGCGGCGTTGAGGTCCGCCCAGACCGCAGGCAGATCCTCCCCCTTGATCCCGAAAATGTCCAGCCGCTGGCCGCCGGTCACCTTGACCATAGGCGCGTCATATTTCTCGACCACGTCCGCAATCGCGCGCAACTCGCGAGGGTTGGTGAGGCCGCCCCACATGCGCGGCACGACCGAGTAAGTGCCGTCCTTCTGAATGTTGGCGTGCATGCGTTCGTTGACGAAGCGGCTTTGCTGGTCGTCCTGATATTCGCCCGGTAACGCACAGAGCAGATAGTAATTGAGCGCGGGACGGCAGGAGGAGCAGCCGTCCGGTGTCGTCCAGTGCAGCCGCTGCATCACTTCGGGGATAGAGCGCATATTCTGCGCGACGATCTCGCGCCGCACATCATCATGGGTGAAGCTGGTACATTTGCACATGGTCTTCGGGCCGGCCTTCACCTCTTCGCCCAGCACCACCGCCAGCAGGTTTTCGACCAGGCCGGTGCACGAGCCACAGCTTGCCGAGGCCTTGCAGGTGGCGCGGACGGCGTCGAGGCTGCATGCGCCCTCTTCGATGCAGCCGATGACCTGGCCCTTGCTGACGCCGTTGCAGCCGCAAATCTCGGCATCGTCCGAGAGCGCCGCAACGGCCGCCCTAGGGTCCAGCGCGCCCCCTCCCTGGGCGAATGCCTGGCCGAAGATCAGCAGGTCGCGGATGTCCGCGATATTCTCCTCACGCCGAAGCAGGTCGAAATACCAGCCGCCGTCCGCCGTGTCGCCATATAGCACCGCGCCGACGATGCGGTCGTCCTTGACGACCACCCGCTTGTAGACGCCGCGCGATGCATCGCGCAGGACGATGTCCTCGCACCCTTCGCCGCCTGAAAAATCGCCGGCGGAAAAGACGTCCAGCCCGGCGACCTTGAGCTTGGTCGAGGTGACCGACCCCTTGTAACCGCTATGCCGGTCGGTGAGGCCATCGGCCAGACTGCGGCACATGTCCCACAGCGGCGCGACCAGCCCATAGACATTGCCGTCATGCTCGACGCACTCGCCGACCGCCAGCACATTGGAATCGCTCGTCACCATATGATCGTCGACCAGGATGCCGCGATTGACCGCAAGTCCCGCCGCCTTCGCCAGTGCAGTCGCGGGCCGGATTCCGACCGCCATGACGACGAGGCTGGCGGGAATGTCGCGCCCGTCCTTCAGGCGGACGCCTTCGACCTTGCCCTGCCCGTAGATTTCGGCGGTGTTCGCGCCGGTCAGGATCGTCTGCCCCCGTGCCTCCAGCGCGCTCTTCAGCAACCAGCCGGCCGCTTCGTCGAGCTGCCGCTCCATCAGCGTGTCCATGAGGTGAATGACCGTCACCTTCATGCCGCGCAGGGTCAGGCCATGCGCGGCTTCAAGGCCGAGCAGGCCGCCGCCAATCACGACCGCTTCGCCGCCCTTGCCGGCGGCATCCAGCATGGTATCGACATCCTTCATGTCGCGGAAGCTGATGACGCCAGGCAGATCCTTACCCGGCACCGGGATGATGAACGGGTCGGAACCGGTGGCGATCAACAGCTTGTCATAGCCCGTGGTGCGACCCGATCGGCTCGTGACGGTCTTGGCGGCGCGATCGATCTCGATGACCGGATCGCCGGCGATCAGCTCTATGTCATTGTCGGCATACCAGGCGGCGTCGTTGATGACGATCTGATCGAACGTCTTTTCCCCGGCCAGCACCGGCGAGAGCATGATGCGGTTATAGTTCACATGCGGCTCGGCCCCGAAGATGGTGACGCGGTAACGCCCCGCATCCCGCGCCAGCAGTTCTTCGATCGCGCGGCAACCGGCCATGCCGTTGCCTATGACGACCAGATGCTCGCGGACATCCTCGAACGGGACGAGCATCTCATCCTCCGCTCCCGCCCGGCTATCGTTCCTGACCTGCAATTCCATTGCCCGTCCCTTTCGGAAACAAAAAAGGCCGCCATCCGGACGGCCGGGCTTTGAAATCCGAACGTCTGGATGGCGGCCTTGCCATCATCTGCGCCTTGGCGATCCATCCGTGGATCGTCGCGGCTATGGTTCGAAGGACATCCTTGTCCTCTTGCGTTGCAGCATAAGCCGATTCGCGAACCGGCTCAAGCCATTTCGAGGTTACAGGCTCCAGTCCGCCTGGAGCCAGAGCTTTTCCGTCTCCGTCGCCAGCGCCTTCGCATCATAGTGAGCGTAGCGAACCGAGAGCATCGTCTTCCGGAGCTTCGCGGAGGCGAGCAGATTCCATTCGTCGCCATAATGAAGGTCGAGCCGGTCGCTGCTGAAGCGATGCCAGGTGGCCGACAGGTTGACGCCCGACAGCGGCCCCAACTGTTTCAGGCCGTACCCACCACCCACATAGACGTCGCGTACGCCATTGGGCGGGGTGGTAAGGAATTTATCGGCCCAGCCCTGGAATTTGAAATTGGTGCCGAGCGGCGTTTGGAAGCTGGTGAGCGCCGCGCCCGCTACCCCGCTTCTGGCCGCACCGAGTACTTCATAGCCGGCATTGAGTTTCCAGCCCCTCATGTCCAGCGTCGCGTCGGCGAGCCAATAGTTGGCGCGATAGCTGTTGGGATTTCGATGGTAGTCGGACTGACGCGCGTGGCTCAACTGATAGGAGAGTTTCGCCGTTTTCGAGAGCGGCCGTGTGCCGGTGAGGCGCAGGCCGTAGGTCTGGCTGGAAAGACGATAGCCCTGCACTGCGGCCTCGTCCTGATCCACCAGATAGGCGAAGCCCGTGAGCGTGCCGACCGGCGTTGCATAGGAAAGATTGGCGAAGATATTGTCGCCACCGATCGCCTGCTGCCGCGCGCCTTTGCCGTCGATGCCCCAGATGGTGCGGGCACTCCAGGCATAGGCGATGTCGAGCTTCATCCCCTTTAAGGGCGAGAGTTCAGCCCGCACCGCGTCGAAGGTCTGGGCGTTGTCGCGGAAGGCGACATTGCCGACGAAGCGCTCGTCGTCGAGCGCGATATTCTGGCGGCCGGCGGTGAAGGCGAACGCCTTTGCCTGATAGCGAAGCTGGGCGATATAAAGAGCGATATTCTGCGGGTCAGCGATGATCGGGCGCGTGGCCGCCCCGTTCACCCCGTCATAATAGTCGTCGATGATGGCAAGGCTCCCCTGCCCTACCACCGTCGCCGAAAAGGCTCCGTTGGTGGCGGTGCCTCCAGCGCGGACGCGGGCAGTGAGCGCGTCGCTGGTTTCGGTGGGAAGCCCGTCCTGCCGCGCATGTTCGTAACGAAGGCGGGCTTCGGCGACGGGCTTGAGGCTGATCTGCTGGGCGCAGGCCGGCCCGGCGACGGCCAGCGTGGCCGCCGATACGAGAAGATATTTCATGAAGGTCGTCCCCCCTTAGGACGGGTGATCGGACCGTGCTCCGGCGAATGCCGGAGCACGGCAGCAGTCAGATGCGCGCGCCGCTGGTCCAGGTAGCACGCCACTTGCCCTTGACCAGGGCGAGGCCGATCAGCGCCACGACGGCAAGCCCTGCAAAAATCAGGAAGCCTGGGGCGAAGCTGCCGGTAAACTGCTTGGCCAAGCCCAGCGAACTGGCGAGGTAAAAGCCGCCGACGCCGCCCGCCATGCCGACCAGGCCAGTCATGACGCCGATCTCCGCCTGGAAGCGCTGCGGCACAAGCTGGAACACCGATCCATTGCCGGCGCCGAGCGCCAGCATCGCGACCACGAACAGGCCAAGCGCGCTGACGAGAGTGGGCGCGAACCCGACTCCGGCGAGCGCCAGAGCGGCTACGAAAAAGACCATCATCAGCGCCTTCGACCCGCCGATCCTGTCGGCAAGGGCGCCGCCCATCGGCCGGACCAGCGATCCGGCGAAGACGCAAGCAGCGGTGCAATAGCCGGCGATTACCGGCGTGAGGCCGAACTGGTCCGTGAAATAGATGGGCAGCGACGCAGCAAGGCCGACGAAACCACCGAACGTCACCGAATAGAAGGCCATCAGCCACCAGGCGTCGGCCTTTTTCAGGGGTTGGAAATAGTCGACCAGCTTCTTGGGCGCAGGGGCGTTCGGCGCATCCTTCGCCATCAGCATATAGGCGACGAACACGATCGTCAGCGGAATGCAGGCAAGGCCCAGTACGGCGTTCCAGCCGAACAGCTTCGCGAGCATCGGCGCGAAGAGCGCGGCGAGCACCGTGCCCGAATTGCCCATGCCGGCTAGGCCCATAGCCTTCCCCTGATGTTCGGCCGGATACCAGCGGCTGGCAAGCGGCAGGGCGATGGCGAAGCTCGCCCCCGCAAAGCCCAGGATCACGCCCAGCGCAAGCGTACCGCCGAAGCTGTTGACGCCCAGCGCCCAGGCGCTGAACAGGCCGGCGATGACAATGATCTGGCTGATTGCGCCCGACCGCTTAGGCCCGATGCGGTCGACCAACAGGCCGTTGACGACGCGCAGGAACGCGCCAGCCAGCGTGGGAGTCGCCACCATCAGCCCCTTTTCGGCCGGAGTCAGCAGCAGCGTCTTGGCAATCATCGGCGCGAGCGGGCCAAGCAGCACCCACACCATGAAAGCGAGGTCGAAATACAGGAAAGCGGCGATCAACGTCGGTGTGTGACCGGCTTTCCAGAAGCTGGTCGCGGCGGCGGGCGCGCTGTCCTGCGTGTCGCGATCCCAATAAGCGGTAGCCATGATACGTCCCCCAATAAACGGAAATGGACACGAAAAAAGCCGCAGGCCGGACGTACGCCATTGGCGTGTCCGATCAGCGGCTTTGCTGCGATGTGGAGAGGATGCGCGGCCCACCCTTGGGACGATGCATCCGAATAAGCGCGCTTCGTCGCGCGACCCTTATGTTATCCCGCGATTCGCATCATGTTGCAAGGCACAAAATTGCGCCTTTATTCAACGGCGGGCGGTAAAGCCGGCAACATAGTCTTCGATCCGTTCCGGATCGAAAATGCGTCCATCAAAGAATCGGTCCGGCCCCAGAGTCAATTCCCCGCGCCGCGATCCGACGCCCAGCGGTCGGTCGACGGCCCCTTCCACCTTCATGCTCGCGCCGGGCATCGCGACATCCATATCGGCGAGCGCGCGGCGATAGACATCCGGGCGAAATACTCCGCCCGCCTTAGCCGCCACAGCTGGGTCATGCGTCACCATGTCCCAGCGGACGAACTGCGAGTAAATCCAGAGCGCCTGGCTGCGCCAGGGGAAGGGCGTGGCTTCACGGGCAAAGAGCATGAAATCGGGATGGGCGATCGCCGCCTCCCCGGCCCGCGCGACGATCTGGCCCGACAGCGCGCGAGCAATGAGGTCGGCGGGCTGATCGACATAGCGGCTGTCCGAGAGCAGGTCGGCAAGGACGGTATGGTTCGCCGTATCGTCGCACCAGGCCGCCGCCCCTGCCAGTGCGCGCAGGAGGCGATCGACAGTATCAGGATTTTCCTCCATCCAGCGTTCGCGGAAGGCCAGCACCTTCTCCACCCCGCGCCGCCAGATGCGCTCGCCCGTCGCCACCGTTTCGGCAAGGCCCGCCTCGACCGCAGCGCTGCCCCACGGTTCGCCGGCGATGAAGCCGTCAATCTCGCCCGCGCGCATCGCCTCGACCGTCAGCGAGGGAGGCAGCACGCGCAGCAGCACGTCCCGATCCGGATCGACGCCCGCGCTCGCAAGCCAGTAGCGCAGCATCAGCGCGTGACTGGAAAAGCGATGGACGACCGCCACAAGCCGATCGCGGCGGCGAAATCATGCGCGGTGCCCAGCGGATCGGCGATACGCGCGGCGACATCGGGCTCCAGCGCCTTGGCGAAATCGCTCGCCATCACCAGCATATTGCCATTGACGCCCAGCTTGTAGGGCGCCGCGATCGGCGCGGCCTGTTGGCTGAGGCCGAGTGTGACCGCGACCGCCAGTGGGGCGAGCATCTGCGCGGCATCGACCTGTCCGAAAACGAGCCGGTCGCGCAGCGTCGCCCAGCTGGTCGTGCGGACAAGATCGAGCGTCAGCCCTTCAGCCTCGGCAAAGCCCCGCTCCCGCGCGGCGACCAGCACGGCCGCGTCGTTCAGCGGGAGGAAGGCAATCTTCAGATGAACGGTCATGTCCCCCCTCCCAGCAGGTCGCTGGCAGTGATCAGCGCCTGCGCGACATCCACGATCTTCTTCCCCTGATTCATCGCGCTCGACCGCAGCAGCGCATAGGCGTCCTGCTCGGAAAGGGCGCGCTGGTTCATGAGAATCGACTTGGCGCGATCGATGATCTTGCGGTCGTGGAGCGCGGTGCGCGCTTCCTCCAGCTCCGCCTGCATCTTGGAAAAGGCGTTGAAACGGCGGACAGCAAGTTCGAGCACAGGCTTCACCCGCTCCTTGCGCAGGCCATCCACGACATAGGCGGAAACCCCCGCATCGATCGCCGCGCCGATCATCGTTTCGTCCGACTGGTCCACGAACATGGCGATCGGCCGGGCAAGTGCGCGGCTGACGGTCAGCATTTCCTCCAGCATGTCGCGGCTGGGGCTGCCGAGGTCCATCAACACGACGTCCGGGGCCATGCGTTCGAGGCGCGCAACGAAGGCGCCGCGGGGCGGGACGATGTGGATGTCATCATAGCCCGCGTCCCGCAGCCCTTCCTCCAGGACGGTCGCGCGCAGGCCGCTGTCGTCGATGATCACGATTCGCATGGGGCTGGCTCACCGGACATGGGACGGCAGGTCGGGCAATGGCAAGGCAAGGTCAAGAGGGGAGGCCGCAGGTGAGTTCCTTCCAGCCCCACTGGTGGACGTCGTTTCAAGCACTGTCAGGCTGGCGGCGAACCGGCATGGCCGCTCCGCAGCTGGCGGCTCTGGCCGACCTTGAAAAAGGGAAACAGGATGCCGATGCCAAGATCGAAGCCGTCCATCACAACATAAGCGATGATGGCAAAGCCGACGAGGCCGGCCCAGATGACAGTGAGATCGGTCATGCCGACGCTCCCTCAATGATGGCCGGTGCGGGCGCGATATCTGCGCTGCGAATGGGCGCGTCGCCCGGCTTCCGTCACGATCCAGCCGGGCAGCACGGCGACCAGCCCCGATGGCCCCATCAGCACCGCGAAGCGATGCAGCAGCGGCCAATCGTAAGCGCTTCGCGCCAGCGCGCGATCAGACTCAGGAGGCCAATACCGAGCATCGCAAAGCCGATGCGGACCATCTCGAATCGCGGGTTACCGGCACCCGACATCTCAGGAAGGTGCCGACCAATACATGTCGTTCCGACACCAGGTTGCGAATGTCAGCTTCGATCACCAGCCGACGGCTTCGCCATCCTTCCGGTGATCGGATCCGGCTATGTAAGCGCCATTGACTGGCCCACCGGGTTTCGTCGACGCCGGAAAATCTCCCACATGTTCGGGCTTGAAACGGATGGCCTGATATCCGCCCATATTTTCGCCGTTAGCGCTTTCGACAACGTGGCCACGTTGGGCAAGTTCGGCTCCAACAAGGCGGTATAACTGCGATTCGAGTGCCAGGCGATTGCGCGCCTGCACGTGCGTGAAGCGTGCCGCGTCGCTCGCCGACTGCACATTGGCGCCGAAATCGAGTATATCGACCAGCACTTGCGCATGTCCCTGCGCCTGTTGCCCGCCGCCCATCAGGCCGAACGCCATAAGCGGGCGACCGTCCTTCATAAGAAATCCGGGCAAAAGCGTGTGGAAAGGACGCTTGGTCGGCGCGACGACGTTCGGGCTGGCGGGATCGAGGTTGAACAGCGCGCCGCGGTCGCCAAGCACGAAACCGTATCCCGGGATGGTGATACCGGAGCCGAAGCTGTCATAGATGCTGTAGATAAACGACACCATGTTCCCTTCGCGATCCGCCGTCGCGACATAGACCGTGCCGCCGATCGCTTCGCCGCCCGGTGGGATCGGTGCTGCGCGCCGCATGTCGATGCGGTTGCAAAGGCTTGCGGCATAGCTTTTGGAAATCAGCCTGTCAGTGGGCACTTTGGAAAAGGCCGGATCACCGTCGTGAAGGGCGAGGTCGGCATAGGCGAGCTTCTTCGCCTCTATCATCAGGTGAAAATAATCGGGCGAGCGCGGGCCAAGCTTCGCGATGTCCAGACCGAACTTCGGCGCGCAGGCCTCGACGATGTTGAGCATCTCCAGGACAGCCATGCCTTGTGGGGGAGCCGGCATTTCATAAACGTCCACGCCCCGATAGCGGGTGGTGATCGGCGTGTCCCATGTGACCTGGCTGGGCGCAAAGTCTGACATTGCGAAAAAACCGCCGAGCTCGCGCGATCGCTTGACGATCGCCTGCGCCACCGGCCCGCGATAGAAAGCGTCGCGGCCGCCGTCGGCGATCAACCGCAGGGTTCGACCCAGATCGGGATTGCGGAAAATCTGGTAGGTTTCCGGGATTCGGCCGCCCGGGAGATAGACGCGTCGTGACTCGGGGTCGGCGCTCAGCACCTCGGCACCGTAGATCCAGTCGTTGCGGATGCGTTCTGAAATCGGAAATCCGTCCTCGGCCAAGTGGATAGCGGGCTCCAGCACGCGTCCGAGTGGCAGGGTGCCAGCCCGCTTCAGCAGCGCGACCCAGCCATCCACGGCGCCGGGCACCGTCGCTGAGTGGATGCCGTGCAGTGGCATTTCCTTGAAACCTTTCGCCCGGTAGGCTGCGAGCGTGGCGGCGGCCGGCGCGCGCCCGATCGCGTTCATGGCAATCAGCCGATGCTCCTTCGCGAGCCAGATTATCGCCAAGGCGTCGCCGCCGACGCCGGCGCTCGCCGGCTCGACCACGTTGAGCGCAGCGGCAGTGGCGATCGCGGCATCAATCGCGTTACCGCCGGCGCGTAGGATGCCCAAGCCGGCCTCCGCGGCCAATGGCTGGCTGGTCGCTACCATGCCGTTGCGGGCAAGCACTTCGGAGCGCGATTGGCTCAGCCATCCGCTCGTTCGATCGCCGGATACCGCCTGCAGCGCGGGAGCGGGAAGTGACGTGACGGGTTCCGGCCGACCGGCATCGGCCAAGGCACTCGCCATGAGCGCCGCTATCACGATGGATCGTATCCGCATCACATTTTATCCCCAAGCATCAGTCTTCGGCCGATCTCGCCATCACATCCTCTGTGGCTTCGTTATGGTGCTCGATGTCGGCTTCAGAGTGCGCGACAGTCGCCCGGGGCTCTGCGCTCGCGACATGTTCCAGGCAGCGGCCATCAGTCACGAACAGTTGACGATGGCTTCGGAGCCACAGGCTTGAAATTCAGCGACATGTCCGATCGCCGGGAGGCCAACGATATCGCAGGAAAATAGCGTGATAGAATTATGGACAGCCGCATTTGTGCTGATGAAGCTGAGCACGCAATTGTCGAAGAGTCGCGCTTTGTGCTGCTGCTTCCCGGTCATCCACCCATTTCCCTTCAGCGCCACTCCAAACCGCCCCGAACCATGTGCGTGACGCACCCTAAAGCCAGCGAGTCCGAGAAATCGCGGCGTTCAGAGCCACGATCATTCGATATTGCGTGCCAAATTGCAGCAAAGGTGGCGCCGAGCGTATATCGGTTGTTGGAATTGAAAGAGTCGACGAGGGTCGGGTGCTTCTGACTTATCCCCATCGAGCGTTCCAGCTGATTTGCCGGCGCTGCACGCAGATTAGCGGGACATCGCTATGCCCATGGCGAGCAGCCCGAACTTCCGACCACCCGCCATGACCGGCCCCCGTCAGGTTGCTTGAGCTTCGCCACCGGCCCGCGCGCGCACGTTGCGCGGCGACGCGCCATAGCGCTTACGAAAATTGCGATCGAACGTGCTTAGCTCGTTGAAGCCCCAGCGAAAGGCGACTTCGGTAATGGTGCGCTTAGATTGGATGGGCGTGGTGAGTTCGGCATAGCAACGGTCCAGTCGCCGGTCACGGATCCAGTTCCAGAATGTTTCCCCTGACGCCTGAAAGGCCCGATGCAAGGTGCGCACCGATACCCCCGCGCGTGCAGCGACCATGGCGGGCGTGAGATCCGGGTCGTCCAGTTTCGCGGCGGCGATGGACTTGAGGTCGTTGAGGAGCGTGGTCCGCGCTGCGTCGGCGATCGAGCCGGTGGCCTGGGTGCCAAGTTGCACGATCGCTTCGGCCAGGCCCGCCTGCAACGCGGCGCTGTCCGCCGCGGTAAGAGCGGCGTGTGAATTGAAGATGGCCTTGATGAAAGAGGCGACACAGGCCGCGATGCCGGACTCGCTGGAGAATACACGGTCGAGCCCGATGGTCCGCCCATAGGTCATGCTTTGGACGAGCGAGGATGGCAGGTGAATTCCGATGGTTTTGCTGCCCGAAGTGGATGTGTGATATTCCAGAAGGTTGCGTGAGCGAAGGAAAACGAAGTCGCCGGGTCCGACTTCATGGCAATAATCGTCGCTTATGATGCTGAGGTTGCCTTCGAGGATATACTGCAGCGAATACCCCAGTTTTGCTGAGCTTTTGCGCATCGAGTAACGATGAAGCGGCGAATTGCACCGGTGCACGGAACAACTCAGCCGGCCCAGATCGAAAGCCATGGAGAAGGCTTCAAGGACATCCCTCTCCTGTATCTCGGCAACGACTTGACGTTCCAGATCAATAGAATTGTAATAGGCAGCCAGCGCCTCCGAGTAGCGCGCGGTGCGGCCGATTTCAGGCATTTTTTGCGTGGTGAAGTCGAGCATCGCAGTGCACCTCACACTTGTATGACGGGGTAAGCCTGACACAGTCGCAGGCATGTTGCAATGCCGTGACAGAGAAGGTCGGGATTGGCACGGAAAGTCGAAAATGCTGTCTCGCAACGCTGTGATCTGCAAGCCGGCGGCAAGCTAAGAACGCGTAGCTGAGGGGCGATGCACCTCATGTGTCGGGGCGGACTCCGCCCGTTCTTGGGAGAATGGCGATGCACGTCGGATCTGCGGCAGGTCGAGCCTGGTCGGGAAAGCTCAAGGCAGCAGCAGCTGCATCATCGTTGGCGATGGCCCTGTTGTCGTTGACGCCGGCGACGGCACGAGGGCCGGTTCCGGCTGACCTCGTGCTCAGGAACGCGCGAATCTACACGGTTGATGGCTCACACCGAATCGTGGAAGCGCTGGCTGTGAAGAATGGCAAGCTTGTGTTCGTGGGCGACGGCAAGGCGGTCGGCGCCTATATCGGCGGCAATACGGTCGTCGAGGATGCGGGCGGAAAGCTTGTCCTGCCCGGCTTGGTCGATTCGCACATCCATCCTCGTGGCATCGTCGATTTCGGAGGATGCAACCTTGAGGCGAAGGCGCATACGCTGGCGGAAATCGCCACGCTGGTGCGCCAGTGCGTTGTGGATGCGAAACTCGAGCCGGGGAAATGGCTCGCCGTTTCCCAATGGGAATATGCGGCCGGTAATCAGACCGACTCCAAATTTGCAACGCTTCGAGCTGCGCTGGATGCTGCTGCACCGGACAATCCTGTCGTCATGACCGGCTGGGACGGCCACCATGGCGCTTATAACAGCCGAGCGCTGGCTCTTGCCAAAAATGCGAAGGGTGAGACCGTCGGCTATTCCAAAAAGACGCTGGAAACCGATTTCGCGCACTACAAGGCTGTCGTCGGCGTCGATATTCACGGTGAACCCAGCGGCGACATGCAGGACGAGGCTCGTTCGCCGATGGATTCGTCGGAGACGTCTGTCGAGGAGTTCGCGAAACTGCTTGCTGAGCCCCAGCTGCTCGCGCAGCGGCTCAACAGCCGCGGCATCACGGCGATCTGGGACGCCGCGACCTATGCATCGGACGGCATTTTCGGGCCGGGCAGCATGTACGACGTGTACGACAAGCTTGAAAAGACCGGGCAGCAGAGCTTCCGCGTCAACATGGCGCAATATTGGACGCCGGAAGACTTCCGGGACGCGGACGGCCGGGTGAACTGGGACGCGCTCTTCGCCAAGGCCGACGCCATCAAGGCAAAATATGCCAATAATCCGCTCGCCAGGGCAGATTCGGTGAAGATATTCGCGGACGGCGACATGGAGGCCAATCCGAACAACACGCCGCCGACCTTCGGAGCCGCTTTCCGTCCCGTCCCCTATTTGCAGCCAATCTTCGAAAAGGATGCGAAGGGTTTCTTGTCGGTGAAGGACTATGTCGATATTTCGTCGCCCGAATGCGTCTATGCGCGGGCCGTGCCGGCTGACGTGTCTTCGCCCACGGCGATCGCCGATTTCACGAAGCGCTACGGTTTCCACCCGGGGCAATGCGCCATCTCCTACGGCATTCCGCAGCATGCGCCCTGGATATTCAACGACTATGTCATGAAGGCGCACCTCAAGGGTTACACGATCCACATCCATACGATCAGCGACGCAGCGGTGCATATGGCGCTTGAAGCCGTGCTTGCGGCGCGCAAGGCGGACGGGGTCACCACGCGACCGGACTCGCTTGCGCACCTTCAATGCGCCACCGCCGAGGACGTGAAGCGCATCGGCGAGAACAAGCTCAACCTCATCTACACCTTCAGCTGGATTTACGCCGAACCCAAGGGCTACGATCTCAGTACTGTTCCCTTCTTCAACAAGGTGAAGGGCAACAGCTATGAGGCGCTGCACAAGCCCGGCGACTATTTCGAGCAGTGCAACTATCCCACCAAGTCTTCGAAGGATGCCGGTGGGGTCATCGTCGCCGGTTCGGACGCTCCAGTCCTGACGCAGGATCCGCAGCCGTTCATGAACATGGAAATGGGCGTGACCCGATCCCGTCGTGGCGGCCAACCGAGCAGCCCCTGGCAGCGCCTTGCCATTGAGGATGTGATTGATGCCTACACCATAAACGGTGCCCGCGCGCTCAATCGCGGGTCGGAGATCGGATCGCTCGAAGTCGGAAAGTCGGCTGACTTCATCATCGTCGATCAGGACATTCTGGAGCTTGCCCGCGCCGGTCACGCAGAAAAGATCGGCGACACCAAGGTGCTCGGAACCTGGTTCATGGGCAAGAAGGTCTATGCACCCTCGTCCCAATAAGCCGGCGTTCGCCCAAAAGTTAACAAACCAATATCGTGCCGGTGGCCGTGCCGGCGCGCAGGAGCTTACCCCCGATGACGTCTTTTGAGATCGATGAATCGACCCGCTTCGTCGCGGATCGTGATCGTGTAACCTGGATCGACCGGCGCGAGGTTGCCCGTTTCAGCGAGCGCACACGGGCGTCGAACGCGTTGCGCGAACGTGCTCTGGCCGTGATGCCAGCGGGCGTACCCAATTCCTGGATGGCCGGCTATTATGCGCATCCGCAACTGTTCGCCGACCATGGCGCCGGTTCCCGCTTCTTCGACCCGGACGGGAACAGCTATATCGACATGAACGTGTCGGACCTCTCGATGACGATTGGCTTCGGCGTGCACGAAATCGAGCAGGCGTTGGCCGACCAATATCGCAAGGGCGCCCATTTTCTGTTGCCGACCGAGGACGCCATCGTGACGGCGGAGTTGCTGGCCGCGCTGACTGGTATGCCGTCATGGCAGTTTACGGTCGCGGCATCAGGATCGAACACCGATATCATGCGCATCGCGCGGCACATGACGGGCCGCCGCAAGCTGGTCGTGTTCGAAGGCAAATATCACGGCCATATCGAGGAGACGCTGGTCGTCTCGCAGGATGGCCAAAATGTGCCGGAATATCAGGGCATGTCGGGACGGCGTGCGGAAGACACGATCATCCTGCCATTCAACGATCTCGAAGCGGTCGCGCGCGTGCTCAAACAGCGTGACGTCGCGCTCGTGCTCACCGAACCGGCGATGACCAACTGCACGCTGGTGCTGCCGGAACCCGGCTTTCTCGAGGGGTTGCGTCAACTGACCCAGGAGACGGGGACGATGTTGTGCATCGACGAGGCGCACACTTTCTCCTTCGCTTATGGCGGCCTGACCAGGCTGTGGCAGCTCAAGAGCGACTTCATGACCCTGGGCAAGGGATTCGGCTCGGGCGTCGCCTTTGCCGCATACGGAATGACGCGGGAGGTGGCGGACCATGTGGAGCGGCATCTCGACATCCTCCACCGTCGATCGGGCATCGGGCTGGGCGGCACGCTCTATGGCAACGCCCTGTCGATGGCGGTCGCCAGGGACATGCTGGAGCATGTGCTGACCGAGGCGGCCTATAACCGCATCTCGGTACTCGGGACCCGCATGGCGGACGGGATCGACGCGCTATGTCGCGACCTGGACCTGCCATGCCGCGCGTTCCGGCTGGGGCCGCGATCGGGTATGTGCCTGACAACCGAGTTGCCGCGCAACTATCGGGAGGCACGCCCTTCGATGGATCTCGACATGCTCGATGCGCGGCGCGTGTTCATGGCCAACAGGGGCTATTGGGACTGTATCGTCAGTGCGGGTCCGCAGGCCTCTTTCGCCCATAGCCCCGAGGAAATCGACGGTTATGTCGCCGTGCTCGGCGAGTTCATGGAAGAGCTCGTGCGCGGCTGAGGACGATGTGCGGCGGGCTCCCCAGCCCGCCGCACATGCCCGAGCCGGTGATTGAAAACAGATAAGAAAGAGGATGAAGATGGCTGAGGAGGATCGCGATGTCGTCATGAAGGCTCCTTTCGCGGAGCGGTACGACAATTTCATCGATGGCCGTTGGCTTGCGCCGAAAGCGGGCCGGTACTTCGACAATATCTCGCCGATCACCGGTGGCATCATCGGGCAGATCGCGCGTTCGCAGGCGGAGGATGTGGAGGCCGCGCTGGACGCGGCGCATCGCGCCAAGGATGCCTGGGGCCGGACGCCGGTCACCGAGCGCGCCCTGATTCTCAATCGCATCGCCGACCGGATGGAAGCCAATCTGGGTACGCTCGCGCTGGCCGAAACCTGGGACAATGGCAAGCCTATCCGCGAATCCACCGCCGCCGACGTGCCGCTCGCCATCGATCATTTCCGCTATTTCGCCAGTGTGATGCGGGCGCAGGAAGGATCGATCGGCGAGATCGACCATGACACGGTGGCGTATCACTTCCACGAGCCGCTGGGCGTGGTCGGGCAGATCATTCCCTGGAATTTCCCGCTGCTCATGGCGGCATGGAAAATGGCCCCGGCGCTCGCGGCAGGCAATTGCATCGTGTTGAAGCCCGCCGAACAGACGCCTGCTTCGATCATGGTCTGGATCGACCTCGTCGGCGATCTGCTGCCGCCCGGTGTACTCAATATCGTCAACGGTTTCGGCCTCGAAGCTGGCAAGCCCCTCGCCTCCTCGAGTCGCATCTCCAAGATCGCCTTCACCGGCGAGACGACGACCGGCCGCCTGATCATGCAGTATGCGAGCGAGAACCTGATTCCGGTCACGCTGGAACTGGGCGGCAAGTCGCCCAACATCTTCTTCGACGATGTCGGGCGCGAGGACGACGATTTCTTGGACAAGGCGATCGAGGGCTTTGTCATGTTCGCGCTCAATCAGGGGGAGGTCTGTACCTGCCCCAGCCGCGCGCTGGTCGCCGAGTCCCTCTATGACCGGTTCATGGAGCGTGCGCTGGCGCGCGTCGCCGCCATCCAGCAGGGCAATCCGCTCGACTTTGCAACGATGATCGGCGCGCAGGCCTCGTCCGAACAGTGCGAGAAGATCCTCGCCTATATCGATATCGGCCGACAGGAGGGGGCGGAACTGCTGGCTGGCGGCAAGGCGGCCAATCATGGCGGCGCCCTGTCGGGCGGCTATTATGTCGAACCGACCGTGTTTCGCGGGCACAACAAGATGCGGATCTTCCAGGAGGAGATTTTCGGCCCCGTGCTGTCCGTGACGACGTTCAAGGATGAAGAGGAGGCGCTCCAGATCGCCAACGACACGCTCTATGGCCTGGGCGCGGGTATCTGGAGTAGGGATATGAACACATGCTATCGCTTCGGCCGCGCGATCAAGGCGGGCCGGGTGTGGACGAACTGCTACCACGCCTATCCCGCCCATGCGGCGTTCGGCGGCTACAAGCAGTCCGGCATCGGTCGCGAAAATCACAAGATGATGCTCGACCATTATCAGCAGACGAAGAATATGCTGGTAAGCTACAGCCCCAAGAAACTCGGCTTTTTCTGATGTGTCACGTTAGCGGATCAGCGTTTCGATGGTAGGCGGCGATGCGGAAGCGGATGTCGCGGGGCAGATCCCCCGCGTTATCGCGACGCCCGCCGCGCGCGCCTTTGTCGCCGAACTCAAGGCCGATCATGGCGCGCTGTTGTTCCACCAGTCCGGAGGATGCTGCGACGGTTCCTCGCCCATGTGTTACCCGGCAGGGGATTTTCGTATCGGTAGCAGCGACCTGCTTCTCGGCATCGTCGACGATGTCCCGGTCTATATCGGGGAGGCGCAGGCCGCCGCCTGGGCCCATACCCAATTGATCCTCGACGTCGTGCCTGGGCGCGGCGGCATGTTCAGCCTGGATAATGGCCGCGAAAAGCGGTTCCTCGCGCGCGGACGGGTCTTCACGCCGACAGAAATGGCGGCGCTGTCCGCCGAGGCCGCGAAAGGACGCTTCAATCAGGACGAGGCGCCATGAGTCGTGACATGGCCGATGACGGCGAAGCCGGGACGGAACCGCCCTACGTCACTCAGCGGCGCAGGAGCCTGAACGATCGAGAGGCGTTCTGGATGGATGCGGCGAAGGCGATCGAATGGGATGTCCCGCCGCACCGCGCCTTCGATCCGGCTGCTGGCTGGTATCCGGGCGCGACCCTCAACACGTGCCACAACTGCCTGGATCGCCATGTGCTGGACGGTCGTGGCGGAACGACGGCGCTCATCTACGAAAGCCCGGTCACCGGAATCTCGAAGCGCTGGACCTATCAGGAAATGCGGGACGAGGTAGCACGCGTCGCCGCAATGCTGCGTCGCCTCGGCATCGTGCGCGGCGACCGCGTCGTGATTTATATGCCGATGGTGCCCGAAGCGATTTTCGGGATGCTGGCCTGCGCCCGGATCGGGGCCATCCATTCGGTCGTATTCGGCGGATTTGCGGCGCACGAACTCGCAAAGCGCATTGATGACGCACGTCCCAAGCTGCTGATGACGGCGAGCTGCGGCGTGGAAGGCGCGCGCGTCATCCCGTACAGGCCGATCGTCGAAGAGGCCATGGCCGCCGCCTCGCACAAGGTGGAGGAGGTTCTCCTGCTGCAGCGGGACCGGCTAGCCGCAGACATGAACCCGGAGCACTACCGCGATTGGACGGCGCTGCGAGAAGCCGTCGCCAAAGACCCGTTGCCGCCCTGCGTCATGCTTGGCTCGGCAGACCCGCTCTATATCCTCTACACGTCCGGCACCACGGGAACGCCAAAGGGCGTGGTGCGCGACAATGGCGGTCATGCGGTCGCGCTGGCCTGGTCGATGGCAAACATCTACGGCATCGGCGCTGGCGATGTCTTCTGGGCCGCGTCCGATGTGGGCTGGGTCGTGGGCCACAGCTACATCGTCTATGCGCCGCTCCTCGTCGGAGCGACGACGATCCTTTATGAAGGCAAGCCGGTCGGCACGCCCGACGCAGGCGCCTTCTGGCGAACAATCGTCACGAACGGCGTGAAGGCCTTCTTCACCGCGCCGACGGCGATCCGCGCAATCCGCAAGGAGGATCCGCAGGGGCGGATGCTCGACGCCATCGGAACGGGTCGCCTTACCGCGATCTTTCTCGCCGGCGAACGGGCGGACCCCGACACGGTGAGCTGGCTGGAGCACCATAGCGGGCTGCCGGTCATCGATCACTGGTGGCAGACGGAACTGGGCTGGCCCGCGATCGCGCCATGCCTGGCGCTAGGCGACGGCCGGCGCCGCCTGGGCAGCGCCGGACCACCGGTCCCCGGCTACGACATCCTCGTCGTGGATGAGGATGGCGTCGAGTGCCCCGCCGGCGGCAGCGGTGCGATCATCGTGCGCGAGCCGCTCCCGCCCGGCGCGTTTCGCGGCCTGTGGAACAATCAGGCCGGCTACGCCAGAAGCTTCGCGCGCTTTTCCGGCCATTATGAGACCGGGGATTATGGCTATCGGGACGAAGAGGGATTCTTCTTCGTCATGGGACGAACCGACGACATCATAAACGTGGCCGGTCACCGTCTTTCGACCGGGCAGATGGAGCAGATCGTGGCCGCTGTCGATGGCGTGGTCGAATGCGCGGTCATTGGTCTGGACGATCCGATCAAGGGCACGGTTCCCCTGGCCTTTATGGTGGCGCGGAAGGATCTGGACGCGAGCGCGCTGCCGGCGCGGGCGATCGCCGCGGTGCGCCGCGATCTCGGCGCGATCGCGACCTTGAGCGGGGCTCATGTCGTGCCCGAACTGCCCAAGACGCGGTCCGGCAAGATACTGCGGAGCCTGCTGCGCAAGATCGCCAATGGTCAAGACTGGACGATGCCGCCGACCATAGAGAATGAAGCCACGCCTTTGGCGATCACGGCGCTGCTAAACGGCACGGTGAAAACCGATGGCTAAGTCCGCGGTCTGCGCCTCAGACCCCGTACGCTGGCACCACAAGCCTGATGACATGGCACTCAGCGCGTCGCCATGACGGTGCGCGCGTAGAATTATGATGCGCGTGGGAGATCACTCAGCGGCTGTGACTTGAAGTCAAGCACGGCGCAAAAGGGGAGCAAAGGTTATGAGGAGTTTTTCGCGCAGGCACAGGAGTATCACGGTTGGAGTCGCGCTGACCGCGGTTGCGACCGCATTGTCGGCCCATGCGCAGGAGCCGCAGAGCGAGGCCAGCGAAGTCCAGCTTCAGGGATCGACCGAAATCGTCGTGACCGCGACGCGCCGGTCGGAGACGCTCTCGAAGGTTCCGATCAGCATCAGCGCCTTTTCCCAGCAGGAATTGCAGGCAAGAGGCGCGCGCGAGTTTTCCGATGTCGTGCGGCTGACGCCGGGCCTGTCATTGCAGAAATCGCCGATCGGCGGCAACCAGGTTTCCATTCGCGGCATCGCGTCCAGCGCGGGCGCCTCGACCACCGGCATCTATATCGACGATACGCCCATCCAGGCGCGCAATCTGGGCTATGCACCCAGCACCTCCTTCCCGGCGCTGTTCGACATCGAACGCGTGGAGGTTCTTCGCGGGCCGCAGGGTACGCTCTTCGGCGCCGGATCGGAAGGCGGTACGGTCCGCTTCATCCAGACCGAACCCAGCCTCGACAAATTTTCCTATCGCGGGCGCCTGGAGGCATCCACCACGCGGGGCGGTGCCCCCAGCTATGAGGCGGCCGCCGCCGTCGGGGGCCCCATCGTCCAGGACAAGATCGGGTTTCGGCTAAGTGCCTATTACCGCCGGAACGGCGGGTGGGTCGACGATGTCAATGGCACCTACACGATCGTCGATCCCACGGCCGCGTCCTATCGCAACTCGATCACCTTCAACAAGACGGGCACGATCGAGAAGAACGCAAATTTCGACACATCGCTCCTGCTTCATGGCGCGTTGGTCATCGCGCTCAGCGACAATTTAACCCTGACGCCCTCGATCACTTTCCAGAGGCTGCGCAACAATGACGGCATCGGGCAGTTCTGGCTGGCCGCGTCCAACCCGGACAAGGCGCAATATGCCAGATATCTGTATCAGGCGGGCGATCCAGCGACCAACGCGTCGCTGACACCACTTTCGGGGGGCAGCAGCGAATCGGGACAGGATCGCTTCTACCTGCCCGCACTCAAGATAAACTGGGATCTGGGCTTTGCGTCGCTGACGTCCAACACCTCCTACTATGATCGCCAGCAGAGCCAGCGGGCCGATTACACACGCTATTATTATCGCTACATGACCCAGCAATTCATCCCGCCGGCGGGCGCGCGGGCCCATTCCGATTTCGCGAACAAGCAGCGGAACTTCGTCCAGGAAATCCGTCTCCAGTCGGCACAGGCGGAGTCTGCTCTGCAATGGGTCGTGGGCGGCTTCTATTCGCGCAACGTCCAGACCGCCCGGCAGCCGATTTCAGAAAACTTCACCGCAAACCTGCCGGTCATTTCCTTCGGTGGCGTCCCTTATGGCGTTGCGGATGGAGAACCGTTCGGGCCGGGTTCGACGGCGTTCCTCAACACCTTCGGCGTGCCGCTTTTGCCCGGCTCGGTCAGTTATGACGAGAACCGGCACCTCGTCGAAACGCAGCTCGCAGGTTTCGCCCAAGCGGACCTGCGCATGTTTGAAACGCTGAAATTGACCGCCGGCGTCCGGGTTGCACGCAACCGGTTCGAACAAAATGTCGACCTACTTGGCCCTGAAAGCAACATCAACGCGCCATACGGCACACCATGCGCGGTGTATGCGAGCGGCCCGTGCGTCGTTGGTCAAGGGGCGCTGACGCCAGTATATCCGAGCGCTTTCTCCCGAAAGAACGAGACGTCCGTTACGCCTAAGTTCGGCATCACTTACGAACCGGATGGACGAAATCTGTTTTATGCAACTGCGGCCAAGGGGTTCCGACCGGGCGGATCTGGGCCGATCATACCGCCAAATGTCTGTGATGCCGATTTACGCACGCTCGGCTACGCGACCACGCCGACGACCTATAATTCAGACTCGGTCTGGAGCTATGAAGCCGGCAGCAAGAACCGGTTCTTCAATGGCAAGGCCTCTATCGCGCTGAGCGGATACATCATCAAATGGAAGAATATCCAGACGGACATCGCCCTGCCGACGTGCGGCTATAACTTCACCGACAACGCCGGCGACGCGACGGCCAAAGGCTTTGACATGGCCATCGATCTGTCGCCGCTTCCTGGTCTGCTCCTGACAGGCGCGCTCGGCTACACCAAGGCGACGTTCGACCAAGATGTCGAGGGTGGCGCCAACGTTATATTCCCGAAGGGATCCGGCGTGCCCGGCGCTAGCGCCCCGTGGAACGTCGCTCTCTCTGGCACCTACAACTTCCCGCCAGTCGGCGACGTCAACTTCTATTCACGTGTCGATTTCACCTATTTGTCACGCGAACGACGCGCAGGGCAGACGCAGCCGGGGGCGTTCGCCTACAACAGGCTGCTGCGACAGGTGCCGTCCTATTCCACGCTCAATGCGCGCGTCGGAGCCACCTTCGGCCTGTTCGACCTGTCGTTGTTCATGACGAACATTACCGGCGCGCATCCCTTCCTGCTCCTGGGTCCCGCATCGCGCCCGATCCTGAACGACCCCGCCTGGGTGGCGACGACGTTGCGGCCGCGCACGGTTGGATTGACTCTGTCGATCAAGGGGTAAGGCTCATCCTGACCCGGGTGACTAGCGCGCCGTGGGCCGCGCTTGTCACCCTCCCCATTTTGCAGGACGGAAGGCATTTCAGTGGGCGATCATCTTAAGGACAATTCCGTCTCGTTCGTCGGATCGATGATGATGGGCGTAGCTGGCAGCGCGCCTGCCTCGTCCATCGCGATGGGCACCGCCGCGCTGATCGGGACGGCGGGTGGCTTCGCCCCTATATCGCTGCTCATCTTCGCCATTCCGATGCTGGGCATCGCAAAGGCCTATCAAGCGCTGGGACAACGCGACGCGAATGCAGGCGCGTCGTACCAATGGACGACGGCCATTTTCGGCAAGATGCTTGGTTTCTTCTCTGGCTGGGCCCTCCTCATCGCCACACTGCTCTTCGTGGTGAGCGGCACGGTGCCGATCGCGACGGCGACGCTCAATATCATAGCGCCAGACAAGGTGGGCCATGTGTTCACGACGTCGATCGTGGCGAGTATGTGGTTCGCCGTGATTTCTTCGATCGTCGTCGCCGGCATCACGGTGACCAGCCGGGCGCAGACGATTCTGACTGTGGCGCAGCTGCTGATCCTCGTCATCATATTGGCGGCGGCCCTGTTGCACATTAGCGCGGTCGGAACGGCTGAACCGTTGGGTAAACAATGGCTTGGTCACGGGTTGGGCCTGGATGGGTTCGCCGCGACGGCGCTCGTCGCGGTCTATTTCTACTGGGGCTGGGACGTGACGTCCAATTTGGGCGAGGAAACGGTCGGCGGCGGCGAGAAGGCCGGGCTGGGCGGACTGCTCAGCATATTCATCACCATTCTGCTTTACGCCGGCTTCGCCGCCGTAGCGTTGATGATGTTCCCGGTGAAGGACGCGGCGAACCTGACGGACAATCTGATATTCAACATCGCACACCGGGCCGGGCTGTCCTATGCGGGCGGATTGCTGGCGTCCGCCGCGGTCATCCTTTCCAGCATCGCGGCCATCGAGGCGACCATGCTGATGTTTTCCAGGACATTGTTCGCGATGGGACGCGATGGGTCGATGCCCAGAATTTTTGGAACCGTCAACCATCGCACCTTGTCGCCGTCTGCCGCCATCTACGCGATGATCGCGCTTGGCCTGGTGTTGATCTGGGCATCTGCGCTGATGCCGAGCGTGCAGTTGTTGCTGTTCGCATCGGTGCGGGCACTCGGCTTTCAGGTAGATTATTATTTTGGACTGGCGGGCCTTGGCGCGGCCTGGATCTTCCGGGATTGCTACAAAGCCTCGCTGCGCCAATGGCTGGCCCTGTGCCTGTTTCCCGCGGTGAGCAGCGTGACGTTGATCGGTCTGGGCCTTTATGCGGTAACGACATTCGATCTGTGGACCAATGTCATCGGTATAGGCAGCTTCGCGGTCGGACTTGTTTTCCTGGGGCTGTGTTACAGAAATGACAAGGTCGGATGATTTGAAAGATTATTACGCATTTGACTCAAACTGAGAGAGTCTGATTGCTTGGCGTGCCGATCATCCGATCCTGGGCGGCGAAGGCCCAAGGCGACCACAATATATCACACTCCACGCGGTGCGTTGACACGAGCAGATAATCGCCGCCGCGTGATTCCCGGATGCCGCCCAGGCACGTCTCATCCCAGATCGCTCATGGGTGCACATATATTGGCCGCGGCGGTATCACTGGTCGTGAAGGCGACATAGCTGTCCCAGTAGCGCTCGATCCGAGTCTGGCCGCGCGTCTGGATGATGGTGGCCCATACCGCATCGTCGAGCGAGGCCGGCCCCGTGCGCATTATGGAACTTGAGGATCAGCGTGCAATAGGCACCCCCTTCGTGGGGTGATCGGCGTGCAAAAAG
>NZ_LSJY01000200.1 GCF_001556865.1 Sphingobium sp. CCH11-B1 | reverse complement strand
GTGCGACACTCGCTTTGACCGATCAACGTGCCGCCCCTCAACCCGTCCCCCAGCGTGGATTCTGGTCCCGTCTGTTCAGCCGCCAGGGCAACAGCCCTAGCGGCGATGAGGCATGAGGGCGGCGGGTTTCACCTGAACCCGCGCATGGCTGACCGCCCCAGTCGCGACCACGCCGCCGCTGCGATCTGGCTGCACGAAAAACCCTGACGCATTGGAAGTCCGCACGAAAACCCCGATTTCAGGGTTTTCCGTCACCCTCACAGGCTCATGCCGCGATCCCGTTGCAGGACCAGCTCGCGCTCGTGGAGCAACTGCCCCACCGCCCGCGCCATTTGGGGTTCGCGCTGGATCTGCTCGATGTAGAGATCCTTGGTGTGCTGGTTCGCCCCGTTATAGGCATCCACCGCCTTGCGGAGCGCCTCCGGGGTCGCCTTCCAGTCGCTGTTATGGTCGCCATAGCCGTGGGCGCCCGCCTCGCGCTTCCCGGCTATGGTCCTGAACTTCTCCGCCACCTTTTCCCGTTCCTGCGCCTGCTGGCGCTCCTGTGCCTGCTCACGGGCGCGCTCGGCGGCAAGCTGCTCCTGACGCTGCGCCTCGGCGGCATCGCGCCGATCGCGATCGACCGCGCCGCTCAAGGTCGCCGCGAACGCATGGAGTCTGCCCGATATGCGCTGCCCCGCATCGCGTAGCCACTCGGTCCCCCGCTCGATATACTGGCGCAGGCCCCGCCGCTCGATGACGCCGGCGTTGTGCTGGCCCACCATCGTCACCGGCTCATAGGCCCGCCCCTCCCGCATCGCCTGATGCTCGGCGCGGCGCTCCATCGCCGTCGCGCTCGGCCCCATATGCACGGTCGCCTCCTGCTCGATCCCCTGCCGCTGGTGGCTGCGATGGTCCACCCGCTCCACGCTACCGGCGCGCTCAAGGGCAACATTCTGCATCTCGGCCCACCGGCCACGCCAGCGCTCGACCTCCCCGCTCGTCTTCTGGTCCAGTTCGCGGGTCTTCTCGCCCAGCCCTTCCGGGCCGATCCGCCGCGTCGTCGTCAGCAGATGGGCATGATGGTTGCGCTGGTCGCCCTCGCGACCTGGTGCGTGGATCGCCACGTCCACCGCCACCCCATGCCGCTCGCTGATCTCCCGCGCGAGGCCCAGCGCAAGCTCGCGCCGCGCCTCGGCCGACAACTCGGCCGGAAGCGCGATTTCATATTCACGGGCGACGGTGGAGTTCTTGCGCGTCTCGGCCTGCTCGGCGGCGTTCCAGAGCGCGGCCCGGTTGTTGGCCCACGCCGGGGCGTCGGCGGGCACAACAAGCGCGTTATGCTCGACGCCTTGCTTGCGGGTGTAATCGTGGACGAGGCCGGTTCGCTCGTCCGTGATTTCGACGCCCGCACGATAAGCCGCTGCCGCCGTCGCACTGCGACCGGCGGAACGGCTGATCGTCTTAACCGCAAGATGGAAGCTCGCCATCGCCGCGCCCTTACTAGCCATGCGGGAGCATGGCGCGGGCGATAGCCCGCTGGGGTTCAGGGGTATCCCCTGACGCACGCAAACGCAAGTTTGCATAAGTGCGCCCTTCCTCTCTTTCGTTCGGTCGGGTCCGGTGCTATCAATATCGCGCAGCGAAAGGATTGACCATGGCCGCTCCCACGCCAGAGGCTATCGAAACCGCACGTCGCAAGGTCCAGCAGGCCAAGGCCCGGTTGCAGGCACTGGAAGCCCGCGCCGCCACCATGAACCGCAAGGCCGATGCGCGCCGCAAGATCATCCTCGGCGGCCTGCTCCTCGATGCCGCCATGAAAGACCCCGCATGGGAATCCCGCCTCAATGACCTGATGAACCGCATCAGCCGCGATCAGGACCGCAAGGCGTTCGAGGGCTGGACCTTCAAGGGAGGCCCTGCCGATGCCTGATCCCTTCGACCCTGCCGAGTTCGACGCGCCCCCTCCCTCCGATCCCGGCGCGGACTATCGCATCCTGCTCGACGCCATGCGGAAGGCCGGGGCCGAAGGGGTCGCCCAGCAGGTCGCCGCCCTGTCCCGCCAGATCGAGCATGACGCCCGCCAGCGCGCCGAAGCGGGGCAGCAGACGCAGAACGCGCTCAACGAACTCCTGCGGGCCGCTACGCAGCTTCAGCGCGTCAGCGCAGCCATCGGGTGGGAGCATCTGAAGGGATGGCTCTACGCGGCCATGATCGGGCTGGGCCTGATCTTCGCCGCGGCCCTCGCCTACCAGTGGGCGAAGGAACCCAAGATTGAACAGCGGCTATACGGCTGCACCGCACGATGGGACGCCAAAACTCAACGCTGCAAGGGCGATTGGGTGCCCTTGCAGGCGCAATAGGCCAGTTCATTATCGGGTGTACGTAAATTCTTGCTCTTAACATTTAATGGGTGTACGAGATTGCTATGGAAGTCGAGTTCGATCCGGCCAAGGACGAGGCTAATCTCGCCAAGCACGGCGTATCATTGCAGGCTGCGGCGGACTTCGATTTTACAACATCGCTCGACCGTGAAGACACACGGTTCGACTATGGCGAAGTTCGCTTCGTATCCATCGGCTTCATCGGCGACCGCCTCTATTTTTTGGCCTATGCCGATGGTTCAACGGACGATGCAATACGCGCCATCAGCCTCCGCAGAGCGGAGAAACACGAGGTGAGGTTCTACTATGCGTCCCAAGTTTGATCCCGAAATTCACAGCGAAGATGCTCCGCTATCCGAGGAGTTCATGCAGGGTATGCGTCCGGCGCGTGAGGTCCATGGTGTTGACTGGGTTGACGCCAAGATGGGCCGCAAGCGCGGGCGGCCCAAGCTGGATGCTCCCAAGGTCGAGGTGAAAATCCGCTTGGATGCAAAGACGGTGGAGCATCTGCGCGACAGCGGCCCCGGATGGCAAACCCGTGTAAACGCCCTGCTCGGCCAGCTTGTGGCGACGGGACAAATCTGATCGTGGGCCACGTGGAAGCCCGCGAAAGCTTCAAGGCCGAAGCCCTCGCCTCATGGGCCGAATATCAGGAAACCGGGCTGCATCTGACCGGCGAGGAAGTGGCCCGCTGGCTCGATAGCTGGGGCACGGCAGGCGAGGGCGAATGTCCGCCTTGCCATCTGCGCGGAACCGAAAACCCCTGATTTTACCCTCTGGTGCCCGTCAGGGCACCGCCAAGCCCTTGGATGGCGAAACCTACCCCCCAACGCCTCCCTGCGCTCTATGGGCCGGAATCGCCTCCTGCACACCCCCTGATAGCCAATTGCGACCTTGCAGCGTGTGCGACGTGGAAGGGATGCGGATTCCTGTCCGTCATGCGCCTAACGCGTGCCGCGACTAGCGGCACTCATCATCACCGCCGTAGGCGGCCTGATTAGCGAGTTACCCACCCCCCGCCGCCGCCAGCTTTTGGATAGCGCTATGGCGGGGCATGGATAACTCGCAGCCCCCTTTCAGGGGGTAATCATAAGATCATAGAAGGGATTAAATAAAAACCATTTATAATCATCAACTTAGCGGGGGGGGGTAGCTCACCAGCTATGAGCTACCCCTAGCTCACCAGCTATGAGCTAGGTTCGAACAAAATTCGAAAATTTATGATTGAAATTGCAACACGTTTTCGGCACGTCGGTTTTGAATTTCATTCAATGACGTTCTGATTTGGATCATAGATGAGCTAGGGGTAGCTCACGCTGGATCAAATTTATCAGTCTGTGGGACTGGGGAGTGCCAATGTCGCAAGAGTCAAAGCAACTGGGTTTGACCACCGCACCGGGCGGGACATGGGTGCAGACTGATCGCGCCGCTCATGAGAGATGGGCGCAACTGGCCATCGCCAACCCCCGTGCGTCATCGGTGCTTCATGTGCTGGTGGCTCAAATGGGACGGCATAATGCCATTGTGACCAGCCAAACGACATTGGCAAAGGCAGCCCATTGCTCACTCCCCACCCTTAAGCGGGCTTTGTCCATACTTCGCGAACAAGGGTGGATCGAAGTCCGCCAGATCGGCCCAACCGGGACAGCCTGCGCTTATATCATCAATGATCGGGTCGCATGGAGCGGCAAGCGTGATGGCATTCGCTACAGCTTGTTCTCAGCGGCTGTGCTGATTGCAGATGATGAACAGCCGGATCGTGATGAACTGGGCGCACAACCGGCGCTCCATCGCCTGCCGAACCTGTTCCCGGGAGAGCGTCAGTTGCCAAGCGGTCCGGGCCTTCCGCCCCCGTCTGAACCATCACTTCCGGGGATGGAACCTGACTTGCCCGCGCAGTATATGGAAACCCCGGAAACACCACCATTTGAACGATTGGAAACGGGTGAAGATTCGTGACCTATCTAAGTCTAGGAGAAGCCGCAAAGGCTGCTGGTGTTGCCAAGGGAACTATTAGCAAAGCCCTGAAATCAGGTAAGCTAAGCTATGCTGACAAAACCCCTGCGGGATACCAAATAGACCCCGCCGAACTGTTCCGCGCGTTTCCACGGAAACAGCCAGAAACCGTTGAATATGAACGATTGGAAACTCCAAAGGAAACGGTGGAAACGGCTGTGCTACGGGCACAGCTTGAAGCCGCCGAACGGAGGGCCGCAACTGCCGAGGCCGACCGGGACGCTTGGCGGGAACAAGCGCAACGTGCGACACTCGCTTTGACCGATCAACGTGCCGCCCCTCAACCCGTCCCCCAGCG
>NZ_LSJY01000199.1 GCF_001556865.1 Sphingobium sp. CCH11-B1 | reverse complement strand
GCGCTCATCGCCGCGCGCACGCCGTCCACGTCGCACCAGAAGGCATGTTCGATCTCGTTCGCGTCGATGGCCAGCGCATCGTCGTCCGCCTGCGCGATGCAGGCGATCATCAGCGATGAAGGGAAGGGCCATGGCTGGCTCACCACATAGCGCACGTCGCGCACGCGAACGCCCGCCTCCTCATATATTTCGCGCGCTACCGCCTCCTCGATCGTCTCGCCCGGTTCGACGAAGCCGGCCAGCGCCGAATAGCGGCCCTGCGGCCAGCTATGCTGCCGGCCCAGCAACACGCGTCCCCGATGTTCGGCCAGCATGATGACCACCGGATCGGTGCGCGGGAAATGTTCGGCCGCGCACACGCCGCAGCGCCGCGCCCAGCCAGCCTTGACCGGGCTCGTCGCGCCGCCGCAAACCGAGCAGAAACCATGCCGCGCATGCCAATGCACCAGGCTGCGCGCCGTGCCGTACAGGGCGACCTCATCCGTTGGCACCAGTCCGGCGATGGCGCGGCTGCGCGGCGTGGGACTCACAGTGGAGCCAAGATCTTTTACAAGCCGCACGAAGATCGGCCGATCCCCGCGATCGATGCCCAGCAGCACATGGTCTCCCACCTCGGCGCCCGGCTCGATCGGCTCCAGGACGAGATGCCCGTCCGCCTCGACCGGGTCCAGCCCCTCCAGCACCAGCCGCCGGGCGGCCGGATCGGCAAATGTTATGGCCAGCCGTTCGGGATCGTTGCGGATCGGGTCCACCCGGTCCAGAGTCCCGCCGACAAAGCCCGGAAGCGGCTTTGCGATCTCAGTTCCGTGCATCCCGTTCCTTTCGCACTGCCGCGGCCGCCCGGGCGAACAGGGTCGGCAATCCCGCTTCGTCCAGCCCGCTAATCGGCCACCATTCGCCCTCACCGTCAGGCTGGGCATCCACATGGGCATGATGGACCCGCAGCGCCAGCGAGAAATGCGTGAAGACATGGCCGATCGGCTCGGCCAGGGTCCGCCATTCCGCATCGACGGGCGGCGTCGGGTCGGGGGCGTCGCCCCAGGTGCCGCTGGGCAGAGCGCGCATCCCGCCCAACAGTCCCCGTTCCGGCCGCCGCACCAGCCAGACATGGCCGTCCCGTTCCATCCACCAGCCATGACCCGTCCGGTGCGGCTTGGGCTTCTTCGCGGGCTTTACAGGGAAAGCGGCGGGATCGGCGGTCGCGAAGGCGGCGCAATCCTCCCGTAGCGGACACAGGCCGCAGGCGGGATTGCGCGGGGTGCAGATCGTCGCCCCCAGATCCATCATCGCCTGGGCGAAATCCCCGGCGCGCGCGTCCGGCGTGATCCGGTCGGCGGCCGCGCGGATCGCGGGGCGGGCGGCGGGGAGGGGCGTTCCGATCGCGAACAGGCGGGCGACCACGCGCTCGACATTGGCGTCAACCACCACCGCCCGCTGGCCGAAGGCGATCGCGGCCACGGCGGCGGCGG
>NZ_LSJY01000020.1 GCF_001556865.1 Sphingobium sp. CCH11-B1 | reverse complement strand
GCCGAAAGGGCCGCGCTGGCACCCGCGCCTGTTCGCGCCACGCCGCAAACTGCGCGCCCGGCCCCACCGCCCCCAGCGCCACAGGCCAGCGCCCCGACCCCGCTGGAATGGCAATATCGACCGGTTGCGCCGGGTTCATGGACCTACCGGGCCGAGGGGAATGGATCGGTGGCGACCTTCGGGTCCGGCGCCCAGACGGTCACGCTCCGTTGCGATCGGGCGAGCCGCCGGGTCAGCCTGGGGCGGGCGGTGTCTCCGCAGATGCCGGGCGGTACGGCGGCGGTCACGCTGCGCACCAGCTATGGCGCGGTGGTATGGCCTGCAACCTTCACCAGCGGTGCGTCGCCGCGCATGGTTGCCACCCGTGCGGCATCCGACACGGCGCTGGATCAACTGGCCTATAGTCGCGGCAAGTTCGCGCTGGAAAGCGCCGGGCAACCCGTGCTGATCCTGCCGGCCTGGGCGGAAATTGGACGCGTAATCGAGGATTGTCGCGGCTGAGCCCGTCCATCGGCCAGGGCGGACGCGAAAGTATGATTCGAAAAAAGAAAATTACAAGCCTTGATCGAGCGCTGCGTCTGATTCACTATGATGTCGTGGCCGAACAAAGGCTTGAAAGCTGGCGACGGCCACGCGGGCTTCAACATAGCGAAAGGAGGTGATCCGATGTCTCATGGTTCAGCAATGGGGTCGGTCAAGTCCATTCGGGGAATGCGCCGCTGAGCGACGCCGCTGCGTCGATCCTTTCCATGACGATGACGATTTGAGAGCTGACACACAGGCCGTCGCTCGTCGCACGACAGGATAGCGCGAACAGACATTCTCCTTGGGCGGCGCTTCCGGCCGCTGACCATGTCAATGATGGGCCGTCGGGGCTGTTGCTCCCGGCGGCCCCTCTCATGTCCGGCGAAGGTGAGCCTGGCTTTGCAGGCGCAAGGCCGCTGCCAAGACCTTATGGTCGGACCAGTCCGGCCTTGACCGGGCAGTTTACGCCAAGTCGTTACCGCATGCCGCCCTTCGCCTTGTCCCACGCGCGGGCTGCAGTGTAGCCGAGATAGCCGGTGCCGAAGAGCGCATAGAGCGGTTCGGGCAGCGCGTTGAGATAGGCGCGCATGGCCACGATGATCGCCGCCGCCAGCGCCGGCCGCCATCCAGCAAGCAGGCCAATGGGGATCGACCAGAGCAGCAGCGCGTAGATGAGGTAGAGGAAGGCGGGACGGGCGCGCCGCGTCCACACGTCGCCTTCATCCAGCGGGTCAGGGGGAGAGGTATGCATCCTAACCGATCCGGTTCGCAAGCCAGCCGTAGAGGAAGGCTTCGTTGGCGGGGCGGCTCTCCGCCAGGGCGATATAACGCTCCCCCTGCAGCGCCTCCATCGCCTTCAGCATCACCTTGTCGCCGCCGGCTCCCCGCAACGCCCGGAAGCGTCGCAACGCGTCGAGCGTGCGCGCGCCGATCTGCCGGTCCAGCTTCAGGTCGGGATAATCCTGCTGGTTGCGGTTGAGCGCATTGAGCGCGCGCTGGAGAAAGCCGGTGGCGGTTGCCGGCCCCATGTTTACCGCCGTGTCGAACAGTTCCGCCGCCACCGGCCAGCTGATCTCCGCGACGAAGGGAAAACCGGGCTGATCCCAGTAGAGCCGCCGGTACAGGGATTCGGCAAAGCTGCGCGGCAGCGCCTTCATGTCACCGAAATAGCCATTGTCGCGCGCGACATCGCGGGTGATGCCCATATTGGTGGGTCCGCCGCGGTCGGCGCGATGATCGCTATAGCCGCCTTCGCGGGCGATGACCTCTTCGATCAGGTCGTGAATATCCATTGCTGTGCCTCCGCGTGGATGGGTGAGGCGAATCATTTATCCCATATGGTTATCTGTAGGACAGGCACTGCGCTGATGCGGCTTGCCCTTTCGGCCGGGCGAGACCCTCGCTAAGGCTGGCGGCGGCAACTGGAAGGATCGCAATGGACATCGACATACCGCATCAACTGGGCAAGGCGGAGGCCAAGCGCCGCGTTGAGGCGGGCCTGCCCAAGCTGGAGAAACATATTCCCGGCGGCGGCACGGTGACGGCGCACTGGCCATCGGACGATGTTCTCGACATGCGGATCGACGTGATGGGCCAGTCCATTCCCACCCGGTTGGTGATCGAGGACGCCAATATCCGGGCGACGGTAGATGTGCCGATGATGCTGAAGATGATGTCCGGCCCGATTTCCGACTTCATCCGCACAAGCGCGCAGAAAATGCTGGCCGGCCCCGCATAGGCGCTGGCGCCGCGTCGCGCCGAAACGAAAACGCCGTCTCCTGCGCTTGGCAAGAAACGGCGGTTTTCCTTGGTCGGGACGAGAGGATTCGAACCTCCGACCCCCACACCCCCAGCCCGCCCTTTTTGATGGTTCCTAATGCTCCGAAATTAAACGATAAACCTTGAAAAATGGGGTCTTTTTTGCCAGTCTGCTGACATCTCTGGTGGTGCAGATTGTCCCGTTATGTTCCGCTCTGTTGCAGCAAGTTGCACCACCAGTGCACCACCAGAACGATGCGATTCGGGATTTAATTTTTGGCAGGCGAGGCCGGAATAATGCGAACTGCTTTGACACAATCCATGGTCGATAAGTTTCCCATATCGGTTAAAGTCAAAGATTATAGGGATGCCCGGCTTAAAGGCTTGATCCTGCGCGTAACGCCCGCCGGGGTGAAGTCTTTCTATTGCGAATATGCGCGAGGCAAGCGGGTGTGGCTGGGCAGGGCCGATGCGGTGGGTTTGTCCGAGGCCCGCGAGAGCGCCCGCGTCATTCTTTCCGAAGTCTATCGCGGCATTGATCCCATCGAAGCGCGCAAGCCCAAGCGGGAGGTGCCGACCTTCCGCGCCTTTCTCGATGGCGACTATGGGCTTTGGGCCAAGGCCAATCAAAAAGCGCATAAGCAAAACCTCAACCGGCTTGCGACCGCGTTCAAGGTCCTGCTGGACAAGCGCCTCGATGCGATCACCGCTCTGGATGTCGAACGCTGGCGTGGAGGCGAGGTCGAACGCGGGTTGAGCCTCGAAACCATTAACCGGGATATTTCCTCAATCAAGGCCGCGTTCAACCGCGCGGTGGAATGGGAATTGCTTGGGACCAATCCACTCGCCAAGGTCAAGAAATCGCGCACCGACAATTGCCCCAAAGTTCGCTATCTCTCCTACGACGAAGAGGCCCGCTTGCGAGCGGCGCTCGATGCTCGCGAAGAGCGCCGCTGCGCCGAGCGCGATTCGGCTAACCGTTGGCGGAGCGAACGCGGGTATGAATTGCTGCCGAGCCTGCGGCAGTTGGCCTTTACCGACCATGTGAAGCCGCTGATTCTGCTCTCGATCAACACGGGCTGTCGTCGCGGCGAACTTTTCGATGTCACCTGGGCTAATGTCGATCTCGACCGGCGTATTCTGACCGTGACGGGTGCGACCGCGAAATCGCGGCGAACGCGCCATATTCCCCTCAATCGCGAGGCCATGTTCGTTTTGCAGGGCTGGCGCGCGCAAGTGGAAAGCACCGACGGGCTGGTTTTTGTCAACGACGTGGGCCAGCGGTTTGATCGCGTCAATTTCTCGTGGCGGCATTTGCTCAAGGATGCGGGCATCACCGCCTTCCGCTGGCACGACATGCGCCACCATTTCGCCTCGCGGCTGGTAATGGGCGGGGTCGATCTCAACACCGTGCGCGAACTGCTTGGGCATAGCGATTATGCGATGACGCTGCGCTATGCCCATCTCGCGCCCGAACATAAGCTGAAAGCCGTGGAAGTGCTGGTCAGCACCTCGCCATTTGCAGCGGCGGCATGATGCTGCACGCGGATTGACCTTGTTGGCAGATTTGACTACTATGGCGAAATCACGTAACACACTCCGCACTGTCTCTTGGATCAAGGCGGCGCGAAGAGATTTTGAGGCGTTTCCTGCACGTGCCATAGATCGGGCATTGGATGCCCTGACCGTGGTAGCCGATGGTGGAACGCCGGACATTGCCAAGCCGCTTGCCGGGCTGGGTGCCGGTGTGTGGGAACTGGCGATCAAGGAGCGCGGCGACGCCTATCGGGTCGTCTATGCGGTGCAACTGGGCGATGACATTTGGGTGGTTCATGCCTTCCAGAAGAAATCGACCAAGGGAATTGCGACGCCACGCCACGAAATTGACCTCGTGCGCGAGCGGATCAAGCGGCTGAAGGAGATGCTCAATGGCTGACCATGATGACGATTTCGAACTGGTTCGCGGTTCGGGCAATGTCTTTGCCGACTTCGATCAGCCCGATGCCAGCATTCGCCAGTTTCGTGCGATCCTTGCCGCTGAAATCGTCAAAACGCTCGATGCCGAGCGGCTGACGGTTCGGGATGCCGAAGCGCGCACCGGTATATCGGCCGCCGATTTTTCGCGTATCCGCCAGGTCAAACTGGAGCGATTCACCATCGACCGGCTGTTACGGATTCTCGACCGGCTCAACCGGGACGTTTGGGTGAAGATTTCCGTCGCGCCGCGTGCGGGTGGAAAGCGGGCTTCGATATCAACGCTTGCTGCCTGAAACCAATTAGCCGCGATCGAAGGGAGCGGCCGCGCATAGGGTCGATGGGTGGGAAAAGCGAAGGGGCCGCCCCTTCTTGGGGCGGCCTCATCAAAGTAATCTACGCCGCTTTCTCGATCGCTTCTGTGGCCGCCAGTTGGTGCAGATAGGCAACGGCGCGTTCGGCATGGGCGGCGGCTTGCACGACGGCGCGGGTGTCGTTTTGCAGCACCTTGATCCAGCTTGCGATATAGCTGGCATGATCGGGGCGCGGCTCGATACAAAGCCCAAGATCGGCGGCCAGGAAGGCAGCGCCTAGTTCGGCGACATATCCTGACAGTCCAGCCCCAATCTGACTTCCGACGTCAATTTTCCGGA
>NZ_LSJY01000002.1 GCF_001556865.1 Sphingobium sp. CCH11-B1 | reverse complement strand
CTTCTGGCCCCCGCCATGCTGATCGCGTCGCTGGCGCTGATCCCCGCCGCCTGCTCGCGCGAGGACAATGGCAGCGGCGGCTCCGATGCTTCCACGCCCGCCGATCCCGCCGCCTGGGCGGCGCTCAAGGATTTCACGAAGGTCGAAGCGACCGGGCCAGACACCGTCATCATCACGCGCGGCGGCTTTTCCGTGACGGCGCAGGGCGACCAGAAGATTCTCGACCGGCTGGAAATCCGGCGCGATGGCGACACGCTGGAGATCGGGCGCAAGCGACGGTACGGCATGAACTGGAGCGACGACAAGGGCGTCACCATCCGCGTGTCGATGCCGGCGATCCGGGCTGTGGAGGCAACCGGATCGGGCGATATCGATGTGGACCGCGTGGACGGCGGCTCGTTCGATGCCAACCTGACCGGCTCGGGCAACCTGAAGATCGCATCCATGGCGGTCCCATCGCTGGAGGCGGAGATCACCGGTTCGGGCGACATGAGCGCGACCGGATCAGCCGACAAGGTGGACCTGTCCGTGACCGGTTCCGGCAATTTCGCGGGCGAAGGGCTGAAGGCCGGCGGCGGGGAGGTTTCGGTGCTGGGATCGGGCAACGCTTCCCTTTCCTCGGACGGCGTGCTTGATATCAGCATCCTGGGATCGGGCGACGTGACGGTGAAGGGCAAGGCGCAGTGCAAGACGAGCATCATGGGATCGGGCGAGGCGCGCTGTCGCCCATAAGGATGGCGGCCCTGGTGGCGGGGCTCGCCGCCCCGCTGGCGGCGCAGCCCGCCGACGCGGCCACGCGCGGGTTCACCATCAACAGTTTCGACGCCATCCGCGTCGATGCGCCGGTCAACGTCGTCATCACCACCGGGCTTGGCGTGTCGGCGCGGGCGGAGGGCGATCAGGCCGCGCTCGACCGGCTGAAGGTCGATGTTTCGGGCCGCCTGCTCATCGTTTCGATGGACCGGCTGACCACCGGCGAGAAAAGCAGCGGCGCGGCGACGCTGCGCCTGTCCACTGGCATGCTGGACCGCGTGATGCTGACAGGGGGCGGGTCCGTGGCCGTCAACCGGCTAAAGGGCCTCGGCGCGCGGATCGCGGTGGGTGGCAGTGGCGACATCAATATAGCGGATGTGCAGCTCGACCGGATCGACGTTAATCTGGCGGGCGGCGGCCGAGTGAATCTGGCAGGCCGCGCGGGGGTCGCAACGATCCACGTCACCGGCCCCGGCTCCGTCGCCGCCGAACCGCTGCGCGTGCGCCAGGCCACGGTCGGCAATGAAGGCGCGGGCAGCATCGCGCTTACCGCCGATGTCGCTGCAAAGCTGGTCTCGACCGGATCAGGCACGATCAGCATCGCGGGCAAGGCCGCCTGCACCGTCGACAATCGCGGTGTGGGGCAAGTGACCTGCGGCGGGGACAACTACTGACCGAGCGGAGGGCTGGCCTCCTCCTGTCCTACCCCCTGTCGCACAGGAATCGCTCCGACGTGCGTCAGGCAGGCGCATCCGGTGCGTCGCGAACGCTTCCACACCTAAAGGGCTGGCGGAACGGTGTGAACTTCGCCTGTCGCAATTCGCAGGCCCCCGGCCTTGGCTCCCGCCAGTGACTGCCGGGGGATGACAAGGACGCGCCGCTCTGGCACTGGCGCGGGCACAGGATAAGGACGGGCATGAGATGAGCAGCATCGGCATTTTCGGCGCGGCAGGGCGCATGGGACGGGCCATCGCGCAAATGGCGGCGGAGGAGATCGACCGCAATCCCGCCGGCGACATCGCACCCGGCGTCCCCATGACCGCCGATCCGCTGGCGCTGGCGCAGGCGGCGGACGTGCTGATCGACTTTTCCGTGCCCGGCGCGCTACCGGCGCATCTGGACGCTTGCGTCGCCGCGAAGAAGCCGATCTTGATCGGCACCACCGGCCTCGAACCCGTTCACCATGCTCTAATCGATCAGGCGGCCGCGCATATCCCGGTGCTTCAGACCGGAAACACCTCGCTCGGCGTCAACATCCTCGCCGCGCTGGTGGAGCGTGCTGCTGCCTCGCTTGGCGACGACTGGGACATAGAGATTGTCGAGATGCATCATCGGCACAAGGTCGATGCCCCGTCCGGCACCGCCCTGCTGCTGGGCGAAGCGGCTGCGCGCGGGCGGGGCATCGCGCTGGAGGACCATAGCGAACGAGGCCGCGACGGCATCACCGGCGCGCGCGCGCAGGGGGCGATCGGCTTTGCAGCGCTGCGCGGCGGATCGGTCGCGGGGGACCATCAGGTGATCTTCGCGGCCGACGGCGAACGGATTGAGATCGGCCACCGCGCCGAAAACCGCGTCATCTTCGCGCGCGGCGCGGTGAAGGGCGCGCGCTGGCTCGCTACCCAGCCTGCCGGCCGTTACGACATGAAGGGCGTGCTGGGCCTGTAACACTGTCCCCGCTCGTCCTCAGTAGCCGCCGAGCGAAGTCGAAGCGGCGTATCGAAGAGATATCCGCCGCGGCTTTCAAGACGGCGATGTGAGTGGACCGTGACTGATGAACAAGGCGCAGATCTTCGACTTCTTCAGCCGCCTTGCGGAGGCGAACCCGGCGCCGCAGACCGAACTGGAATATGGCAACGACTATCAGTTGCTGGTCGCCGTCGTCCTGTCCGCACAGGCGACCGATATCGGCGTCAACAAGGCAACCCGCGCGCTCTTCCGCGATGTGACCACGCCGCAGCAGATGGTCGACCTGGGCGAAGAAGGGTTGAAACAGCACATCAAGACCATTGGCCTTTTCAATGCCAAGGCGAAGAACGTCATTGCCCTGTCCGAGATATTGGTGCGGGATTTCGGCGGCCAAGTGCCGCAGGATCGCGACACGCTCACCACCCTGCCCGGCGTCGGGCGCAAGACCGCCAATGTCGTCGTCAACACCGCCTTCGGGCAGGAGGCGTTCGCGGTCGATACCCATATCTTCCGGGTCGGCAACCGCACCGGCCTCGCGCCGGGCAAGACAGTTCTGGCGGTCGAGCAGAAACTCGAAAAGCGCGTCCCCGCTCCCTTTCGCCGCGACGCGCATCACTGGTTGATCCTGCACGGGCGCTACGTCTGCAAGGCACGCCGGCCCGAATGCTGGCGCTGCATCGTCGCGGACCTGTGCCGCTACAAACCCAAGACCCCACCGCCAAAAGGGACCGTTCCGACGCCCTGATCTCCGCTATCCTGCTGCAGGCGACGCATGTTATGCCAGGGACGGAACAAGCCGGCCCGCGGCGTCTTCTTGTCCACAGACATGCTGGAGGAAGTCCATGATCCGTCCTTCGATCCCCTTGCTCCTCGGCCTCGCCCTGGGCGGCCTCGCTGCTCCCGCGATCGCCCTGGCCCCATCCCGGCCCGACCCCTATGTCGCCAAGGGAAAGCCGGTCGACTGCATTCAGCTAAGTGCGATCCGCACGACACAGGTGCGCGACGACCGGACCATTGATTTCATCATGAATGGCAACAAGGTCTACCGGAACATTTTGCCCAACAGCTGCCCGACGCTCGGCTTCGAAAAGCGCTTCTCCTATCGGACCAGCCTGTCGCAGCTCTGTTCGGTGGACATCATCACAGTGCTCTACAATGTCGGTTCCAGTCTCCAGCCCGGCGCAAGCTGCGGCCTTGGCCAGTTCCAGCCGATGGCGCGCGCTGGCAAATAGGGACAAGCCGAAAAGATGAGGCGCGTGCGCATTTGACGCTGGCGCGGCGCAAAGGACTTTGCTAACCGCCCCTCCTGACCAGCGTCACGCACCCATAGCTCAGCTGGATAGAGCGTTGCCCTCCGAAGGCTGCTGTCAACGGGTGATGGTCGGTAAGAGATGAATAAAAGGAGTTGATTTACAAGGGTTTGCAGGAGACATCGGTGGAGCTTCCAACTCACAGGTTTTCCGCGTAAGCACCGCGTAAGCAACAGGCACCCATAGCTCAGCTGGATAGAGCGCTACCCTCCGAAGGTAGAGGCCTCAGGTTCGAATCCTGATGGGTGCGCCATCTCTCTCAATGAGGATGGCATCAAGCGGATGGAGTCCGCCTCCGTCTTTCCGAAAGAGCGGTAATTCAATCGGCGCAGCGATCGCTACCGATCTTCTTAAGAGCGGGTCGGCTGTCTTGCGTGGTCCGGCTACTGCCGGCTCGACGGTGGCTACTCAGCCAGCGCGATCTCCGAGAAGTGCTTGCGGATGAAGTCGAGTTTCGGATCGATGTATCGCCGACAAAAAGGCCTGTTCGGGTCGGTGCGATAATAATTCTGATATCGCTCGTCCGAAGCTTTGAAGCCCGCGAACGGCAGGACGAGGGTGTGGACTGGCTTGCCGGTCTCCTCAGCGAATCCGCGTATCGCCTCATCGGCTTCGGCTCGCTGACTCTCGTCGAAGATATAGATCGCGCTTCGGTATTTGTTTTGAACCGAACGGGCACGAGTGGCGGAGTGTGTGCGCAGGTGCACCTCGGACAGCGTCTCCAGTCCGATCGCTGAGGGCTCGAAGGTTACTATCACCCCCTCCGCCCACGTGTCGGCCGGCGCCACAGATTGTAGGAAACCCTGGTCGACCTGCGTGACGCCACGCAACGCTTGGAAGACACCCTCGGTGCACCAGTGGCAACCTCCACCGAATCCGACCTTTGCCATACTCAGCTCCTGCGCAAAGGCACAGCGGCCGGGCCGGACTTATCGAGCTGGCGGACGAACGCGATGATCCGCTGTCCGACATCGTTCGGCATTTCGACATGAGGGTAGTGCCCAGCGCCCTCGACAATCATGGTTTCGGCACTGATCCTCGTAGCCAAGCCTCGGGCTTCTTCGACAGGGTCCGGGAAGTCCGGATCCTTTGTGCCCATGACGATGAGGCTCGGCACAGAGATCTCGTCCAAGATCGCTGCGGTGTCAGACTTCGACAATGAGAGCATCGTCAAGAGAGCCCGCATGCGTTTTGGCTCTCTGAGGTTTGCAGCAATCACCGCTTTCACCTCGGCATGATCCGGCGCCGGTTTCGTCGGGAAGAGGCTGCTCCAGTATGTGGTCCAGAACCAGGTTCGCCATGGCCCTGCGAATCCCAGCCCGAGGACAAGTTTCTGGATCGTCGTGAGGGGGAGATCGCGAACGATCGGACCGAGCAGCACCACCCCGTTGACGAGGCTAGGAGCTTCCTTGGCAGCCCAAAGCGCAGAGCCGGCTGCGAACGAGTTGCCCATGATCACAGCTGGCCCGGCAGCCAACTGTCGGAGGATGGCGACGGCGTCGCGGCCTACCGCTCGCGCGGAGTAATCCGACCATTCCGGCGACGATTGGCCGAACCCGCGGACGTCCATCGTCACCACTCGGCATCCCGCATGCTGCAGCATGGGTTTGATGAGGCGATACTCCGATCGCAAGTCACCCATTCCAGGGATGCCCACGACGAGAGGTCCCGTTCCGCCCGTATCGTCGAAGGCTACCCGACCGCCCTCTGTCTGCAGAAACTGGGTCTGCACATCGTTAGACGCCATGAAACGATCCGATCAGTTGAGCAGCAGGCTTATCGGCTGACTTCGAAAAGGAACCACGCACGGCGTTCCGCCTCGTCGGTCCAGGTATCGATAAGGCCGGAGGTCGCGTTGTCCTTAGCCTCGTCGGCGACGTCCTTTGCGCGGCGCAGCGACTCGACCATGTGAAGATTATCGGCGCGCAGCTCCGCCAGCATGTCCTGCGGCGTGACGAACTCCGCGTCGTTGTCCTTGATCGTCTGGTGGCGGGCGATATCGCCGATCGAGCGTATGGTCGTATTGCCGGTCTTCCGGGCACGCTCCGCCATCGCATCGGTCGCTGCGAGGATTTCCGCAGCTTGCTCATCGAGAAGGAGATGGTAGTCCCTGAAGTACGGGCCGGAGACATGCCAGTGAAAGTTTTTGGTCTTGAGGTAGACCGCATAGCTGTTCGCCAAAATGATCTTCAGCGCGTCCGCGACCGTCATGGTCGCGCTCTCGTCGAGGTCAGATGGTGAAGGTACGGTCGCAGCACTGGAGCTTGTCATCGCGTGGACTTCCTCGATGATGGCTTGCACGAAAGATCAGCGCCGGTTCCCTCGCACGCTGAGGTATAGAAGATGAGTTTACCTCAGACCGAAGTCCAATGACCTGTGTCTATAGTTTCGATAGTTCAGGCGACCAGAAGGCGCGCTTGGAGCGGCATGGGAACATGGGAAGGCAGCGAGCCCCACATGCTCAGGCGTTGGGCTGATAGCCCAATACGAAAGCGATAACCTTCTCCGAGGACATCTCGCACGGCTTCAGCGACGCACTGCCCGAAGCAACGCGATACAGATTGAAGCTGACGATGTCGTTCCCTGCCAGTTCTCGAGCAAAAAGGCTGTTCCTCCGTCCATCCTCCGACCGACGAACCGTCACGCCGAAACGCCTGCCTTCGTAAGCGCCTTCGCTATACCCCTCAGGCAGGCGCTCGAAAGCCGTATCGAACTCTGGATGGTCCATTCCGCATCACCGCCAATCGGCCTTCGCCCTGCGAACGTGAGCGCCGCGCCATGCGATTGGGGTCATCGCGTCAGTCTGACATTGCGGCCCCAAAGAAAGCCCGCGTCATTAGCGCTAGCAAAGTCCGGGTCCACATAGATGAAAACACGTTTGATAAGCGCGCCGTCGAACTCGAATACGTTGGCGAAACGGCCTTCGGACAGGCCTTCGACCGGCCACGCCGTGCCATCAGCCATAGCGCCACCTTCAAAGCCTTCCACGATCACGTGGTCACCGGCTACGTGGAAGGTCATGCGATCGAAATCGTGCTCGATCCGCTGAAGCGACCCCAACAGGCCCTTGGCGACTTCCATGAATTCGGCCTTGCCATATCCAACTCCGAACTTCGGGAAGTACGTCACGACATCGTCAGTCAGAATGTCGAGGATGGTGGGATCGCCACTGTCGATCTTCCGGAAATAGTCGGTGGCGACAGCAATGCGCTCTTGGGTTAGGTCTGTATTCGGCACTCTATGAACTCCTGAAATGCGGAAGCCTTGTCCGCTACGGCTTTAAGGATAATGGGCCCGGCAGGATCAGCCGGCCTGCTACCCGGACTTCAACGAAGCGCTCAGGTGCGGAAGCGATCGTCCTTCAGTTATCCGCGTCACACGCCCGTCGAGCATCGTTCAGACCAGGACGCCCCCTGACACATCGATCACTGCGCCAGCGGTGTAGCTTGCAGCAGGACTGACGAGGTAGCTGACGGCGCCCGCCACCTCTTCAATCGTGGCGATCCGACGGATGGGATGCATATCGATCACAGCCTGCGGAAAGTTGTCAGCAACTTCCCCGGTCATGTCGGTCGGCATGATGCCTGGTTGGACTACGTTGACGGTAATGTTGCGGGGGCCAAGATCGCGCTGCACCCCGCGCGCATATCCCGCGATCGCTGCCTTGGTTCCTGCGTAGTCGGCAATTCCCGGCACGATCGCTCGGGTGCCCAGGCCGGAACCTATGAAGACAATGCGGCCACCGTCAGAGATTTTCTGCGCCGCCGCACGCGTGATCGCCACGGTGCCCATGACATTGACCATCCACTGCCTGTCGAACGCGGCGGAATCGAGCGTCGGATCGTCGACCAATTTTCCTTGGACGGCGATTGCGGCGTTGTTGATCAAGATGTCGAGCTTGCCGAGTTCAGCTACGACCTGCTCGACCATGGGCTTGGCGGCCGACGTATCCGCTTGATCGCATCGAATTGCGAGAGCGCGAACGCCTTTGGCCCTCACCACCTCGGCGACGGACTCGGCTTTATCGGCCGAAGCAGCGTAGGTGATAGCAACGTCGGCTCCCTGATCGGCGAGCGTCGCCGCCAGCACGGCGCCAAGGCCTCGAGAGCCACCCGTGATGATAGCGACTTTGCCGTCCAAAACTTTCGACATCGGCGGTTCCTTTCTGAAATCTAATTGCCGGCTGACGGCTAAGCGACGTTGACGCCTTTCCAGAAGGCGATGTGATCCTTGATTGAGCGGGCCGCCGGCGAAGGGTCGGCGTAGGTCCAGGCGGCGTTTGCATTACGCAGGTCACCGACCCGGACATGGAAGTATTGCGCTGTCCCCTTCACAGGACAGACAGACGTATGCTCGCTTGGTATTAGATACTGCCGGTCAACTGATTGAGGCGGGAAATAATGGTTTCCATCCACGACCATAGTCTCGTCGCTGACCGCGAGGGTGACATCGTTCCAAACTGCTGAGACCAAACCGGACTCCTCTCTTGTCGTTCAGCCACGTTCATCGACAAGTGGCCCTATCGGGGGGACAAATCAGTTCGCCGGGGTTTGTCCGGCAAGCAGCTTGTCGAGCGAGCCATCTGCATCGAGCGCAACGAGGTCGTCGGAGCCGCCGACATGCGTCTCGTTGATAAAGATCTGCGGCACGGTGCTACGCCCCGACGTCTCGATCATCGCCTTCCGGTGTGCAGGATCGGCTTCGATATCAAGCTCGGTGAATGCCACGCCCTTCTCTTTGAGGAGCGCCTTCGCGCGGCGGCAGAACGGGCACCAACTCGTGGTGTAGATCAGGACTTCAGGCTTCATGTTGCATCTCCAATCGTTGAGGGATGACGGGCCGTCCGCATTCGCGGCGTGTCATCCGAAGGTGAAGGCGAAGGCTTGCGCCCCAGGGTCGAGAAACTCGATTTCGAAGGCGCGCTCGCGGACTTCACCGCTCTGGCGCACGAGTTGGTAGAGACGCTGCGTGTCGATGACTCCCGTGCCGGCGGCATCGACGTCACTGCCGTGGTCGCCGGCCGGCGCCTTGCCGTCCAGGGTCACGCGGAACCGAACCGGACGACCTGAGGCCGATGGGCCGAGCACGAGATGGAGGTCTCGGGCATGGAAGCGATAGACGATGCGCGCGCTGGGGCTTCGCGTCTCCGCATACTCCTCCCGCACCGTCCAGACGCCGGACAGGGCCCATCCGTTCAAAGGCAAGCGAGCGGGTGTCGAGTACTCGCGCTCCACGTCCGGAGCGAGCCCGCCTGGGGATTGGAGCCGCGCGAAGCGAGCAAAGCCTAGATAGGTCTCCGGCGAGCGAACGTCGTTCCAACTCGGCGCGGCGGCAGCGCCACTAACACGCACTGACACTGTGCGCATGTCGCCGACAGCCTGACCGTTCTCAGCGAGCAGCCTCTGAATGACTTTCTCGGACTCGGCATAATTGCCCTCTCCGAAGTGGTGGTAACGGATGCGGCCTTGGCCATCGACGAAGTAGTGTGCCGGCCAGTACTGGTTGTTGAATGCGCGCCAGATCCTGTGGTCGTTATCCAGCGCTACGGGGTACGTGACCTCAAAATCTCGCACGGCTTTCGCCACGTTCGCCGCATCTTTTTCGAACGCGAACTCCGGTGCATGAATGCCGACGACGACCAGGCCGGCCGAGCGATACTTCTCCTCCCAGGCACGCACATAAGGCAACGTGCGAAGGCAGTTGATACAGCTGTAGGTCCAGAAGTCGACGAGAACGACCTTGCCGCGAAGATCCTCGGCCGTGAGCGGAGCGGAGTTAAGCCAGCTCGTCGCCCCTTCAAGTGAAGGCATGATTCCTTCGACACCAAGGGCGCCGTCAGCCAAAACGCTCGTTTCGGACGATCGCCGGCCGAGACGGAACTGATCAAGGAGCGTCTGCTCGACGGTCGCCGTGCCGGACAGCGAGAGTCTGGTGAGAAGCCCGGTATCCAGTCCGAGCGCGATGGCCGCGACGGAAACCAGGACCAGCGCTCCGAGCGAACGCCGCATCCAATTTCCAACTCTGATCGACCGCTTCATCGCGCCGAAGACACGTCCGCCGATCAGCAATGCCAAGGCGAGCGAGGTAGCCGCACCGGCTGCGTAGGCGAACAAGAGAAGCGATGTGCCGACGTTTGCTCCCTGAAGAGCAGCGCCGGTCAACACCAGTCCAAGAACAGGGCCGGCGCATGGAGCCCAAAGCAGGCCCGTGGCGACACCAAGTAAGAGAGAAGCGAAGAACCCACTTCTTTCTGGCCCGTCAGGACCGGCGGTGCGCGTGAGCCGATCACCGAGGCTGACGAGTGGCCGAGTTGCCCTGTCGGCGAGCGAGGGGAGCAAAAGGAGAAGGCCGAACAGCCCTAAGATGACGAGGGCAGCCAACCGTCCCGCGTTGTTCGCCTGTACAGCCCAGCCCCCACCGACCGCTGCCAACGTCGCGACACCCGCGAAGGTTGCGGCCATGCCGAGCAGGAGGGGTAAGCCGCTACGGAGGAAGGGCTGATCCGAGCGGGCGAAGACGAATGGCAGAACCGGCAGGATGCAGGGACTGATTATGGTGAGGACGCCAGCGAGGTAAGAGAGGATCAGGAGGACGATCACAACCGCACCTCCAGCGAATTGTCGCTAAGCCGCGATTTTTGCGCGCTATCACTCGCGGGGCTGCCGTCTCTTTTCCCGGAGAAGGCGACATGCGCGGGCATCGTGGACATCACGCCGCCATCTTTCGGACCGTGTCCAAGACACGGTCTTGCCGGTATGGCTTGGGGAAGAACACAACGTCCGCTGGAACGACGGCTTCGTCAGGCCAAGGCCTCCCGGACGTGATGATGATCTGGATGGTTGGCCACCGCCGGCGGATGCAAATGGCGAGCATGATGCCATCGATGCCGCCGGGCATGTTCACGTCCGTGAACACGACGCGCACATCCAGTCGTTCCTCCAGGGTCATGAGCGCGGCGGATGCATTTGGCGCCTGCAAGACTTCGAAGCCCGCCTCCTCGATCATGTCCGTTGCAAACAGACGGAGAAGTGGTTCGTCTTCGACGACGAGCACCACGGGTTTCATCATTCCACGCATACCCCCATTAACCTTGAACCAGGTGACGCATGGAGGCGTGCAGATCGGCCGTTAACCCGGCGGGCTCGTAGCGAACATCGACGCCTCCGGTGCCGACCAGGCCGATGTTGATCAGCTTCGATCCAAAGCCTCGGCGAGTTGGAGGCACAACCGGAGGCCCACCCCGTTCCCGCCATTCCACGCGGAGAAGGTCGTCGTCCTGGCCGACCTCGACATCCCACGACAGCGAGACGTGGCCGCCGTCGCTGGTCAGCGAGCCGTATTTACAGGCGTTGGTCAGCAACTCGTGGACGATAAGGGAAAACGAGAGCGCCGCTCGTGGCCCCAGCGCCACCGCCGGCCCACTCATGTCGACCCTATCTGAGAACCCGATCGCGTCGATCACTGTCGCTGCGACAGCTTGCAGGTCAGCTTGTGTCCAACTCATTTGGAGCAAGGCGTCGTGCGCCGCGCTCAGAGCCATCAGCCGACGCTCGAAGGCGTAGACCGCCTCGCGATCGGTGACGCTTCGCAGCGTTTGGCTGGCGATGGCCTGAACCATGGTGAGCATGTTCTTCAGGCGGTGAGCAATCTCGCCGTTCACTATGAGTTGCTGCTGCTCGGTACGATGCCTCGCGACGCCGGCCTCGAGCCGGTCTGCCGCACTTCGCAGAAACGAGATTTCCTCTGCGGGCCAAGGTCGGGGATGCGCCGAGTGAACGAAGAAGACGGCGATGGTTTTGCCACGATCTCGAACCGGCATGTCGACCAGCGACCGAACGCCGACCCGCATTGCGCTCTCGAGCTTGTGCAGAGTGCGATCGTCGGTCAGGGCGTCCCAAACGACGAGAGGGTCGCCAACGACGAGCGGCTCGCGCAAGCTCCCGTACTCGTCGAGACGGTGGCGCCCGGCAATGCTCACGGCCCCCGGCGCCGTCCAATCGGTTTCGACGTCAATCGTATCGACGTTCTCGTTGACGGATCCGAACCCGGCTCGGTCTGCGGAGAGCGCTCGGCCGACGATGGCGGCGGTCGCCGAAGCCATCTCTGCGGTGTCGTGGCTGCTCCGAATGGTCTCGCCGATTTCGACCAAGGCGGTCTGCAGGGCTGTGAGGCGCTCGCTCGCCGTTGCGATCCGGCGCAGTTCGAGATTTTCGCTAGCGAGACGGGCGAGCGCCTGCAGCATCGCCTTTTCCATCTCGCTGAGCCCTTCAGGCCGCGGAACGGTATCGATGACGCACAGGCGACCCACGATCGCTCCGGATCGCAGGACTAGCGGTGCGCCAGCGTAGGCGCGAAAGTGCCTGGCGCCTGTGACGAGCGGATTGCGCTTGGTCCGCGCATCATTTGTGAGGTCGACGATCTCGAGAAGATCGCCCTGATCGATCTCGATCCGACAGACAGAGTGTTCGATCTCCGTCTCGCATACCTCAAGCCCGTACTTGGCTTTGAACCATTGCCGGTCAGTATCCAGCAGGGTGATGAGCGCAATGGGAACGTCACAGGCCTTCGCGGCGACAAAAACGAGATCGTCGAAGGCTTGCTCATCCGGTGTGTCGAGCACCATGAGGTCTGCAAGCGCCCGCGCCCGCTGTGCCGCCCCGAAATCGGTTCTGTCAGCGCTCAGGCTCACCGCAGTTCTCCTGGATGATGCCTCGAAGGTCGAGCGTGGCCGATCATCGGCGTTTCCCGCGTCATGTCAGTGCCCCCTCATGCGGGGCGGCCACTGCGATGACGGCACGCCCGCATGGCCGCTCTGATCGGCGATGGGGTCACCGACGGCGAGGACGATCTTGCCCTGGATATGGCCTGCCTCTGCGCGTTCGTGAGCGACGGCCGCTTCGGAAAGCGGATATGTGCTATCGACGGCGACGCGAACCGCACCGCTGTCGAGCAAGCGAGCTAGCTTGGCCAACTGATCGCCACTGGAACGCACCTGCGTCGCCGAAACGGTCACTCCCCGGTCGGCAGCTTCATCATGTCCGGCAAAGCCAAGGGGAAAAATCGGGAACAGCGCTCCGCCCCGACGTATGGTCCGAAGGAAGCGGCCGGAGGTCGGACCGCCGACCGCATCGACGACAAGATCGATGTCTCGCACATCGTCTTCGGGTTTGGTCTTCGTGTAGTCGATGAACTCGTCGGCACCCAGTTCGCGGAGGAACGCTTCGTGCCGGGTTGAAGCGACCGCGATGACACGCGCGCCTTCGTGCTTTGCCAACTGCAATGCCAGATGACCGACACCCCCCGCAGCGCCGTTGATCATAACGCTCTTCCCAGCCAACGGGACCGGGGTGTGGCGCTCGGACTGCAGCGGGTTCTGCTCGTTATGGCCTAGCTCGATCAGGAACTGCCAAGCGGTCAGCCCCGACATGGGAACGGCGGCTGCATGAATATGGTCCAGGTGCCGGGGCTTGGCCGCAACGTCGGAAGCAGGCGCGGAAACATACTCGGCGTATCCCAGGCTCTCGCCGAAGCTGGGAAAGCGGATCATTCCGAAAACTTCGTCGCCCACCGAGAACGCGGTCACATCGTCGGCGACCTTCTCGACGATCCCGGACACATCCGAGCCGGGAATGTCACCGACGGCCGCCACTCGGGCGGCAGAGCCTTGTATCCCTCGCGGAGATACCAGTCGGGCGGGTTGAGGCCTGCCGCTTGTACACGGACGAGCACCTCTCCCGGCTTTGTCACAGGTGTCGGCGCGTCCTCATAACGAAGGAGATGGGGAGCGCCGAACTCATGGAAGCGGATCGCCTTCATTTTTCGTCCTCCGATCAGACGCGTTCGAGGAGGGCGACAGTGCCTTGACCGCCATCGGCGCAGATGCTGACGATCCCGCGAGATCCGACCGGCATGGCCCACAGCTCTTTCACAGCTTGGCTGAGATCACGCGCGCCGGTCGCGCCGAAGGGATGTCCGATGGCTACCGAGCCGCCGTTGGGATTGACGCGATCCCAATCGAAGTTGCCCATCTCGGCCGAAACATGGGCCTTCTGTCGGACCCAGTTCGGATCGGTGATGGCCGCGACGTTGGCCAGCACCTGTGCCGCGAAAGCCTCGTGGATTTCCCAAAGTGCGATGTCGGCGAAGCCAAGGTGATGGCGCGCGAGAAGTCGTGGAATGGCATAGGACGGCGCCATCAGCAGCCCCTCCGTGCGCAGGTCGACCGCCGAGACTTCGTAGTCGACTATCCGCGCATAGGGCGTGCCATCGGGTAACCTCTTCAGACCCTCTTCGTTGGACACCCAACAACCGGCCGCCCCATCCGTGATGGGGGAGCTGTTGCCGGCTGTCAGGCTACCCATCCCGCTCTCACGATCAAAGGCGGGCTTCAAACCGGATAGACGTTCGGCGGATGTGTCCGCGCGCGGGTTGGCATCGCGGGAAAGCTCCGGCAGCGAGATCACGAGGTCATCGAAGAAGCCGCCGTCCCAGCCGGCGACGGCGCGCTGGTGGCTTTTTAGAGCCCAATCATCTTGAGCCTCACGCGAGATGCGCCACGCCTTGGCGGTCTCCTCCATGTGATCGCCCATTGTCCTGCCCGTAAGGCGGTTGGCCCAGCCCTTGGTGGGGAGCACATAGTCTTGAGGGGTCAACGCCCCCAGGGCGGCAAGTGCCGCAGCCGGATCCTGCGCGAAGAGATCGGTAAGTTGTTTAGATGCCTCAGCGGTGAGAGCGAGCGACGGTCGGCTCATGACCTCAGACCCGCCGACCAGTATCAGGTTGAGCCCGCCGCCGAGCATCCCGGCTGCGGCGAAGCTCGCGGTCATGCTGGTCGAGCACGCTAGGACTACGGAGAATGCTGGAACGTTGGGGTTGAGCTTCGCGTCCAGCCAGATTTCGCGAGCGATATTGCTCCAGCCCAGGTTTGGGATGACGGTTCCCCAGATCGTCAGATCGGGCTCAGTACGCTTCGCCAATTCTTGGACGACTGGCACTGACAACGAGACCGCGTCATAATTTGCCAACGCTCCTCCGCCACGACCGAATGGTGTCCGCAAGCCTGCGGCTATGAAAACTGGTTCGGCGAAGCGGCTCACGGTGATCTCCCAAAGCAAAAGATTCTAATTAGACGGGGTGGCTTGGTGCGGTCCGCTGACGGCAGGCGCCGCCCGTCAGGGCGTCTCCCCATCCCTGAGGTCGATGACCATTTTTCCGATGTTTCTTCCGGCGAAGAGATCGAGGAACGCCGAAGGGGTTTTCTCGAGGCCGTGAACAACCGTCTCCTGCCATTTGACCTTCCCATCGGCGATCCACCGGGTGACGTCGCGCTGGAAATCTTCCCAGAGCGACATGTTGTGGACGGTGATGAAGCCTTGCAGCAGGAGGCTCTTCTCAATAACCGCATAGATGTTGCGGGGACCGACCGGCTCGCTGTTGTATTGCTCGATCATTCCACACAGAGCGAAGCGGGCGAAGTCATTGGCCGCCTCAAGCGCCGCTTCGAGGTGCGTGCCACCGACGTTGTCAAAATAGATGTCGACGCCCTTAGGCGCGGCTTCGCGAAGTGCTGCGACCATGTCGTCCGTATTCTTGTAGTTTATCGTGGCATCGGCGCCTGCTTCCTCGCGCAGCCAACGCAATTTGTCCTCGCCGCCCGCGGACGCGACGACACGGCATTCCTTAATCTTTGCGATTTGGACAGCGAGCGATCCGACCGACCCCGCTGCTGCTGACACGAACACAGTCTCACCAGCTCGCGGCTTTCCGATCTTGAGCATGCCGATGTAGGCGGCGAAGCCGGGGAAACCGAGCGGGCCCAGATACGCCTGCTCCGGAATCGTCGTATCGATCCTCGTAGCGGATGCGGCGTCGATGATCGCGCGGTCGCGCCAGCCGGCAAAGTGGCTCACGACCTCGCCAAGGCCGAACCGGTCATCCTTGCTTTCGACCACGACGCCGATCGCGGCGCCATCCAGAGGCTCGCCAACTTGGAAAGGCGGCATGTAGCTGTCTCGACCGGTCATGCGACCTCGCATGTAAGGGTCAACGGAGAGCCAACGGTTGGCGACGAGCAGTTGTCCTCGCTCTGGCGTGGGGAGATCCTGCTCGACGAGCTCGAAGTTGTCGGCCTGTGGTAGCCCTTCGGGACGACTTCTAAGGTGAAATTGACGGGCCATGATTGTCATGGGCGAAGCCCTTCCCGGACAAAGCTTGAGCTGGGCGCGCCCGCGTGACGGGATACGATCATCTGGCCGCCCCTACCCACCGTAGCGCTCGGTCTTGATGATCGAGACGCCCAGCCCTGCCGACAATGCGCTGTCCGTCGCGATGTTGACGAAACCGTTCGACCCGCAAACGAACACGTGGCCCGGGTCGCGACCGAGACGTGCGATTGTCGCCTGGACGATCCCGTCGTCGATCCGTCGGCCATAGTCCGAGGCGCGCCTCGGTGCTTCGCGCGTAATCGCGAGCGTCAAGACGAACGTGGGATCGCTCATCTCGATTGAGTGGAGCTCGCTGGAGAAGAGCACGTCCTCACTGGTTCGCGCCGACAAGAGCAGAGCGACTGGCACGGCCTGTGCTGATGCCCGGCGCTGCCGGATCATCGCCATCAGCGGCACTACGCCTGAACCTGCGCCGATCAGCAGCACCGGCTTGTCGGCAGGCTCGGGCCAAAGGAAGTGGCCTCCAAGCGGTCCCCTGAGTTCGATCTCGTCGCCGGCTGCGGCGACATCGTGGAAGAATGGCGAAACTTCGCCATTCGGCAGGCGCTCGATGGCGAGCTCCAGGGTCGGTGAAGAGCCCGCCGACGATGCGATCGAATAACTGCGCATGGCCTGATAGCCGTCTGGGGCGGTCAGCCGGACGTCGACGTGCTGGCCTGCTGTATGGACGAACGGTTCCGGCAACCGCAGGAAGAAGCTCTTGATACTCGGTGTCTGTTGGACGATTTCGTCGATCACGCCTGACTGCCACGACGCGGGTTGTGCGTCGAACTCAGTCATGGGTGTACCGTTGCTCGCGCCACGGATCACCGTAGATGTGATAACCGCGCAACTCCCAGAACCCGGCCTCGTCGCGAGTGGTGAACTGCAGCGCATTCACCCACTTGGCGGACTTCCAGAAGTAGAGATGCGGAACAAGAAGGCGCGCTGGTCCGCCATGGTCGCGGGGAAGCGGCTGGCCCGCGTAGTTCAGCGCGACCATAGCCTTGCCGGACAACATGTCCGCGAGCGGAACATTCGTCGAATAGCCATCGTAGCAGTGCGCAAGAACGAAGTCTGTTGGCTGTTCAACTCCAGCGTCCGCGAGGATGTCCTCGATCAGCACGCCTTCCCACTTCGTGTCGAGCTTGGACCACGACGTGACGCAGTGAATGTCTTTGGTCACTTTGGTCTTTGGAAGGGCGTTGAATTCGCTCCAACTCCAGACCTTGACGGGTTTCGGACCGATCTTGACCGTGAACTTCCAGTCGGACGTCTCGATACGAGGCGTCGGCCCGGCGGTAAGAACGGGAAAGTTCTCCACGAGATGTTGACCTGGCGGAATACGGCCCTCGTGGTCGCCGCCTGAACCGCGGCCGGTGAAACCTCTGGTGACCATGCCGAACCCCCTTGCTCGTCACGACAGACCGACCGACTTCATCTCAGGCTAATGCGTAGATGATCCTCGCAAATGAAAGATATCGAGCGGATCGCAAAGCTGATGTTCAGACAACCGGGTGTTAAATCAGTAGAGACACGCAATTTGTCACTATGACTCGCGATAATCCCGCGTCGACTATAGCTTTATATCAGACTGCTTTCCCAATGCCCTGTCGCTATAGTTTCGATAGCCTTGAACCTGTGTTGCGTGCGCGTCATGGCTCGTGGGAGAGATGAAGCTTCGCGAGGTGAGGTCGCCAGCATTCGACTGCGGCGCGCACAGGAGGTCGTCATTCCCATCCAAGACGAGATTATCGAAGCGCTCGGCGTTTCCGCGTCGTTCGATGCCCGACGCGAGGCGGCAGAACGCGCCGCCTTCCTCCGAGACTATCTGAGGTCGTCAGGGCAGCGAGCGTATGTGCTTGGAATCAGCGGCGGGGTCGATTCCCTGACGGCGGGCCTAATCGCGCAATCGGCCGTGAAGGATCTGCGTCAGATCGGGTACGAGTGCGAGTTTGTGGCGGTGCGGCTGCCCTATGGCGAACAGACGGATGAGCGCGATGCTCAGCTCGCTTTGTCAGCCATCAGGCCCGACCGCGTCGCGGTGATCAATGTAAGGCCCGCGACAGACGCGCTGTGGAACGAGATGACAGGCTCCGGACACGAGCCCGTCGACCCCGGCCAACGCAGCACGGTGTTCGGGAACATCAAGGCACGCCAACGGATGGTCGCCCAGTTTGCTCTCGCGGGGACCCTGGGCGGCCTTGTGATCGGCACGGACCATGCAGCCGAAGCAGTGATGGGTTTCTTCACAAAGTTCGGCGATGGCGCGGCCGATGTTCTCCCTCTCGCCGGACTCAATAAGCGGCGCGTTCGCGCAATCGCGTCTCATCTGGGCGCCCCGGCGAAGTTAATAGGCAAGGTTCCCACTGCAGATTTGGATGACGCGATGCCGCTACGCCCCGACGAAGATTTCTACGGCGTGACCTATGATGAGATCGACGACTACCTCGAAGGAAGGGGTGTGGCCCCGGCGGCGGTCGAGACGATCCAGAGAGCGTACCGAGCCACCGCGCATAAGCGCGCGCTGCCTGTGGCGCCCAACGTGCAGCTTCCGGCGCCGTAAGGGTCGAGCGAACGCCTGAATTCGCCCCCCCCAAGACATAGAAACTATGTCACGCCGCTATTGGAAAAGACCGGCTTTGGAATTCATAGTCAACCACGTAAACTTGTGGCCGCGACGGGTATAGTTGAGACAAGGCTCTGGTCTTATCGACTATTCAACGCTCGGGCTATGGGATGGTGAAGTATAGCAGTCACCCTGCGGTCGCGATTTTTCGCTGCGGGTCGGGCACATGCTTCGTGTTCGGAGATAGAAATGAGCGCGGCCGAACGTCAAGCGCCAGAGCTTCGTGTTGATCGGTGGATCGGCGTGGATGGAAGCGACCTTAAGACGCCGATCAAGCTGTCGGATTTCGGCATAGGGCCGAAGGTCGTTTTCGCGTTTCAGCACTGGTGCAGAGGCTGCCATCTGCATGGGTTTCCCACACTGCAGAAATTGCACGGTGCGCTGCAATCCAGGGGCGTGGGCTTCGCAGTGATCCAAACAGTCTTCGAAGGAGCGCACGAAAATACATTCGACAAGTTGCGCATCAATCAGGTGAAGTACGGTCTCCCCATCGCTTTCGGGCACGACGAACCGCCGGCTGGAGCCGCGTTTCCTACGTTCATGGAGGATTACCGAACACGGGGAACGCCTTGGTTCACGGTCATCAATGCCGATGGTCGGATCGTCTTTTCGGATTTCCACCTCGACGCAGATCGTTTGGTGGCGGAACTGGAGAGCACGTGAGACATGCCGCGTTGGCTCATTCTAGCCGTCACCCACTTCGCCGTTGGCGTCACCGGCTTTGCTGCCGGCATCTACACGCTGCCCATCCTCACCGCGCCGGCATCGCCCACTGAATTTGCGCTGAGGAGCGCGACGCCTGAAGCGATCTATTCGGGAAAGCTTTCTCGTGATCTAGCCGGCAGCGACCTGCTGCACTGGGGCGAAGGTGAAGTGCAGATCCTGCCTCACCGGATCGCGCACATCGGCCGTCTCTCTCCCGGGCCGGACTACAAGCTTTATCTCACCCCGCACTTCGTCGAATCCGAGGAAGCGTTCCTCGCAATCAAGGACGCGTCGGCCCGGGTTGGCGATGTGAGGACGTTCAATGGCTTCATTATGGAGGTGCCCGCCGACATCGATGTTCGCGACTACAGCGCCGTTGTCATCTGGTGTGAAGCCTTCGATCAATTCATCAGTTCTGCGGAGTACCAGCCTCCGCGCCAGGCTCGGAAATGAGTCAGGCGATGGACAGCGTGAAGGCAGCCTGCGGGCGGGGGCTCGTTTTGGCGCCGGTCGCAGCGCTGTTGTTGAGTGTCGCCACGTTGCTCTTGGGCAATGGTCTATTGGGCACGCTTCTGATCGTGAGGGCTGGTGAGGAAGGCTTCGCCGCTCATACGATCAGCGCGATGATGTCCCTATACTTTGCGGGCTTCACCATTGGCGCACTCACGCTGCCCAGGATGATCGTGTCCGTCGGTCATGTGAGAACTTTCGCCGGCTTCGCCGCGATCGCCTCGATGACGGCTCTTCTTCATGTCGCATTCGTGGAGGCGAACGTATGGATGCCGCTTCGCCTTGTGACCGGCTTTGCCTATGCAGGCATGATCCTGGCGACTGAGAGCTGGCTCAACGCGCACGCGATTCAATCCACGCGCGGTCAGCTTTTGTCGATTTTCGGCGTTGTTTCGATGGGCTCATGGGCCCTTGGTCAAGCGCTTCTCAACATCGCTCCCCCCGCAGACGTGACGCTGTTCCTGTTCGTCTCGCTGCTGATATCTGCGGCCGTCGTCCCCGTCACGCTGCTGCCCAGTCATCCTCCGGCCGAGGTCGAACAGGAGTCCGTCGCCTTTCGCGATCTCGTTGCGGTTTCGCCCCTCCCGTCGGTTGGCGTTTTCCTAGCCGGCCTGGCCATCGGCGGCTTCTGGGGACTAGGGCCGAATTTTGCGCAGAGGATTGGCCTCGATGTGGGCGGCATTTCTGCGTTCATGGCGGCGGTCCTTGGTGGAACGCTCGTGCTGCAGTGGCCTTTGGGATGGCTATCGGACCGCATGTCGCGGACACTCGTCATTGCCGGCGCCGCCCTGGCTTCCGCGGCGGCCGCGATCGGCGTGGCGCTGGCCGCGGACGCCCCTCTGCCTGTGCTACTTGCGGCGGGCGCGCTGTTCGGCGGTTTCGGTATTCCCATCTATTCGCTATGCCTTGCCGTTGCGAACGACGACCTTCCTGCGGGTCGGCTGCTAGGCACGGCTCGCGGACTTCTCCTACTCAACGGGATCGGAACCGCCGCCGGGCCACTCATCGGAGGCCTGGTGATGGACCTCCTCGGCCCTGGCGGCCTGTTCCTCTACGCGGCGGCATTGCTGACTGCCCTGGCGGTCTTGGCCGGTATGCGCAGGCACTCAGACCGCTCGGTCAAGACGAGAGCAACACGCTGCCCGAGCACGGCGATGATCACCGGGTCGCTCGACGCAATGATACGAACCCCGGCGGATCAGCGCCGCTGAGACGCCTATGCCGACGACCGAAGGATTGCCAGTCGGCTGTTAGAGGAGCCTGGCTGAAAACAAGACGGAACGTGTCATGGATGAAGGCGAGAACGCGCCAGCCGCGAGGAACGCATACGAGGCTAAACGGGGGGCGATCGCCATCCTCCCGTTGGCCTTTGGGGCCAGCGTGTATGGCTTGGCGTTCGGTTTCCTGGCCGTACAGGTAGGTTTTCCGTGGTGGGGCGTGGCGATGATGAGCGCCTCTACCCATGCGGGTTCTTCGCAAATCATCGCGGTCGAGCAGTTCGCTTCCACAGGTGTCGTGTTGGGCGCGGTTCTGGCCGGTGCGTCACTAAACCTGCGCTATGTCGGCATCATCGCCTCTTTATCCGAGGTGCTGGCCGGCTTGTCGCTGAGGAAAAAGCTCTTCGCCATCCACATTACTGGCGACGAGAACTGGGCTTTGACGATGTCCGAGCGGGCAAAGTCCCCCGATGTCGGAGCACCATTCCTCATAGGCTCAGGGCTGGTGAATATCTCCATGTGGACAGCCTCCACGACGCTTGGGGCTTTGCTTGGCGCCGCGCTGCCCGATCTCGGACGCTTTGGCCTGAGCTTCGCGTTCACGGCGGCCTTCATTGCGATGGCGCGAGGTCTGTGGCGGGGACGTTCCCAAGTTCTGCCATGGACCATGGCCGCGGCAGCGACCATGGCCGCCATCTCGCTCGGCATGCCCAAAGCTTACGGAATCATCGTCGGCGCATTCTTCGGCTTGGTGGTGATCTTCTTAAAGCGCAACATCGAGGCGGCAGCCCGATGAGCGCTTCGCACTGGGCTGTCGTCGGTTTGCTCGTCGTGGCTGCCTTCTCGATTAGGGTCGCCGGATTGATTGCCGGTGAGAGAATTAGGGTGTCCAAGCAGGCTTGGGTTCTGGACGAGTTGCCTGGGCTGATCGTGGTCAGCTTGGTTGCTTCGTCCTTGATCGGGCAGCCGCCGCCAACCTGGATCGCGGCCGGTGTCGCGCTGGGTGCAGCGATCGCCACGAACCAGGTCATCGTGGCGATGATATTGGGAATGCTCGCCTACGCAGGTCTGGGGTGGCTTGGCTCGTAAGTGCCGATCGTCTGAGAGAACGGGCTCTGGGGAAGGCCGTAGGTCGCCAGTAAGGCTGCGAACGTCGATGGCCCGCACTCACCGTGTGGATCCGAGGACTCCGGGTCCTCGCCTACGCAACAGCCTCCACGGTCAGATCGCGGCCATTGAACTGCACCGTTTCCCCGGCTCGCGCACCTTCGATCGCCTCGTAGATCGGGGCCATCGTCGAGATACCCATCAGTTCCTGCCCATGACAGATAAACCTGCCAGTCGAGACCGAAATAACGAAGTGCTTGCCGGACAGCTTGACGACTGCGCCTTCCGAGACTTGTGACTTTGGCCCAAAATCGATCGTCCGGAGCTTGTCGAGCTTATCAACATAGTCATCGAGAGTGTCATCGAGCGCCTCAGCAAAATCGCTCGCCACCTCGGCTTGCGCCTGCTCGTCGTTCTCGATCGGCTCGCTGCGATCGAGGCGCGCGGTGGAAACGTAATCCAGATACTTCTCGCGAGCGCTTTTCAGCGCCGCTGTCTCAAGAGACAGCATGGTCTCGCGAATGTGGTCCTTATTCCAGTCCATCTCTGCCTCGTTATCGCTGACCTGAAGGGGAAATCCCATCCTTCGTTCGGGTCCAATTTGGTCCCGCACGCTGCGCCGACCTCATTCGTCGGTAATCACGTCTTCGTGTGCAGGGCGGTGACAAAACCAGCCACTGGAACGCCAGCGAAGTGCTGAGCGTG
>NZ_LSJY01000198.1 GCF_001556865.1 Sphingobium sp. CCH11-B1 | reverse complement strand
GATGTTCACCATCTCCTGAGACCCCAGCCTTCGCTGGGGTGACGGAATTGGGTGGATAGGCAACGGTCTGCTTCGGAGCGAGCCGACGTAGAAAGCGGACGTAAATTCTGGCAAAGTTTGGGCATGAATCACGATCGCCTTTGCGCCATAGGGCACAATCTCGCAGACTCGATGGCCAGCGGCTTGGGGTTAGTGATTGGCTACTATCCCATGGATGTATTTGGTGAGGCAGCATCATCGCCCGAAGCATTGATCGAGATCGATTTTCTTAACGGTCGCGTCGTGCGTGGAACCCCGTCCGATGAACTTGAAGCTGCCGCCGCCCTTTTTGCGGACGTTTTGCCCGAATTTTGTGAAAGCAACGGCGCTAAGGTTACGGACTTCAAGGCATTGTCTGCAACATTCAACACCACCGCACTTGGAAATCAGGTGCTCCTTTCGGTAACAGACCAAAGCGGCCGTAGCTCAACAACCGAATATAGAGGCGTTCCCTTGAAGCGTCTTAAGGTTTTAGATAGCCTTGGGCGCACCCGAAAGAAACCACGGCAAGCAGGCTGAATGTCTGGTAACGGATCACGCCGAATAACGATGGAATTTCGGTGAATGGTCGATACCGGCTAGGCTGCTTTCGGAAGCGGACTTGGGCCTGCCATGGGTGGTAAGCGGACAGTCGCCGCTGTTAGTCAGAATGGTGCAGGAGTTTCGTATCTCATGAGCACCCGCTCGACGTTTCCGCTCAAGCCAAGCACCACCTCGATCTCCCAATATGGCTGGCCAAGACCGTTCGGGAAGTAAGTCAGTCGGTAAGGCTGACGAAGCCTCTTATCACTGGTCGCACGCTGGACCTGCCATATCTTTTGAAATGGCACACTCATAAAAGCCTCTCGTGGTGAGACCTTTGTCTGGTCGTTTGATGCTATCGAACCAGCAAGAAGTTCAAATGACTGAAACTGACCGGTTCGCAAACCACGCTGGGCATCCTCCAATTTCTCAATGAGCGCAGTCGCTTCCTCAACTGTTACGCCGCTCAGTTGGCGCGTAGCAGGGGCAGGCGTGGCACCTAATGTCTGTGCCCTGCCGACGAGAGGCTGAACGCAAGGAATGATAAGCAAAAGGCTGGACCAGCGGCGCATGACAGAAGCCTCGCTCAAGTTACGAATGTCCGCAAATGGTCGTTAGCTGACGGTTCTTCGTCATGCCGGGCTTGGCCCGGCACCCCGCTTGCTTCTGGGCGTGTGAGGGACGGGATTCCGGTTCAAGGCCGGGATGGCGAGGGG
>NZ_LSJY01000197.1 GCF_001556865.1 Sphingobium sp. CCH11-B1 | reverse complement strand
CTGCGCGCGCCTCCGGTCGGGCTACGCCCGCCCTCCGCCGCACGCAGCGCAAGGCCATCTTCAACAAACCAGCATCATATTATCCGAAAAGGGGGTCCCTCTTCGACGCCGATCGGGGGTCCCTTTTGAACGCCGTTTGACAGTGGAGAACTACGCCGACCGGCTGCACGATGACATTGAAGGGCAATTGACACTGCCTGATTTCGCGCCGGTCAGCCGTCCTGCCGTTACGAGCCAGGGAAGCGTCCGCGCGCGTGGACCCAGTGGCGGCGGTGGATCAGGCAGTCTTGGCGCTGCTCCTGACACCGCGAGGATCAGCGAAGAAGTCCGCGCGGCGCAGGCGCGGGGCCGTGGCCGGATCGGTCAGTCCAGGGGCAATCTCGACGCAGTCACCCGCGGAGCCAAAGGGGCAAGCGAGGAGGCGGCCGATGAGGTAAAGGAGTGGTAGGATCAGAGGATCAGATCGTTGATGACAACGAACGTCGCAAAAGCAGATAGGCCGACAAAGATTGTGATCAACTTGATACGACCCCAAGGATCGGCCCAGGTCTTCTTCCACGTATACGCAGTCAGGCGATTTTCCGCGATGGCCCGGTCGATCTCTTTGAGACCCTTCCAGTCCTCGCCCGCAACCGGGTCGTCAGATGACTTCAACATAAGGCACCTTTTCAGCAGGCAGGCTGTTCCAAAATCGCTGCATTATCGCAGATTTTCGGGCTCAATGCAGCGATTCTGACACATAAAAGCGTGGTCGCCAAGCAAAGCTTTAGCGACGCACCGCCCCGTTACCAGTGTCCCGAACGAGTTTTTCGACCTCAAGCCAAAGCCCCAAACCGCTTACTCAAAAAGGCTTGAACTTCGCTCAACGGCATCTCAGGCGATGAGTTGCCGCTGCGAACGTAAAGCTTCTCAGATTTCAGCCCATTCTTGTCGGACACCGCAATAACGACGGCGGCATCGGCAGGATTTACGTCGATCTGGCAAATCTCGACGCCTGTCACCTCGGGAAATGAAATCTTCAGCTTGGACGCAGTGAAATTCTGCCCAAACGATTGGCCGAAGAGATTGCGGAGGTGAATTTCAAATCGATCTTTGTCGGCGTCGCCGAGGCAGGCGAAGTCGTGTTCCAACCCAACGGAGTCGCCATTATCGGAAACGCCGATGAGTAGCGTACCGCCGTTAAAGCTGTTCGCGAATGCCGCGATAGTTTTTACAACGACTCCTTCCAGCTCCTTGTTGACCCGTCCTTCTTTGACATCCCAACGAAGGGTTTGTTTGAACTCCAATTCTTCGCTCTCGCCTTCCGCGATCATCTCCTCCAGCGTGATTGGAACGTCGGAGACCGAGAGATCGGTGATCGAGTTGAGGAAGGTGTTAAGCTCGGCCGCCAACATCTCCCGGCGGGCCTGCAGGAAACGTTCATAGTTCTCCAGCTTCCAAAGGTCCGGATCTGCCGGAATACATTGGCGAGCTAGAGCTTCTGGGTTGTTCGCTGCGACTTCTGCGAGGTAAGTCTCGGCAGTCGTGGCACTCTTCGTCCGATTGGCGATCTGAGACAGAATGGCCCGGTTGGTGATCTCTTGCGCCAATGCATATTTGATGCGGTTCTCGGTCCCGTAGCCCGCAGCTTTGAGTTTGGAGAATGGGAAGATGTGATCGTTCTCCAACGCATATTTTTTGCCCATCGGCCGCGCCAGCTTGATGCCCGTCGTGAAACAGGTCGCGCCCTTGCTTTTGAAATACCAGCGCATCATCGGGTAGAGCGGGTGCGAGATTGCCCTTCCGACAAATTCGTCAGGGCTGATCTCCAGAGAGCGCTCATCCTTGATGATCTGAAGGAGATCATCAAACGGCTGCGAGGAATCCTTCACGACCTTTAGGTCGCGGTCCAGCTTTTGCGGCAACTGGCTGACATATCGAGCGCGAATTTGCGCATAAAAGAACCATTTGACGACCTTGCGGATTTGCAGGTCAGACAGATGGCCATCGAGCTGATAGCAATAGGCGATTATCGGAATGAGGGCATAGATCGAGTTGATCTCATCCGTGTGGTCGATGAACGCATGCGACTGCATAATGTTCGCGACATAATCGAGCGTCTGCGATTCGAGTTTTTGCCATGCGGCTTGGATCGGGCCGTCATTGGCCTGGTCGTGCAAGAAGCGCATGTTGGAACCGGAATGGTACAAGCACGCGAGCAACGCATAAACGATGAAGTCTAGCTTGAAGGAGAAGCCTCGGGTCTCAAGCTCGGTCAACTTGGCTTTGAACGTATCGCGCGCTTGCGGCCAATAGCCAGAGATCTGCGCAAGTGCGAGCTCCGCTTCCGTGAGCGATACGCCGCTGGCATTCACCTTGTAGAAGATGTCAATCGCTTCGCGGATGCTCGCCTTGACCGGAATTGTCTGCTCAGGGAACTCGCGATCGAGAATGTTCTCGATCGCCTTGACGTTGTCATCGATCAGATCGTCGCGTTCGCGCGAGACAGTTTCGCCTCGGGCTTCAAGCGAGCGAACTACGTCTTTCGCACGGACCTTGCGCTGGAAAATGTCCGTGACATTCTGCCAGCATGGGTCGTTCTCCATCTTGAGCTTCTTGTAATACTCGAGATCCAGGCTCTCTACGTTTACGTACAAACCCCGCGTATCGTTCAATATTTCCGGTGCCGTGTAGTATGGAGGAAGTTCTCCACGAATAAGCATATAAAGCGTTGTAAGGCGTTGCTGGCCATCCAGCAGGATTCTCACTGCACCTTGCTTCTCATCGTACTTGTGGGGGCCTTTGAGTTCGGGAGGGTTATTTGTCTCCCAGGTCAACATCGTACCAGTAGGATACTCCTTGATCAGAGAATCTATCAGCTGCTTTGCGTCGTCGCGCTTCCACACGTATTCGCGCTGAAAAGCAGGAACGAAGAGCTGCCGCTCATCGAACTTATCAAGTGCCTGACAGATTTTCACCAGAAACTCCTTTGCGAGATTTTATGCGGCATAGCGGCCATCCTTGAGCCGGCGGGCCATGCCGATACCGGCGAGGGCATCGAGCACCGGGCGCACGGTGGCGGCGCGTTTGCCCTTAAAGGCGCGGGCGACATCCTGCGGAGCCAGTGGGGAACCGGCCGTCGACAGGATAGACTGCACCGCGCTGACCTGTTCGGGAAGAGAGCTAGGCCAGGGGATGACATTGTCGGGTAGGACAGCGGCGATCTCGCCAAGGTCGAGCGTCTGGGTGACCGGAGCCTTGTAGTCGGGCGCCTGATACTCGGGTCGCAGCCAGCGGATCAGGCCCTTGGCTTCTTCGGCAGCGCGTTCCTTGTTGAGGGCGACGAGGCGGGTGAGGATTTCCTCATCGGAAATGTCAGCGGGCCAGCCATAGGCTTCGGCGACAAGCGCATTGATAATGTCGTGATGCTGGCGGAGCAGGGTGACCAGCCCGCAATCATGGATGTCGCGCTCAGCCTCGGTTAGCGCGCGACCTTCCCGCAAGGCTTCGAGCACATTGTAGAGCTTGGTGAGGGTCAGATCCTCATGCTCGGCCAGCACCTGCTTGCGCAGTGCGTCCAGAGCTTCAGACTCGGCGCGGATTTTGTCTTTGAGAGTTTCAAGGACGTCGGCGGGGAACGGGAAAGGCTCGAAGCAAGTCGTGTTATTATAGACGGGGTCGTTGCCAACACCTTGCCGGCCACCAGCGGCGTCAGACCAAAGCGTATGGATCCGACTTGAGAGTATGCCCAAGTGGAAGGCATCCTCGGTCGCAACGCCACGAATCTTCTGGTCTGGTAAAACGGCCGAATGGAGAAATGTGAACCAACGGTGCTTTGAGGTTTCGGTGGTTGCCAAGTAGCGAGATTGTCCTTGAAGGGCTGCTCGCATACCCGGTCGCGGCTTAGCGAAGAGCCACCATTCCGCTGCATACTGCTGCGAGTCCGAGGTGTCGCCTGACCTTGCTGTTCGACCATCTTTGACGCGATTCAGCACAAACTGGAAAAGTGCAGGTGAAGCTTCACGGGCCTGCGCTTCGTCAAGTCCAAAGTAGTCTATGATAAAGCCGGGTGCCTTGTTGTCGGTCAACTCATTACCGACAAGGTAGGTGCGGACGACCGCCGGAAGGTTAAAGAGGTCGCAACCGCATTCCGCCAACTCATCAGCAGAAATCCGGAAGCCCGTACCAGATGGGATAACTCCCATAAAGGAGAGCGCACCGTTGCTCTTTAGTGATCCGCAGTCGGTGATATTGGCCCCGATGGTGAGATTGCTGTGAATTTGACCCAAGCGCGAAATCAAGTCGACGACATTCGGCTGACCTTTCACCTTTCGCTCAGACTTGATCGTCTCAAGGGCGCCTAATCTTCCGCCCTTGGACGCGACCGTCATCGATATGCGCACTTGAGCGGTAGTTTCATCGTCCATCCACGGATGATCAGGAATAGCAAAAGAAAGGTTCAGTGCAGGCCGGCCCCTCAGCCATCGCTCGATAACAGCTCGATTTGTGACCTGTTTGATGCTGTTAGTTGAAACCAGCCCAAAGGCTCTCAAGCTGCCTAACTGCGTAAGTTCGGCGCAACGGTCCCACCAGTACATCACCAAGTCGACACTTTTAGGCACTTTCGGCCAAGCGGCCCGCAATGCCTTCGCGTAATTTTCTCCCAGCCGCTTCCTCATCCGCTTATTGCCAATGAACGGCGGGTTGCCGACAATGAAATTGGCTTTGGGCCATTTCGCCGCGCGCGGCTTCACGTAGCGGTGGACTTCAACCCGCGCCGTCTCGTCGGGGACCTTTTTACCGGTGACGGGGTGCACCTTCATGGTCTCGCCGTCCCAGCGGGTGACGGGCTTTCCAGCTTCATCTAGCTCCAGCACGCGATCATCATAGTCAATCAGCGCGTCGCGGTTCTCGATGGTGCGCACGTCGCGCAGGATCGGCTCGGGCGGGGCGCGATCGGCGCCGTTCACGCGGAAGTGCCATTGCAGATAACCGATCCAAAGCACCAGCTGGGCAATCGCCGCCGCGCGCGGGTTGATCTCGATCCCGAGGAAGTTTTCCGGGGTGATGGTGTGGCCAGTGATTTCGGCGACGTATTGATCGTCGCCCAACTCCACCAGCAGGTCGAGAACCTCGCCTTCCAGCTCCTTCATACGCGCCATGGCGACATAGAGAAAGTTGCCGGTGCCGCAGGCGGGATCGAGCACCCGGGTTTGCGCAAGCCGGGCATGGAACGCCTCGACAAAGGTCTTGGCCTCGCCCGCCTTGCCTTCTTCGATCAGGGTGGCAGCAGCGCCGCGCACGCCGTCCCAATCGGCGCGCAGCGGCTCCATGATGGTGGGGCCGATCAGGCGTTCGACATAGGCACGCGGGGTGTAATGGGCGCCGAGCTTTGCGCGTTCCTTAGGGTTCAGCGCTCGTTCCAGAAGGGTGCCGAAGATCGCGGGTTCAACCTCGGTCCAGTCCTTCTCCGCCGCCTGGATCAGCACTTGCAGTTCGTCAGCGTCCAGCTCGGGCGCGTCGGTTTCCTTGAACAGGTAGCCGTTGAAGCGCTTCACCTGCGTGCGCAGCGCCGGGGCGAACTCACCCTTGTCCATCGCCTTCCACAGCGCGCTGAGCGAGTGGTGCAGCATTTCGGGATTGCCAACGTGTTCGCGCAACAGGGTCTTGAAGCTGTTTTCGGGCAGCAGGACCTTGGTATCTTCCGCAAACATAGTGAACAGAACGCGCATCAAGAAGCCGCTAACGCTCTCGGCGTCATAACCGCGCCCCTCTAGGCGGCGCGATACGGTGGCGAGCAGATCGGCGATTTCGCGCGTGACCTTGGCGGATTGGATCGTGGGATCGAGCTTACTGGGCTCGGTCCAGATGGCGCGTAGGCGTTTGCGAACGTCCTCGTCGCGCAAATCCTCCAGCATGATCCGGTAGCGCGAGCGATCGGGAAACTGGGCATAGGCCTTCCCGGTGCCGGTGAAGTCGGCATAGACCTCGATGCAGTAGCCGATGTCGGCCACCAGCAGGAACGGCGGCCAGCCATGGTCGACCGGTAGCGCCTTGGCATAGCGCTCGGCCTGGCCCTTGGCCTGGACCATGGCCTTGGCCCAACCGGGCGTGCCGCGGCGGGCCGTGCCCCGCTTTACGCGGGCGCTGGCAGTCTGCCCAAAGATGTCCAGATCGTCCTCACCCTTGCCGGCGGCGGCGCGGTCAGCCTCGCTGCCCTGCTTGGCTTCGAGGATGAACATGTCGCGCTTGTAGCAATCGATGCGGCCAAAACTTTGCGTGCCGTCGCCATTGTCCTGAAACACCCGGCGTTCAAACACGTAATCGTTGTGGGCGTCGTCAACCTTGCTGCCATCGGGCGCATCGACGCTGAGCAGGTGGCACAGGCCGTTGATGAAGCTCTGCGTATTGGCGAGCTCACTGCCGCCGGTATCGCGCCAGTGAGCTATAAAGGTATCGATCTGCAGAATTTCTTTATCGCTCATTGCCATCTACGCTCGAGTAATAAGTGAACTACACTTTCGCAACGAACCTGTTTTTAGCTAGGCGACCAAATTGGTCACGCACCCACCCGAAAGCAGGGAACGTCAACGGCGTGCTACAGCAAAGTAGCTTTCTCCAGTCCCAGACACTGCCGCGTTTGAGCGATAGAGGTCACTCGCCTGTGCTGCCGGTGCTGCGCGGAAGTCATACCTCGGCGGGTTGCCCACGATGCGCCAGTACCCGAAACCTTGATCGAGCAAGACGAGGGCCCTGCGTCCGTCTGCGTACTCCAACTCGAGCTTCCGCCCGTGAATGGCGCTTTCGGTAACCTTGAGTGCGACATCAAGACCAAGCTTCTCGCCGAGATACTGCGCCACGTCCTCCCGGTCGGCCTCATGATCCCAGTCGTTGAAAATCCGATATGGCACCCGGTCTTTCTTCAACGGCTGCACAACAACGTCGACTTCGACTGTGTCACCAGCCTTTAGCTCTGCGGCAAGCGCCTCGCAGGTCCGTAGGAACAAAAGCATCGGCAGCGGTGCATTGAGGTAGCGGTCAGAGTAGGAAATTCGGACCAGCTTGCCCGGATGCCAGATCCCTGCGGCCTCCATCTGCTGCTTCAGTTTTGCGCCGAAGCGCTTGCCAAACTGTCCTACCGGGCATTGGCCAAATCCAAGCATGACCTCCACCTTGTCCCCGGGAGCGACTTGGCGCTCGAGATCGTCG
>NZ_LSJY01000196.1 GCF_001556865.1 Sphingobium sp. CCH11-B1 | reverse complement strand
TCGTCACGGTCCCGCGCGCGCTGCTGGCCGAGACCATCGACCTGATCGCCGTGCTGGTCCGCGACGGACACGGCCGGCGCCTCGCCGAACTGGCCCGCGTCGAAGGGCTCGACGCCGCGACCGGCGACTACCGCCTCAGTCCCTTCACCCCCCAATCTGGAGACGCATCATGATCCATGCCGTTCGGCATGGCGCACGCCGCGCCATGCTCGCCGCCACCGCCAGCGTCATTGCCCTGACTTTCGCCGTTCCCGCCCATGCGGGCGGATCGTCGATGCCGTGGGAAGCACCGCTCCAGTCGATCCTCGAAAGCATCGAGGGGCCGGTCGCCAAGATCATCGCGGTGATCATCATCATCGTCACCGGCCTCACCCTGGCGTTCGGCGACACCAGCGGCGGCTTCCGGCGCCTCATTCAAATCGTCTTCGGGCTCAGCATCGCGTTTGCGGCCAGCTCCTTCTTTTTGAGCTTTTTTTCATTCGGCGGCGGGGCGCTGGTCTGATGGAAGCCGGCGAACCCATCCCCGGCTATTTCGCACCGGTCCACCGGGCACTGACCGAGCAGATATTGCTCGGCGGCGCCCCGCGCTCGCTCGCTATCGTCAATGGCACCCTGGCCGGCGCGATCGGGCTGGGGCTGCGGCTCTGGATCGCCGGGCTGGTTCTCTGGGCCATTGGCCATGCGCTGTCCGTCTGGGCCGCGCGCCGCGATCCGCAATTCGTGGATGTGGCGCGTCGGCATCTGCGTTATCCGGCGTGGATGCGGCCATGATGAGCCTGCGCGAATACAGGAACCGCGCCGCCCATCTGGCCGACTTCCTCCCTTGGGCCGCACTGGTCGGCGAAGGCGTCGTGCTCAACAAGGACGGCAGCTTTCAGAGGACGGCGCGCTTTCGCGGCCCCGATCTCGACAGCGCCACGCCCGCCGAACTGGTCGCCACCACGGCGCGGCTGAATAACGCGCTCCGCCGCCTGGGTTCCGGCTGGGCGATCTTCGTGGAGGCGCGGCGCGCGCCCGCGCTCGACTACCCGGAATCGGAGTTTCCCGATCCGGTCTCGGCGCTGGTCGATATGGAGCGGCGGGAACAGTTTCGCGAGGAAGGCGCCCATTTCGAGAGTGCCTATTATCTGACGCTGCTGTGGATGCCGCCGGCCGAGGACGCCGCCCGCGCCGAAACCTGGCTGTATGAGGGCCGTTCCGGCGCGGGCGTCGATCCGTGGGAATTGCTCAGAGGCTTTTGCGATCGCAGCGACCGTCTGCTCAATCTGGTCGATGGCTTCGTGCCCGAGGTCCGCTGGCTCGATGACGGCGAGACGCTGACCTACCTTCACTCGACAATCTCGACCCGGCGCCAGCGCGTGCGCGTGCCGGAAACCCCGATGCACCTCGACGCGCTGCTCGCCGACGAGCCGCTGACCGGCGGGCTCGAACCGAAGCTGGGCGAGCATCATCTGCGCACGCTCTCCATTGTCGGATTCCCGAGCGTCACCTTTCCCGGCCTGCTCGACGAGTTGAACCGGCTCGCCTTCTCCTATCGCTGGTCAACCCGCGCGATCATGCTGGACAAGACCGACGCGACGAAGCTGCTCACCAGGATCAGACGGCAATGGTTCGCCAAGCGCAAGTCGGTCGCCGCCATCTTGAAGGAGGTGATGACCAACGAGGCGTCCACGCTGCTCGACAGCGACGCCTCGAACAAGGCCGCCGATGCCGACACCGCCTTGCAGGAGCTGGGCGCCGACTATGCCGGCATGGCCTATGTGACGGCGACGGTGACCGTGTGGGATCGCGATCCGGCTATTGCTACCGAGAAGCTGCGGCTGGCCGAGAAGATCATCCAGGGCCGCGACTTCACCGTCATCCCCGAAGGCATGAACGCCATTGAAGCGTGGCTCGGCTCAATCCCCGGCCACACTTACGCCAATGTCCGGCAACCGCCGATCTCCACCCTCAATCTCGCCCACCTGATCCCCCTGTCAGCGGTATGGGCGGGGCCGGAACGGGACGAGCATTTCGACGCTCCCCCCTTGCTCTACGGCAAGACGGAAGGCTCGACCCCGTTCCGGTTTTCCCTCCATGTCGGCGATGTCGGTCACACGCTGATCGTCGGGCCGACCGGCTCGGGCAAGTCCGTGCTGCTCGCGCTCATGGCGATGCAGTTCCGCCGCTACGAGAACGGCCAGGTCTTCGCATTCGACTTCGGCGGCAGCATTCGCGCCGCCGCGCTCGGCATGAGCGGCGACTGGCAGGATCTCGGCGGCGGTCTATCCGATGACAATGACGGCGGGGTGCAGTTGCAGCCGCTCGCCCATGTCGACGATCCGGCCGAACGGGCTTGGGCGGCCGAATGGCTGGCCGCGATTTTCGCGTCCGAAGGCGTCGCGGTCGATCCCCAGGCCAAGGAGCATATCTGGTCCGCGCTGGGCTCGCTCGCGTCCGCCCCCCAATCCGAACGCACACTGACCGGGCTCGCGGTCCTCCTGCAATCGCAGACGCTCAAGCAGGCGCTGGCGCCCTATTGCATCGGCGGGCCGTGGGGCCGGCTGCTCGATGCCGAGTCCGAACGGCTGGGCGAGGCATCGGTTCAGGCATTCGAGACCGAGGGGCTGGTCGGCGCGGGAGCGGCGGCCGCCGTGCTCTCCTACCTGTTCCACCGGATCGAGGGGCGGCTGGACGGCTCGCCGACGCTCATCATCATCGACGAGGGCTGGCTGGTGCTCGACAGCCCGGCCTTCGCCGCCCAGCTTCGCGAGTGGCTGAAGACGCTCAGGAAGAAGAACGCTTCCGTTATTTTCGCCACGCAGAGCCTTGCCGACATCGAAACCTCGGCCATCGCGCCCGCCATCATCGAATCCTGCCCGACGCGCATCTTCCTGCCCAACGAGCGCGCCGCCGAACCGCAGATCGCGGCCATTTACGAGCGGTTCGGGCTCAACGCGCGGCAGATCGAAATCCTCAGCCGGGCGACGCCGAAGCGGGATTACTACTGTCAATCGCGGCGGGGGAACCGCCTGTTCGAGCTGGGGCTGGGCGAGGTCGCCCTGGCGTTCGCCGCCGCCTCGGCGAAGACCGATCAACTCGCCATCGCCGAGATCATCGAAACCCACGGCGCGGACGCCTTTGCCGCCGAATGGCTGCGGCATCGCGGCTGCGCCTGGGCCGCCGAGCTGCTGCCGGAATCGGCATCCGACCGCCAGCCCGAACTTCCCTTCACATCGAACATGGAGATCGACCTATGAACCTGCCACCCATCCGCCGCGCCCTTATGGCCAGCGTCATCGCCGCAACGGCCATCACCCCGATCGTCGCGCCAGCGCCCGCTTATGCGCAATTCGGCGGGATCGTCTATGATCCCACCAATTATGCGCAGAACGTGCTGACCGCCGCCCGGTCTCTGCAACAGATCAACAACCAGATTCAGCAAATCCAGCAGCAGGCGACGAGCCTTATCAACGAGGCGCGCAATCTTGCCAGCCTGCCGCTTTCGACGGTTCACACCCTCCAGCAGCAGATTCAGCAGACGCAGCAATTGCTCGGGCAGGCGCAGCGCATCGCCTATGATGTGCAGGACATCCAGCAGGCGTTCGACGGTCGCTATAAGGGTGCGGCGCTGACCGGCGATCATGCCCAAATGGTCGCCAACGCCAATGCGCGCTGGGAAGATAGCGTCGGCGCGTTTCAGGACGCCTTGCAGGTGCAAGCCGGCGTCGTCGGCAATATCGACGGCGCGCGCACGACCATGAACAGCCTGGTCACGGCCAGCCAGTCGGCGACGGGCGCGCTACAAGCGGCACAGGCCGGCAATCAGCTTCTCGCCCTGCAATCGCAGCAACTCGCTGACCTGACCGCCGCGGTCGCCGCGCAGGGACGGGCACAGTCGCTCCAAGCCACTCGCCAGGCCGCTGAGGAAGCCGAAGGCCGCGAGCGGTTCCGCCGCTTCATGGGCAACTGATCGCTCATGTCGCGGACGGGCAAGATCGCAGGAATAGCCGCTCTTGCAGGCATGATGCTGACCGTCGGCATCGTCAGCCTGCGAGAGCAGCCGGCCCCGCCGCGCGAGATCATCCCGATCGCTGGCGGTGAGGAAGACGAGCATCTGGCAAGCGAACTGAAGCGCTGCGCAACCCTCACCATGCCCGACAGCGGTTGCGAAGCGGCATGGGCGGCAAACCGCCGTCGCTTCTTCGGTCAAGACGAAGAAAAGGAAACGACGCCATGAACGATACCGGCGTCATCGACACCTTCTTCAACGTCTTCCAGAGCTACATCGACAGCGGGTTCGGGCTCCTGGGCGGCGAGGTCGCGTTCCTTTCGACCACCCTCATTGCCATCGACGTGACGCTCGCGGGCCTGTTCTGGGCATGGGGTGCCGATGAAGATGTGCTTCAGCGCCTCATCAAGAAGACGCTCTACATCGGCACCTTCGCCTTCATCATCGGCAATTTCTCGCTTCTTGCCACCATCGTTTTCGAGAGCTTCGCCGGTCTGGGCCTCCAGGCAAGCGGTAGCACGCTGACGATCGAACAATTCATGAAGCCCAGCGCGATCGCGTCCACCGGGCTCCAGGCCGCAAAGCCGCTTATGGATGCCGCAGGCCAATTCTCCAGCCTCTGGGCCTTCTTCGCCAACGCCGCGCTGATCTTCGTGCTGCTCCTCGCGTGGTTTATCGTCGTGCTCGCTTTCCTCCTTATCGCCGGGCAAGTCTTCGTCACGTTGCTGGAGTTCAAGTTGGTGACGCTGGCCGGGTTCGTCCTGCTGCCTTTCGCCTTCTTCAACAAGACTGCCTTCATGGCCGAGAAGGTCTTGGGCTATGTCGTTTCAAGCGGCATCAAAGTGCTGACCTTGGCCGTCATTACCGGCATCGGCACCACATTATTCAGCCAATTCACCAATGCCGGCCTTGGCAGCGAGCCGACCATCGAACAGGTCATGGCCATCGTGCTGGCCTCTATCTCGTTCCTCGGCCTGTCGCTCTTTGGCCCCAGCATCGCCAATGGCATCGTCTCAGGCGGCCCCCAGCTTGGCATGGGCGCGGCCGCCGGAACCGTGCTGGCCGCAGGCGGTGCGTTGATCGGTGGCGCGGCGGCCGCCAAGCTCGGTTTGGGCGCGGCCGGCGCAGCGATGGGCACAGCCGGACGGGCCACGGCCGCGACCGCGCAGGCCGGCGCTCGGGCGGGCGGCGCAGCGATGGGCGCCTACAGCGTCGGCTCTTTCGGCAAGACGGGTGGCAGTGCGGTTGCGGGCGGGCTTTCGACGGCCGGACGGATGGCCGCGAGCGGCGCGGCCAATGCGGCCCTGTCGCCGCTGCGCAAGATGGCCGGAAAGGCCAGCGCATCCATGAAAGACAATTTCCGCACCGGCGCCCGCGCCGGTCTCGGCGCCGCTCCGCAGGCAAGCAGCGCAGCACCGGCTGGAGCCGCGTCCGCCCCAGCGTCCGCTCCCCCGGCATGGGCGGCGAGGATGAGGCAGCGTCAGGCCGTGAGCCACGGCGCCACCGTCCTCGCCCACACCATGAAGACTGGCGATAGCCAGGGCGGCGGAAGCGGTCCCGACATCAAGGAAAAGGACTGAATCCATGTTCCGACGACCCTCCATTCGTTACAGCCAGATGCCCGAACCCGTCACGCCCTATCAGCGCGCGGCCCAGGCATGGGACGACCGCATCGGCTCTGCGCGCGTGCAGGCGCGTTCCTGGCGAATGGCCTTCTTCGGCGCGCTGGCGCTCTCGGGCGGGCTTGCTGTCGGCCTGGTCTGGCAGTCGACACGCGGCCATATCGTGCCGTGGGTGGTTGAGGTCGATCGGCTCGGCGAAGCGCAGGCGGTCGCCCCGGCCGAGGCAGGCTACCGGCCGACCGATCCGCAGATTGCATTCCACCTTGCTCGCTTCATCGAGCAGGTCCGAAGCATTCCCGCCGATCCCGTCATCATCCGCCAGAACTGGCTTCGCGCCTACGACTTCACGACCGACAAGGGCGCGCTGGCGCTTAACGACTATGCGCGCGCCAACGACCCGTTCGCCAATGTCGGTCGGGTGCAAGTGGCGGTGGACGTGTCGAGTGTCATCCGCGCTTCACCTGACTCCTTCCGCGTGGCCTGGACCGAGCGGCGCTATCAGGACGGGCAACTGACAGCCACCGAACGCTGGTCCGCCATCCTCACGATCGTCGTGCAGCCGCCGCGCACCCCCGACGCACTGCGCAAGAACCCGCTGGGCGTCTTCGTCAACGCCCTCAACTGGTCAAAGGAGATGGCATGAATGATTTGTGATCGGCCTTGGTGCTCGGCGTCGTGGCG
>NZ_LSJY01000195.1 GCF_001556865.1 Sphingobium sp. CCH11-B1 | reverse complement strand
TCCACGCCTCGCGCCAGTCCTTCAACAGCTCGGTCGAGTTCCAGTCGCGGTTCTTAGCGCCGAACCCCTCCGGCCCCACGTCACGCATCGCCAGCATGACATGCGCGTGCGGCTTGGGGGTGCCGTCCTTGGCCTTGTCCCAATGCACGTTGAGGTCCGCGACCATGCCGCGATCGACAAACTGTTTCTTCACGAAGTCCTTGGCGAGCGCGACGCCCTGCTTCTCGTTCATCTCGCGCGGAATCGAGAACTCCACCTCGCGGGCAAGCTGCGCGTCCTTGCGCTTCTCCCCCGCCTCCACCTCGTTCCACAAGGCCGCGCGATCGTTTAAACGCTCCGGCGCGCCCTCTGGCAACATCACCTCGGAGTGGATGACGCCCGCCTTGTTGCTGAAATCGTGGTTACGGTTGAAGCGATCGTCATGCAGCTCGGACGCGGACCGATAGGCGGCACTCGCCACCGCGCTCGCGCCGGTCTGGCGACTGATGACCTTGGCGGAAAAATGGTAGATCGCCATGACGCTTGGCTTATTACACTTCTGAGCGCACGTCGGCAACGACGTATAAGCGCGCACTCACAATCCGCTACGCTCCTCGTGATTGACTTGGTGCCGCTTTTCCTGCCGTTCGTGCTTTACCCCAATGCCGGGTCCGCTAAGGTGTCTCTGGTTGATGCGCGGAAGGGTGAGGGCGATGCGGAAGGTGCGCGATTACGACGCCGAACTGAAGGCGCTCGGCGACAAGGCCCGCGCGCTAAAGGCGAAGCGGGTTGAACAGCTCGGCCAGCTCGTCGCCGCCACGGGGGCCGATGCGCTCGATGCCGAGACGCTGGCCGGGGTGCTCCTCGATGCGATCGGGTCGAAGGATACCAGCGCGAAGGAGGCATGGCGTGCGAAGGGCGCTGCCTTCTTTCAGCGGCGCGGGCGGAAAGGTGGCGGCGCTGCTGCGATCGACGGATCGGGCGCTCAAGCTGAACCGGGCGGCGACGCTGCGGGCGGAAGCGGGTCAGCGGCGAACGGATAGCAGGGGCTGGGTCGTGCAACGCCGCGAACGAACGCGCCATCTGATCGAGC
>NZ_LSJY01000194.1 GCF_001556865.1 Sphingobium sp. CCH11-B1 | reverse complement strand
GAAGGCGGATGAGGGAGCGGGAGCATGAACCCACCCTAGCCGTTCGCTTCGAGCGAAGTCGAGAAGCGGATGCGCGTCCAGCCCTCCCGCTCAACCGGAACGGGTGCCTATTTGCGCCCCTTCTCCCCCGCCAGCCGACTCATCAGGATCGCGGCGCGCTTGGCCTGTCGCTTCATCGTGGACAGGTCGGCCTTCTCCGCCGGGCTGTGATCGCCGCTCGACGCGAGGCCAAGCCCGACCAGACCGTCCGTATCCGCCGCGACGAAAGCGATGTCGCCCGCCCCGCGCTTCAGCGGATCGAGCGCTGCCATCTCCTCCAGCCCCAGGTCGCGGTTGACGCCGTTCAGCTTGGCCAGCAGCGCGCGGTTGCCCGGCGTCGGCGGCATCGACGGATAGCCCATGTCGAACGCGATGGTCGCGCCCGTTCCGGGCAGGTGGCCCTGCTCCACGATGGCCTGCATCTTCGCTTGGACCCGCTGCGTCTGCGCCTCGCTCAGCGTGCGAAAATCGCCCTTGGCGACCGCGACGGGCGGGATGATGTTGGTCTTGCCCGTCACCGCGATGCGCACGCCGTCCTTGTCGATGTCCGCGCTCTGCCCCCCGCCGATCAATCCGACATTGAAGGTCAGGTTCGGCTCGGGCAATTCCTTGCGGAACCTCGTCACGATCCGCGCCAGCTCGTAAATCGCGCCGTCGCCCGCGCTCGCTGAAAAGATGCCGGAACTATGGCCCGACTTGCCGGTCGCCGTGACCGTCCAGCTGTTGGAGGATCGCCGCGCGATCGACCCCATATCCTTGCCGCCCTCCTGGGCCAGCCCCTCGAAATCCAGCGCCACGTCGGCCCGCTTGCCCGCCTGGATCAGGTCCGCGCGCGCGATCGTAACGGGATCGCCCGCATCCTCCTCGTCGCCGGTCAGCACCACCTCGATATTGGCGGCTTTCAGCGTCCCGGCCGCCTGCATGGCCTTGAGCGCCAGCAGCATCGTCACCACGCCGCCCTTGTCGTCGGAAACACCCGGTCCCCGCGCCCAATCTCCACCAGAAGCGCCGCTTTCCCGCACGAAGGTCTGGAACGGCGAATCCGGCTCGAACACCGTGTCCAGGTGCCCGATCAGCAGCATCTTCGTCGTGCCCGCCCTGCCCTTGTGCACGGCGATCAGGTGGCCGGCGCGCTTGGCGGCATCCATGGGCTTCCAGGTCACCGCAAAGCCCAGCGCCTCGAACTCGGGGCGCAGCATGTCCGCCACCGCGCGGACGCCCGGCAGGTTCATCGATCCGCTATTCTGGTTGACCAGCCGCTCCAGCAGCCCGACCGACGGCTCATATCCTGCCTCGACCGTCGCCTCGATCTTGCGCTCCGCCGGGCTCAATGCCGCATGGGCCATCGGCGCGCCGCCCATCAGCAGCGCGCCCACGACCATCACCCTTGCGATCATTTCGCCAGTTCCGCCTCGATCGCCGCCACCAGCGCCGGATCGTCGGGCGCGGTCGTGGGGGCGAAGCGCGCCGCCACCGTTCCATCCTTGCCGATCAGGAATTTCTCGAAATTCCACAGCACCTCCGGCTCGGGATTGGGGGTGATCCCATATCCGGCCAGCTTCTCGCGAAACGCTGCGCCCTCGCCCTGTGCATCGGGCTTCGCGCTGGTCAGCGCGGCATAGAGCGGATGCTTGTCCGGCCCGGTCACGACGATTTTCTCGAACATCGGGAAATCGACGCCGAAATTGGTGGTACAGAAGGTCGCGATCTCCTCGTTGCTGCCCGGCTCCTGCGCGCCGAAATCATTGGCGGGAAAGCCTGCGACCACCAACCCTTTGTCGCGATAGCCGGCATAGAGCTTCTCCAGCCCCTCATATTGCGGCGTCAGCCCGCATTTGGATGCGACATTGACGACCAGCACCACCTTGCCGGCATAATCGCCCAGGGTGGCGTCCGCCCCCTTGATCGTCTTGAGATGTATCTGCTGAATTTCGGCCACGGCGCAATCTCCTGGGAATCGGGATAGGCGGACCTTGGCATCAAATCGCCGCGCCGAACAGATGCCCCGCGCCCGCCGTCACCGCCATCGCCAGCGCGCCCCAGAACAGCGTGCGTGCGATCGACCGTGCCGGCCTCGCCCCGCCCAGCCGCGCCCCGATATGGCCCAGCAGGACAAGGCAGAGCAGGCTGAGGCCGACGATGCCCGCCACTGCGCCCTGTCCGGGCAGGATCGCCGCCGCCAGCACCGGCGGCGCTGCCCCGGCGGCAAAGCTGGCGGCCGACGCCATCGCCGCCTGCACCGGCCGCGCCGTCGCGATCTCCGATATGCCCAGCTCGTCGCGCGCATGCGCGCCCAGCGCGTCCGCCGCCATCAACTGCCGCGCCACCTCTCCCGCCAGGTCCGGCATCAGTCCCCGCTCGACATAGATGTCGCGCAATTCCGCCCATTCGGCGTCGGGCTGCGTCACCAGCGCCTTCTTCTCCTTGGCCAGGTCCGCGCGCTCCGTGTCCGCCTGCGCGCTCACCGACACATATTCGCCCGCCGCCATCGACATCGCCCCCGCGACCAGCGCGGCGATACCGGACAGCAGCACCGACTGCCCGCCCGCGCCCGACGCCGCGATGCCCGTCATCAGGCTGGCCGTCGACACGATCCCGTCATTCGCGCCCAGCACCGCCGCGCGCAGCCACCCCACCCGGTTCACATAATGGACGGCATGATGCGGCTGATCTGTGGCTGTAGTCATGTCGATGAAGGCTCCCGCTGTCCGTCCATCCATGACGAGCGGCGCCATCCCTGTCGAGCGGCAAGCGGCGTCTGCCCCCAACGAAAAGGGGGCGGCCCTGCGCCGCCCCCTCCGTTTTTCCTTCATCCCTGCGGATGAAAAGCGGCCTCAAAAGCCCTTGGGGCTGGCCGGCGCAATTGCGATGACGGCCGGATCGCCGGCGTAGCGCTGGCCGGTCCGCGCCTTCGCCACGGCCAGTTCGACTTGCGGCCGGGTGGATTCGAGCGCAGTGCGATAGCAGTTACGCTGCGCCTGCATCTGGCGCAGGTCGCCATGGCTCTGGCCGCCGCAAACCTCGCGCGCCGCGCGCGCGATACGGGCGTTCAGCGTGGCAAGACCCTGCTGGTGCGACAGGTCGAGACCGCCGAAATGCACTTCGCGCGAGAGACCGGCCGTGTCGGAAGGCTGGGCGATGGCGGATGTCGAGAGAGCGGCGGCCAAAGCAGCGCCGGCAAGAATAGATTTCATAAAAACTCCTGCGGTTGCACATTATATGACGAAATTAAGACCATGATTAAAAATGGTTCGTCTTGGCTACCCAGGCGGCCCTTTCTATCATCTATATATCAATGTCCACTTAAATTTATATTATACTTATGTCAAACAAGGTGATCGCAGTTACTTTACAGAAGTAAGACTGTATTTTTACAAATGGATATTTTATTGATCTATATTCAGGATTGAAAATCTACTGTGGGCCAGCAGGAAATTCCGGTGGCGTGGCGCTTCCGCCTTTGCCATGATCGGCTTTTCATGAGCGAGGATAACGCCATGCCCCATCATCTCACCTTCTACACCAACCCCATGTCGCGCGGGCAGATCGTCCGCTGGATGCTGGAGGAAGTGGGCGAACCCTATGAAACGGTCGTCCTCGATTATGCGGACGGCAGCATGAAATCGGCCGACTATCGCGCGATCAATCCGATGGGGAAAGTGCCCTCGATCGTCCATGACGGACGCGTGGTCACCGAATGCGCCGCCATCTGCGCCTATCTGGCCGACACCTTCCCGGCCGCCGGCCTCGCCCCGCCCCTGGCCGATCGCCACGCTTATTATCGCTGGCTGTTCTTCGCCGCCGGCCCGGTCGAGTCTGCCGTCACCAACCGCGCGCTCGGTTTCGTGGTGCCCGAAGGGCGGGAACGGATGGCCGGCTATGGCAGCTACGAAGAAACCGTCGCCACGCTTGAAATCGCGGTTGGCGGCGACGCCTGGATCTGCGGCGACCAATTCACCGCCGCCGACGTCTATGTCGGCGCGCAGGTCGATTGGGGCCTGTCCTTCAAGTCCATCCCTTCCTCCCCCGTGCTGGAGGCCTATGCCGCCCGTCTGCGCGAACGGCCCGCCTACAAGCGGCAGAAGGAGATAGACGGCGCGTTGATCGCCGCCATGCAGCAACAGGGCTGATCCGCCCGCGCCCTGCAAAAAGCAAAAGGCCCGGCGGATCGCTCCACCGGGCCTTTTGCTTTGGAACCTTCGCGGCGGTCAGCGGCGATCGCCGAACAGCCGCAGCAGGAACAGGAACATGTTGATGAAGTCGAGATAGAGGTTCAGCGCCCCCATCACCACCGACTTGCCCATCATGTCCGTACCCGCGACATAGGAATAGATGTTCTTGATCTTCTGCGTGTCATAGGCCGTGAGACCCGCGAACAGCAGCACGCCAACGCCGCTGATGACCAGGTTCATCGCGCTGGACTTCAGGAAGATGTTGATGAGGCTCGCGACCAGCAGGCCGACCACGCCCATGATGAGGAAGGTGCCGAAGCCCGACAGATCCTTCTTCGTCGTGTAGCCCCAGAGGCTGAGGCCCGCGAAGGCGGCGGCAGTCGCGAAGAAGGTCTGCGCGATCGACGTGCCGGTATAGACCAGGAAGATGGACGAGAGCGACAGGCCCATCACCGCCGCATAGGCCCAGAACAGCGCTTGCGCCGCAAAGGTCGACAGGCGGTTGATGCCAAAGCTCAGCACCATGACGAACACCAGCGGCGCGAACATGATGACATATTTCAGGATGCCGGGACCGGCCAGCACCTGATAGGCCATGCCGCTCGAAGCGAACAGCAGCGCGACGATGCCCGTCAGCAGCACGCCGCTCGCCATATAATTGTAAACCGACAGCATGTAACGGCGCAGCCCGGCGTCGAACGCCTCGCCACGCGCCGCGGTCGCGCCGCCAAAGCCCGGGATGCGGGCTTCCGTGCCGGGACGGGGATCGGACCAGTTGGCCATGAAAATCTTCTCCTTTGCCGGCAACTCGCGCCGGTGTTCCTATTATCGTCCCATCCGCCGCCGACTTCAAGCCCAAGCCGTATTGCCGCTTTGTTACAATCGGGTCATGTCAGGACGAGGACGCGGCGCTCTGAGCAAGCCCGCACGGGCGGCTGCCCTTCCGCCGCTCAGCGGCATGGCGAACCCGGATCGGCCATCCTATAAGGGCGCGATGCACCGCCTGTTCGTCGCCATCCGACCGCCCGCCGACCAGCGCGCCGCGCTCATCACCCTGCAAGGCGGGGTGGAGGCCGCACGGTGGCAGGATGACGAACAACTGCACATCACCCTGCGCTTCATCGGCGAAGTCGACCGGCATCGCGCAAACGACATCGCCGACGCGCTGTCCGCGATCCGCTTCACGCCCTTCGACATCCGCTTCGATGGCGTCGGACGGTTCGATCGCAAGGGCGTGGTCGATACGCTATGGGCCGGGGTCCAGCCGCGCGATCCGCTGGAACGGCTGCATCGGAAGGTCGATCGCGCCTGCGTCGCCATGGGCCTGCCGCCGGAAGGACGGGCTTACCTGCCCCATGTCACGCTGGCCCGTTTCGGCCGCACCGGCGGCTTTGTCGATCCCTTCCTCGCGCGCCATGCGGGATTTGTCGGCGCGCCCTTCCGCGTGGACGGCTTCACCCTTTATCAAAGCCATCTCGGCAACGCCGGCGCGCTCTACGAAGCGGTCAGCCACTATCCTGCCACGGCCGCAGCCTGACGCCCAAACGCTAGTGCAGTCACTGGACTGACGCTGCCCGGTGATTCCAGACCACGCGGCTCGACGGGGCGCGTCAGAACAGCCGGGCGACCATGGCCGGCCCGCGGCCTCCCCCGTCCTTCACTTCGCAGTCAGCACGCCGCAGGCCACTCGCCCGCCCGCATTGCCGGTGGGGTCGGTCACATTGTCGTCCGGCTTCGCATGGACCACGATCGCCGCGCCATCCGCGTCCAGCAGGGGCATCGCCCCGCCGCTGATCGATCCGTTCGGGACATGATATTCGATCGCGCCGCTGCCGTCCGGGCCAACCGTCATGTTGGGCATGTCGCCCATATGCATGCCGGCGGGATTATCCTTGCCGTGCTGGCGCGCGGTCGGGTTCCAGTGCCCGCCTGCGCTGGTGAAGTCCGGGCCGGTGCACTTGCCGATCGCGTGGATATGGACAGCGTGAATGCCGGGCGTCAGTCCCGTCGCGCGGACCACGACATGCAGGCCGTCGGCCGCTTGCGTCACGGTAGCGGTCCCCCGTGCGGTGCCGTCCCCCGCTGCCAGCTTCGCCGTGGCGGTGGGCGCGGCCTTGGTCTCCATCGCCGTGGCGCAGGCGGACGCGCCGGCCATGATCGGCAGGGCAGCGGCGAGGACGTGCGAAATCTTCATGAAGGCGGCTCCAGCAAGGATCGGGACTTGGCACAAACGCCGGGAAAGCGCTTTTGTTGCCGATCCGCATCGATTTGTCACGAGCCCGCTGCCCGGCCCCTAACCGTCGCGCGGCGCCGGGGGAGATCAGGCGCGAGACGCCTCACGCTCCTGCTTGCCGGGATATGCATGACCGGGCAGGAATGGCGGCAATCGGCATCGCCCCGCATCTCGCCGCCGCCCGCGCGCGTCCAGCCGACAGCCCCGTCGGCGCCTTTCGCGCCACCGGTCACGCCGCTGGCGCCGTCCGCGCCCTGCGCCGCGATGCCCCGCTCAGGAAACCGCCTGCCCGTCTATCCGCCAAAGACAATGTATCGCATCCAAAGAAAAAGGGGCCGGTCTTGCGACCAGCCCCTCATCTGTCGTCCATCCCGAAGGAGGAACGATCGGCTTACATGCCCGCGCCGGGGCCGTAGCTGATTTCCACGCGGCGGTTCTGCACTTCGCGAACGCCGTCGGCGGTTTCCACGCGGGGCTTCGATTCACCGAAGGCCTGGGTGGTCATGACGCCGTCGGGGATGCCCTTCGAAGCCAGATAGGCCTTGACCGCGTCAGCGCGGCGCTGGGACAGGCCGACGTTGTACGAGGCCGAACCCGAACGGTCAGCGTGACCGGCCAGCATGACCTGGGCGCTGCCGCAGCTGGTGTAGGCCGAAACCGCGTTGTCCAGAATGGTGGCGGCGTCAGGCGTGATGTCCGACTTGTCCCATTCGAAGAAGACAATGTACGGCCCCGGGTTGCAC
>NZ_LSJY01000193.1 GCF_001556865.1 Sphingobium sp. CCH11-B1 | reverse complement strand
CAGGATGACCGGCAAGACCTGCGCTATTTCAGGCTTCGCCTAAGGAATCGCGCTAGTCGCGCGATGCGGATCGTGGAGCCAGCAGACAAGCCATCACCCCCTTCGCCGCCTCGCAGGATCCGCGCGTTGCAGAACCGGGTCGGGGATGCAACGAGTTGCGTCGCCAAGCTGCGCTAGCTGAAATGGGGCCGGCGACGTTTGTCTGTTTTCAACAGAAGCGCCGGCCCCATTTCAGCAAGCTCCGCTAGGCTCCCGTGCCTGTTGCATCCCCGACCCGGCCCTGCGCCTTCGGACCTGCGAGGGCGGCTCCGGGTGCGATGACTTGTCAGCCGGCCCACGCTCCCGTTCCATTCAAACAGAACCAGCCGCTCCGCGGCCGGTGCGTCTTCGTTTTTTGTTGGCCGCTGGCGCGGCCGTTCGATGCTCGGGCTCACCAAGTACGATGGATTTCTGTCAAGAAATCAATCACATGGAAGTCATGGAGGGGAGGGAGTAGAGTTCAGTTGTGGCCGGGAAAGAGAAACGGACCACGACACAGAGAAAGGATGAAGTCATGAAGATCGGTAGCTTCAAATTCGACGAACGCGCCAGCGACATCATTGGCAAGATCGCCACCCGCGAAATGCGTTTTCCCTATCTCATCATGCGCCGCGTCGAAGATCGACAGAGCGACAGCGCCCCCGTCTATGAGATTTACGAGACGAACCGCGCTGGCGACGAAATCCAGATCGGGGTCGTCTGGGAACGCAAGATGCGCTCCAATGACGAGGTGTTCCTGTCCGGCATGATCGACGATCCCAGCTTCCGCGAACCGCTCCCCATCGCCCTCTTCGGGGACGAGACCAACGGCTTTGACGTCCAGTGGCGGCGCGAACGCGAACGCGAGGCACAGGGCGGCGGCTTTGGTGGACGGTCGAGCAGCGGTCAGCGCCAAGGTGCCGGGGCTGGCGGTTTCGGCGGACGGTCGGGCGGCGGTTTCTCCGGCGGGAGCACCGCAGGACCGGACGGCGGATATACCGGCGGCGGGCGCAGCCTTGACGATGAGGTGCCCTTCTAAGGGCTAACCAAGGCGGGCCGGGGGAGCGCTGGAACGCTTCCCCGGTCCTGAACCGTCATCCCGTCACAAGGAGTGCATCCCATGAGCAAGCCAACGGCCTCGCGCAGCGTTAGCAGCTTTGCCGACCTGCCGGAACTCTATGCCGAACTTACCGCCACCCCCGATTTCGTGGCGTCCTTCGGCGATCCCTTGCCCCTCAGCATCATCGAACCGGACGAGGAACCGGGCGAATTTCTCATGCCCGATCCCCTCGCCGCACAGGCGGAATGCGGCGGCATCATCGCCGCGATTTTCGACCTGCTAGGCGATACACGGCTGGACCCGCTCGCCCCCGAACTCGCATGGGGCTTCGTCAACAGCTTTCATTTCGTGGCGAACAAACTCGAAGGCCGCGAGGACAGGCTGGCCGATACCATCCGCGACATGGCCCGCCGTCTGGAACCGGGCGAGGTGTTCAACAAGGAACTGGAAGACACCCAGCTTGAATGCCAGTCGGTCGCCGAACAGCGCGCCGCCATGGAAGCCATGCGCGACTATGCAGCGGCGATGTATCGCGCCTATGCCGGTCGCCCATGGTCGCCCGCCAAGGGATCGCGTGCGTCCCACGTCACCACCGCCAGCCAGATTTCGGCGCTCGACTTCCTGCGCGCAAGGTCCGAACGGCGGCGCGATCGCTACGACCCGCAAGGCCCGGTCGTGGTCGTTTCCGGCCCGCAGGACTGGCACGATTGGCGCATCATCTGGGGGCGGCTCGACCAGATCAGGGCGCGCATTCCGCACATGGTGCTTGTCACCACCGGGCAGCGCCTTGGCGTGGATGCAGCCGCCGCCGCATGGGCCGCACAGCGCGGCGTTATCTGCATCGCCTTCGGTCTCTATGGGCGCGGCAACGGAAAAGCCTTCAGGCGCAATCGCAACATCGCCGAGCTTATGCCGGTCGAGGCGCTTTTGTGCGAAGGATCGGGCATCCAGTCGAGCCTGTACGACCTGTTCAACCCGCAACAGGGGCACCGTGTCCCCACCCATGTTTTCATGCGGGCGGATCAGGAACCCGCCGTGCCGATCAAGAAGAAGCGCCGCGTCATAGCGGCCTGATCGCACGACAAATCAAGAGAAGGGCCGGGGCGGGAAACCGCTCCCGGCCCCAAGTCGTGCCTTTGGCACGAGCGAGGGAAACCCGAACTGTTTCCCCCGCGCCGTTCCTTTTGCCGGGCGTACCGCCCGCCAACGTCACTCCCCCTTCCGCTAAGGATGCACAGCCTTTGCGGCATCATCCCCGCCAGCCGGGGGAACAACCGCGCGCTTGCGAGCCGCCCCCGCAGACGGTTCCACCTGGACGCCCTGTGCCGTCAGTCCCTTGAGCGCGGAAATCGCAGCGCTACCGCCAACCCGGATCGCCTGGCCGATCACATCGCGAAACTCGCGCTCGCTCAGCCGTTCGACCGGCAATTCCGTCACCAGCTTTCCATAATGCGCGCGCAAGCTGCGCCGTACCGTCTCAGCTTCCCGCGCGAGATTGTGCTGATCGGCCTCGATCTTCGCGAGCCGCTCGCGCTCCGTCATCTTGGGCATTCTTAGACTCCTTGCTCAAGGAGGTCTGCCCGCCAGCACCGACTATCCATCAAGGACCAGCACCATGCAATGCCTTACCCACCATCGGAACACGATTGGCAGGACGCTTTCCCCTGTTGGGGGAGACCCGCCCCGACCGGAATCGAGCAGGCGCAGCGGGCAAGCGCGCTGCGGAGGAGGGACGCACGCCGAAGGCGAGTGTAATGCACCCCACGCACGGGTGCTGCGGGCGCGAATCGCGCGGATTTCCGCCACTTTTCGTCGGCACAGAGCGGCTGTCGATCTGGCACTGATCGGCTGCCGCCGGCAGCCACGCCCTGTCGTTCCAGACCCTAAGCGATTGATCTGTCTTGGCACTTAGTGGCTGCCACCGGCAGTTTTGATAAATTGTTGAGAACAGGTCGTAATTCGGTTATAAGAGCTGCGCTTCACCACGTTGCTGGCGTGTCGGACAAGGAGTCCGCCGCTTGGCACGCATCACAATCCGCATAGACGATGACCTCTATGCGCGCCTTTCTGTCCAGGCACGCAATGCCGGACTCGGCGCAGCGACCTATTGTCGCGATATCCTCGAACGCTTCGAAGGCAGTGATCCTTCGGGCTATCACGCCCGTTTTGACGAGCTCCATGCGACGGTCATTCAGGCCTTCGCCATTCTCGCCACCTCGGTGGGCGAGCGTTCGCCCGATATCCTCCAAAAGGGACTGGGTGAAGCGCGCCGCCTCCTCCGTGAGAGGGGGCTGCTCGATCCCGAGCAGGACCGGCCGTGAGCATCTTTCGCCATGACACACTTGGCTCCTGGACGCGGGGCGGCCAGGCCATCGTCCACAATGTCCGCATGACCACCCAGGTCTTCTACCAGACCTCCATCGCAGGGCTGGTGATCTGGATCGGCGGCATCGTCTGGTACGCGCTCGAAAAGTCTTCCGAATACGAACGCTTCGTGATGCTCAAGATCACGCAAGCCTATTTCATGGGCGATACGCTGCCCGGCAACGCGACGCCGATCCTGTTCAAGACACCGGCAGGCCAGCAATATTGGACCACGCCCAAGGCGCTCATCAGTTCGGGTGTAGCGCATAAGACGCTCGCCGCATTCGAGACCTATCTCCTCCATGGCGCGCTCCTCGCAGGTGCGTTCGCTCTCGCCATGTTGGGGTGGGCCTGGTTCTACTTCACCCGGACGGGCAAGGGGCTCGGCTCCAACCAGTTCCTGCGCGGGGCCAGGTTCGGCACAGTGCGGCAGGTACGCCGGGCGCTGTGGCGTCATGCCAAGGGCAGCTTCGAAATCGGCGGGGTCAATGTGCCCGACGCCTTCGAACCCGAACATATCCTGCTCTGCGGCGCCCCAGGTACCGGCAAGACCAACATCATCGTCAAGATGCTCGACGGCATCCGGAAGCGGAAACGACGCGCCATCGTCTATGACACGGCTGGAACCTTCGTCGAGAAATTCTACCGGCCCGGGATCGACATCCTGCTTAACCCCCTCGATGCGCGGGCGGATTGCTGGTCGCCCTGGGTCGATGTGCCGCGCGACTATCATTACGATCAGATCGCCGAATCCACGATCCCCGACAAAACCGGCGATCCCTTCTGGGCGAAGGCCGCGCGCGGCACGCTTGTTGCCGTAATGAGGAAGCTCGCGCGGCAGGAACGCACCCTCGTCTCGATCCTGCTCGATACGCTGCTGCGTTCCAAACTGAAGGATCTCGCCGCCTTCGCCGCCGGTACCGATGCGGCGGCGTTCATCTCGACCGAGGGCGAGCGCACCAGCGCCGGCATCCAGGCCGAGCTCGCCTCTGTGATGCGCAGCTTTTCCTATCTCGACGACACCGCCGATGGCTTCTCGATCCGCGACTGGGTCGCCAACGAGAAGGACGACAGCTGGCTCTTCATCACCGTCAAGGCAGATCAACTTCCCTCGCTCCGCCCCCTGATCACGGTGTGGCTTGATATCGCGATCAGCGCGATCATGAGCATGACGCCTGATCGCAATCGGCGCCTCTATTGCGTCATCGACGAGTTGCCGACCCTCCAGCGCCTACCATCGCTCGGAGACTTTCTGGCCCGCGCGCGGAAGTATGGAGGCTGCGGTATCTTGGGCTTCCAAAGCTATCCGCAGCTGGAGGCGACCTACGGCATTCAGGATGCCGCAGCGGTCACGGGTTATTGCTCAACCTGGGTGGCTTTGCGCGCCAACGACACCCCCACGGCGAAGCATGTCAGCGAGAACCTGGGACAGGTCGAGCAGGTCGAGGCCAATGAAGGCATGTCCTACGGGGTGAACGACATGCGCGATGGTGTGAACCTTTCGCGCATGCAGGTGACGCGGCCTTTGGTGATGCACACCGAGGTCACCAATCTGCCAAACCTCATGGGCTATCTGCGGTTCGGTCGTAGCCTGCCGGTGGTCCGGTTCGAGGACAGTTATAATAAGGTCGCCTCCATCGGCGAAGCGTTCGAGGAGCGGGGCACCGCTCCCGCGCGCATGGAGGTTCCGGTCGCGTTCGAGCCCCCGGCACCCGCGGCTGAGACACCACCGGCCAAGCCGAAAACAACCACCGCAAAAAAGCGACGCGCTACCCGAGCTGATCCCGAAGAGGAGTTGCCGCTCGTGCCGCCCGCCGAGGGACCGGATCCGTCGATGCCGCCCACCAATGATGAGCCGGCCGACGCCGCTCAGGAAGGGAGACCGATCGACCCGCCACCTCCACTCGAATTGTTCGGTAAGCCAGCCGGTTTCCGCCTGAGCCAGCACGGCCGTCATGACGGCGCCCGCAACACGGCGAGGCCGGCATGATCAACCCGATCCGCCTTAAGGGCAAACCCGCCAACATCGCCCGCTATTACACGGTCGGCGATTACTACACCAAGGGCTCCGAAGAGCATTCCGAATGGGGTGGCAAGATCGCCGCCGAGCTCGGCCTGGAAGGCGATGTCGATCCTGCCGTCTTCAAGGAACTGCTCGCGGGCAAGGTCGGTGACCAGCAACTGGGCCGTCGCCGGAAGGACGGAGAGATCCAGCATCATCCGGGCTGGGACTTTGCGGTCAATGCTCCAAAGTCGGTCTCCATCATGGCGCTGGTCGCGGGTGACGACAGGATCGTGGAAGCGCACGAGCAGGCCGTCACGGTGGCGCTTTCGTATCTCGAAGAACACGCCCTCATGCGGCATCGCGTCGACGGCGAGGTGACCGAGAAGACGACGGGGCGGCTGATCTGGGCGCGCTTCACCGAGCATGCCTCCAGGGAACTCGACCCGCATCTCCACACCCACGTCGTGGTCATGAACATCACCGACGAGCGGGATGGTGCAAAGAAGGTCAGCCTCGAAACGCGCGCGATGTTCGCCGAGCAGATGACGGCTGGGCAGGTTTATCGGAACGAACTGGCACATCTCCTCCGGGAGCGCGGCTACGATGTCGAGTTCGACCCACGTCGGGGCCTGTTCGAGATCAGGGGCGTCCCCAGGGACCTGATCACTGACATGTCGCAACGAGCCGAACAGATCGAGGCACATGCCAGGGAGCATGGGCTTACTGGGCAGGCGGAGCGGCAGAAGGCTTTCTATGCCACCCGTGGACCGAAGCAGAAGGTCTCGCTGGAGGAGCTTCACCAACGGTGGGACGGGCGGCTCGGTCAACATGCCGAGGCAGTGAAGGACACGCGTGCCGATGCCGAGAAAATCGGTGAACGGCCCATCGAGGTCGATGGTCCGACCGCCGCGCGGGCGATGCTGTTCGGTATCCGCCAATCGGAAGGCAAAGAAGCGGTCAACAATCTCGGGCGGCTGTTGCAGACGGCTCTGGCCTCGCATGTCGGCGAGGTCCGCCTTTCCGATGTGCGGCCCGTTGTGGAGGAGCATCAGGAACGGGCCAAGCTCCTCGAAACGCGGCACCGCACCGGCGACGAGGTCCACACTCGCGGTCGCACGACACGTAAGACGGCGCGCCTCGAAATCGCTCTATCCGACCAACTGGCGCTTGCGCTCAACGACGCCCGACCGTTGGCGTCGGTTGAAGCTTTGCGTGACGCGGGGATCGCTCGCGATCTTAAACCCGAGCAGAGGACGGCGCTCCTCCATATCGGCACCTCTGATCATCGGGTGGTCGCCGTGCATGGCGTTGCGGGATCGGGCAAGTCGACGATCATCGGTGCGCTACGCGAGGCTGTGCGGGAGGGGGCAACGCTGATCGCCCTTGCTCCGACCTCATCTGCTGCAGGCGAACTGGGGCAAAAGGCTAATATCGAATCGCGCACGGTGGCGAGCCTGCTTGCCACCGGCGGAGCGAAACTCGATGACAGCCATGTCCTGGTGGTCGACGAGGCCGGCCAGCTTGGCAACCGTCAGGCGATCCGGCTGCTGGAGATCAGCCGCACCACGGGTGCCCGCCTGATCCTACTCGGCGATACCCGCCAGACGGGTGCGATCGAACAGGGCAAGCCCTTCTGGCTGATGATGCGGCTCGGCATGCCGAAGGCCGAACTCAAGGACCCCGTCCGCCAGGAGAATGACGGCATCATGCAAGCCGTCCGGCTGGCGCGCCTCCAGAATTACGATGGTTCGCTCAAGGCGCTGGATGCGGTTACCAGCGGTGCGGACAGCGAGGACCTGGCCAAGGCGCTGGTGGCTGACTGGACGAGGCTCAGTCCCGAACAACGCGCGAAGACCAATATCCTCGTTCTCGAGAACACCACCCGCCTGATCGTCAACACCAGGATCCGGGAGGCGCTCAAGACGGAAGGCGCGCTTGCCGCCGAAGAGGCCCGGCTGTCGATCCTGTCGCCCTCGGGCATGACCGACCAGGAAAAGCACTTCGCGCGCTTCTACTCCCGCGGCCAGGTGGTGACCTTCTCCCGGGATAATGTTGGGCTCGGTATCGCTCGCGATGCCGAATATCGGGTGATTGGAACAGGTCGCGATGCTCGCGGCCGCCAGACGGTCAATCTGGTCGACGAGCATGGCAGGACCATCCAGTGGGATCCGCGTCTCGGGCGGGCGTCGCAGATCAACGTGTTCAGGGAAGAAGACCGCACACTTGCGGCCGGCGACCGCATCCAGTGGCGTCTCGTCAACAAGGAGCTGGAACTTAAGAACGCCGAGCGCGGCACGGTTGAAAAACTCGAAGGCCAAATCGCCACGGTAAGATGGGACCGTGGTAACAGGGTTCAGGAAATTGATCTCTCCCAGCACAGAAACTGGGACCACGGCTATGGGGAGACCGTCTACTCTGCGCAGTCGAAAACCTACGATCGCGTTTATGTCCTGGCCCCCGTGAACTCGCCGTTGGTTACCGGCCAAAACTATTACACCGCCATCACACGCGCCCGGTTCGGAGCCAGACTTTGGACCGAGAACCGGGAAAAGCTGGTCGATAAGCTTAAGCTGCGGTCAGGTGAGAAGACGTCCTCGCTTCAGGGGCTAGGTCGGATCGAACGCGACAGCGTCAAGGGGCGGAGCGCCCAGCATGGTGACCGCTGGGATCGTCTTCGCGATGAGCAACGTGCGGAACGTGAGGCACACAAGGATCGTCAGCGCGCGGCGCAAGAGGAACGAGCGAAGCTGCAGCCGGACAGTCTGGCCGCTTATTTCGCGGCCCGAGCGCAGGCGGCAGCCCGATCGTTGGATCAGTGGCTCACAACCCTCCTGGAGCGCGCTCGTGGTGGTGGGGATCACGAAATCGGACGGGCCGATGGGCACCAGCCACAGTCGCCGTCGCCGCAGGCTCCCGAACCTGCCCACGCTCCTTCCCAAGACCACGGAGGCGGTCATGATCGTTGAAATTGGCTTATGCTTTGTCGTTGTCGCGATTGTGCTCCTTGCCTGGTTCCTTCGTGGTTCCCGCGCTCCGCTGACACATCGATGGAGGCGTCGACAGGCACGGACCATGTGCCGCCAATTGCAAGGTCGCGATCGTTCTCAGCCGGCGGGGATGGCTTTTGCCCGGTTGCGCCGCATGGATCCCTTGGCTTTCGAGGAACTGCTGCTGGAATGTCTTGAGCGGCGCGCGATCAAAGTGACCCGAAACCGGCGATACACCGGTGATGGTGGTGTTGATGGAAGGATAAGGATCTGCGGTGAGGTCTGGCTTATCCAAGCCAAGCGCTACGCAGATACGATACGGCCAGAACATGTTGAAGCGTTCGCACAGCTATGTGCGGTGAAGCACATACCGGGCCTGTTCATTCACACCGGCCGAACCGGACTATCGACTAGAACGCTGCTCAATCGCTATCCTCACATCCAGATCATATCGGGAGATCAGCTTCTTGCTCTAATCCGCGGTGAACCCGTCTTTGTCAGGGGAAAGCGCATATGAGCCCCCCCATTTTTCGCCCTCGCTGGCGGTCGGGCTTCTATGCGTTGCCGGCAGTCATCGCAGGCATCTTCCTCCTTTCCGGTTCAGCCGCAGCGGCGACTGGTCCGATCAGATCTGCCCCCGCAGAACGTGAGATCGCTCGATGCATTCAATCCGCATCGGCGGGAAAATCATGGCTTGAAAAAACACTCTGGGGACTGCGCGATCAGGAAGCTGGATGGATCGGCGCGGAGGTGTTCAATACGAATGGCACTCATGACCTCGGCCCACTTCAGGTCAACAGCTCCTGGGTTCCGAAGTTTGCGGCGTTGACTGGCCGGTCGGAACGTTCCGTCCGGTACTGGTTGATCAACGATCCCTGCTTCAATGTGCAGGCCGCGCGATGGCTGTTCCTCGCGGCCTTGCGTACCACAGGCGACTATTGGAAAGCCGTAGGTGTCTATCACAGCCCTACGGCTTGGCGGCAGCATCGTTATGCTAGCTCCGTCGCGACGAAGCTGCGCGAACGATATGGCCTCGCTGTCTTCGATTAGGGTTCCTCAACCCGAACTTTTGGCGGACCTCACTTTCCGAGGCATCGAGCCACCCGGCTGCCGCTGGAAATTGGCCCATTCATCGAGATCATCGACCGAATATCGTATCCAGCGGCCGAATTTGTAATAGGCCGGGCCGCCGCCCAGGTTTCGATAGCAGGCAAGCGAGTGCCGGGTGATCGTCAGATATTTGGCAGCGATGGTAGGCGTGACGAGGCGAAGCGGCTTTACGTCATTGAGGTGGATTGCACCGCTAAGTTGATCGGACGTAAGGTAGCGGCGATCAGGTCCGTCAGCCATGATAGCGCATCTCCTTTTGAGCAGCAGTTTCGAGTGTGCCGCCGGCAACGAGGTCCTCCGCATCGATTGTCGGTGACTTTGTGGAACTGCCACCGGCGATGATAGCGGCACGGCGACGCGAGACCTTTTCCGCAGCCTGCCGGACTTGATCATCTTCGATGTGGACGTATCGCATGAAGGTTGTGACCGTCTTGTGGGCCGTCAGTGCCATTCCCACCCGAAGAGGAACCCCCGAGTTCGCAATATCAGTGGCCGCTCGATGGCGGATGCCGTGAGTTCCGACATGGGTGAGACCGGCTGCTTCGATGATTCGCTTCCACGCCGACCAATAGCTGTGATTGCTGAGATATCGGTCAGAACGGTGGATTGCGGGGCATACGAATGGAGATCCTTCACGCCGTGGAATGCGCGCCAGGAGTTCGAGCGCCTCTTCGGTTAGCGGCTTTGAAATGCCTCCGGTCTTGCTGTCAGGCCACACGACTCGGCGTTCGTCGAGATCGATCCAATCCCAGCGCATAGTGATGATCTCGGACATTCGGGCGGCGAAGGCGAACTGAAGCCGGATGCCAAAGGTGAAGGAAGGATGCTCCAGTCCCTCTGCGTCGGCCCGGTCAAGGTAGGAGAACAGCTTCTCCAACTCGCGGTTCTTGATGAGCCGTGTTCGCTTCCGCTCAGGATAGCGGGGGATGAGGCGGCAGGGATTCGTGCCATCGGATCGATAGCCCCATAGCTCGGCACAATTGAACATCTTCTTGAGACAAGCGAGAGTGGTGTTGGCGGCGCCGGGGGTGTGAGCCAACTGCAGCATTAGCGCGGATACGTCTGGACGCGTCAGGTCGGCGACCTTGATCTTCCCGAGTGCCGGGATGATGTGATTCTTGATGTTCTGTCGGTTCCGATCAACAGTGCTCGGCTTGTTGTGCGGGATCGAGTGCTGCTCGATGAACTGATTGCAAAATTCCCTGATGGTGGGGTTGGTGCGGGCGCGCGTCTTGTCCAGCGATGGATCACCGCCGGCGCGGACCCGAGCTTGCCATTCCTGGGCAAGCGTCCGGGCCTGCTCGACCGTCAATTCCCCGAACTGGCCGATCGCAGGCTTGCGGCGATTGCCGCCCACAGTGCGGTAGGAAAGCATGAAGACCTTGCGGCCGCTGGGCGTTACCTTGCATAGGAAACCGGGAACGACGCTGTCGCGAAGCTCATAGTCTGATTTTTCGGGCCGTGCGCTTTCGATGGCGGTCTTGGTGAGTTTTAGCGTGGGCATTTCGGTCTCCGGACTGCCCATTTTCCAGGAGCCACATAGGAGCCACGGGGAAGTGAAGCAGGTCGTACTAGGTCACAGCCGGGACAAGCATAATGCTGGATAAGTATATGATAAAGAAGTGATATTCCAACTCCAGCGTGTCCTGGCGCAGACCGTCGTAGCACCGAATCCGAAACTCAAAATCCGGTTCCGAAAGGAGTGTCGGTTCGATTCCGACCACCCGCACCATTCCACACTTCTCTACATCAAAGTTTGAAATAACTCTGAAAGGAGAAGTGGTTAGGGTGGTTCTATAGCCCCTTCCGCGCTCGTAAATGAGCCTCTCTGCAAAAGTCAGTTTTATCGCTGCTCGCTTGTCGTCGATATGCTCAGAAAGCCATAGTTTCTGCGGGTTTTCGAGAAACTGCATGGCGGTTCTATGCTGATGCTCAAAGGTCGCGATCGGGCGTCCGCAATGAGGATCAGCGTGCAATAGGCACCCCCTTCGTGGGGTGATCGGCGTGCAAAAAG
>NZ_LSJY01000192.1 GCF_001556865.1 Sphingobium sp. CCH11-B1 | reverse complement strand
GGCCCAGTCGGCCCGAAGCTGCGATTTTGGCCAGGTTGAAGAACGAACACTGAACGCTTGATTGATTCTACCAGGACCGTTGCTGACCACCGACCTCGTAGATATCGGCTTCCATGGAGCAATTGTAGCTCTCTGCGATGTTGAACATCTCGGAGAGGAGGCTTTGGATTTCCTCATCAAGGGAAATGCCATCCGGATCGGGGTCATAGGCGACGGTCAGTTTGTAATCACAATTGCCGTTTTTTACCATGGCGTAGTCGCGTTCCAGCATCGCCTCAATCCGCTCCCGAGCGGGTTTTCTACCTCTTCCACGCTTGTTGAAGTTCTCGATAATCAGATGCAGGGCGATGCTGGCAGTGGGCGGCTTTTCCGGCAGTTTGGTCTTTGACGGAATAATGTCGAGCGCCCGATAGACGGTCATTCGTGAGACCTTCAGGTCGCGGGCAACGCGGGCCTTGCTGGCGCCGGCGGCAAGGCGACGGCGGATTTCATCGTCATCGACGTTCTTCTTCCGGCCTTTGTAAACGCCTTCGGCGCGCGCCGCTTCGATCCCGGCGCGCTGACGATCCTTGATGAACTTCAGCTCCATATCGGCGACCATGCCGAGTATGGTGATGACCATTCGCCCCATGTCGCCCGCCGTCGTCACCTCTGGCTCAAGGATGCGCAGCGAAGCTCCCTTTTCATCAAGCTCATGCACCAGGTTCAGGACATCGCGCGTGGAGCGGCCGAGCCGGTCGAGCCGCAGCACGACCAGCTCGTCGCCGGTGTGCATAAACTGCATGATCGTTTCCAGTTCCGTGCGCCCGCTCCGCGAGGCCCCCGATCCGGTCTCGGAACGGATAATTTCGCAACCTGCATTCTTGAGGCGGCCAATCTGGATATCCAGATCCTGGTCCGTGGTGCTGACGCGGGCATATCCGATACGAGCCAAGTGCAAAATCCGTCACATTAGGGTGGCTCTTGCAGTGTATCGTCACATTGAGCGCAAACCCACCCTTTTGTGACAGACGAATGGTGTCACTCGGCCCTATCACTCTGGGGTGTACCCAAATGTTATAGGCCGATCAGCCGCCTCACGCTGCAAGCCGTCCAAAATCAATCCGGTCGTTCAGGTCGAGGTCGAAGCGGCCATAAGGGTTCACATGACTGTAGATCAACGGCGTGAGACCACGATAATCTTCCGGCGTCATCCGCCCCGCCCACTTCGGCTCAACCAGTACG
>NZ_LSJY01000191.1 GCF_001556865.1 Sphingobium sp. CCH11-B1 | reverse complement strand
TTATCTGGACAGTCTGCACCGTGCCTGACGCACCATTGAACGGTATGTTCTTGGCACAACGCAGGGGGGCATCAGGCCGGATGAAGCGCTATCCATAAGCTGGCGTAGTCCGGCCTGATGGCCACCGTCCCGCAGGCGCGCAACGTGTGCGATCTGGATTCGGGAGGGGGTCCGGGGGAGGGACTGGCAAGCTGTGGATACTTCAGACACGTCGATCGTCATTCAGGAACGCCGGGCGGCGGTTGGCCTGGACACCTACATCCCGTTGATCCTGCAAGGTGGAGAGATCTACGATCCAGATCTCGACCGTTACTTCCTCGATCTGCCGTTGAACGGGGCGCGTTCGCGCCATTCGCTGCGCGCCCACGGTTATGATGTCCTGGTCTGGGTTCGCTTCCTCGCCTCCGCGCGCGGCAAGTCTGTCTGGCAAGCCGATACCGATGATGTCGGTGCGTATCATCGGGCACGTCGGCGTAGTGACGCTGAGTTCCGGGTTTCGGCGTCGACGTGGAACCGGGCGATTGCCTCGCTCGACAAGCTTTATCGATGGGCCGAGCGGGAAGGCCTGATCGAGCGCACGCCATTTACCCACCGTCAGGTCTGGCGAAGTTCGCACGGAGGGCGTCGCGCGGCCGTCACGGGCCGCAACGACGCCTATGAACGCGCGGCCCGTCGGTCCGATGTTCGCTTCATCGATCTCACCGATTACCGCGCCTTCCGCGAGGTCGGCCTGCGCGGCCTGACCGTAGAGGGAACCGAGCGTCCTGGAGCACGTGACCGCAATGGCGCGCGCAATGCGCTGTTCGCCGATCTGCTGGTCACCACCGGCCTGCGCCTCGAAGAGGCATCCTTTCTGCTCGCCGCCGACATTCCGGTTGGCGGCGCCCGCGCGGAACTGCAGCGGCGGGTAGAACTTCCGGCGGCGCTCACCAAGGGGGACAGGGGGCGTGGCATGTTGCTGCCGCGCCGTTTGTTACCGGTGTTTGACGCCTATATCGCCGTTGAGCGAGCCGAAGCCGTCGCCAAGTTCGCAAGACGCCGTGGCTGGGAAGCCATCGACCGCCCGATCTTCATCCACCGCCCCTCATTCGGGCCGAGCGCATTGCATCTCGTTGGCGGTGGCACAATGGACATGGAGGTCGTCACACCGGATGAACGCGCAAGGCTTGTTATTTGCGCCGACGATGGAACGCCCTGCGAAGCGGCGGTGCTCTGGCTGACGGAGGTCGGGCATCCGGTGCTCCCTAACTCGTGGGAGGCGATCTTCGCGCGGGCGAGCCGCCGCTGCACGGATGCCGGCATCCCGGTCCGGGTCAGCCCCCATCAGCTCAGGCATTCGTTCGCGGTTCACATGCTGGCCATGCTGATCCAGCGCCGCCTTGCCGAGGCTGCGGCACCAGTCGGCGCCATGGAAGGCTATCGCCAGTTGGTCGGCGATCCGCTGCAGCAGGTCCAGCGATTGCTCGGCCATTCAAGCCTCGCCACGACCTCGATCTATCTCGATCACCTTGCCACGCGTGCCGATACTGTCGATGCGGCGGTCGAAGAGCTGTTGGCACTCGTACCGGGCTATCTTCCATCATGACCGCTGCTCCACGCAAAGGGCGCAAGGTCAGTTTCGAGGCCGCCGCGACTGCGCCCGAGGCCGATCCATGGTCGCGGATCAGCACGCTGCGCTTCGTGATCGATCCGCCATACGGCGGCGAGTTGCTCGTGGATTTCACCGGCTTGCAGCCCCGTGGCCTGGCTCTTGCCTTTGCCCGCGGCCTGTTCATGCTGGTTGCCCCACGCGGCCCCATCCTGGTGCGTTCGTCGATCAAGACATACGTGACGCAGTTGCCGAGCTTCTTTGCCTATCTTGCCGGGACAGGTGACCGGATCAACGGCCCCGCAGATCTTCGTGCCTACCATATCGACGGGTTCGAGCGATGGCTCGCCGCGCAGGGCAAGTCGCGCGGGCACGCGCCGACCTATGTCGCCAAGGTCGTCTCCGTCCTTCGCCGCATTGCGGCCGATAGCCCCGAGCTTATTGATCCTGGTTTGCGGGAACGGCTGCGCTTCGTCAGCTCACACCCCCACGTTCGCCCCCGTCCACGCGATGCCTACAGTCCGTTCGTCGCTCGCCAGCTCCGCGATGCGGCACGCGCCGATCTTGTTGCGATCGAGGCGCGCCTGCGGTCAGGGTCGCGTTTCGACGAGGTGCCGGAGATAGAAGCCGCTTACCGCCAAGCCCACGCTGCCATCGACGCGCGCGGCGTGCTGCACTACCGTGACCCCGCATATCAGAGCCTGTATAAGCTGCGGTGGATTCGCGAACTGAGCGGCGCAAGGTTCAACCTGAGCCTCCACGCTGCCCACTACCTTACCGCACACGACGTCGTGCCGCTTCTCGTTCTGCTCTCGCTGGAGACGGGGCTCGAGCTGGAGTGTTGCAAGTCGCTCACGATCGATTGTTTGCGCAATGCTTCGGGCGGTACCGTCGATGTCGCCTATACCAAGCTTCGCGCCCACGGTGCCGAGCACAAGACCATCCGGGTCCGTGATGGCGGCTCATCGACACCGGGCGGCCTGATCCGGCGGATCATCGCACTCTCCGCCAAGGCCAGGGTGCATAATTCCAGCGACAACCTTTGGGTCTATTATCAGACCAACGAGATCACCGCTGGTATCCGCCATCCGCGCATGACGATCGACGCCTGGACGCAGCGTCACGGCATTGTCGATGACGCCGGTCGACCGCTATTCCTGCGCCTCTCGCAGCTACGCAAGACACACAAGGCCTTGTGGTACCTCAAGACCGAAGGGCACATGGCCCGCTTCGCCGTCGGCCATACCGTCCAGATCGCGGCACGGCACTACGCCGATATTCCGGCCCTCAGACCGCTGCACGAGCAGACCGTGGCGGATGCCCTTGAAGAAGCGCTGGCCGGGCCAAGGATCCTTCTTCCTCCAGAGGAAGAGCGACTGCGCGGCGAGTTGGCGAGCCCCACTCCGGATGATGAAGGCGTCTCGCGCGCACTTCTCGACGGCGAACAGGACGTCTGGCTTGCCAGCTGCGGCAACTTCTATTCCAGTCCCTTTACATCTGCCGGTACCGCGTGTCCCACGCCGTTCTGGGGGTGCCTAGATTGTCGCAACGCGGTCATCACCGCGCGCAAGCTTCCCGCCATCCTCGCGTTCCTCTCCTTCGTCGATGATCAGCGAGCCGGCCTGAGCGCGGCCGATTGGGCAGCCAAGTTCGGCCATGCCCGTGACCGCATCGTTCAGCAGATACTGCCCGCCTTCGGCGACGACGTGGTGGCAAGGGCCCGGGCGCAGGTCACGGCCGAGCCTCCCACGGTTTATCTGCCGCCCGAGGCCCGCGCATGACCGCCCTCCAGGTTCTGGCGGAGGGCTGCGATGAACGTGATGCCCTCCCGGTGCTCCTGTCCGCACCGCTGCGCCCCGGCTTCGATCGCGCGCATATCTCGCGATACGGCGATCCGGTCTGGGATCTGGCTCCCAGCGTGTTTCGCGACAATGCCCGGCGCTGCCATGTCACGGTACATTTTGACGGCATCGACGACCCATCCATCGCCGATGCCCTGCGCCAGATTCTCCATGCGCGGCTCAATGTCGATTTGCCCGGGCACCGTTCTCGGCTTGAGCCGGCGGGAGTGCGCGGCGAGGCCAACCGGACCTTGCGCTTTTTCGACTTCGTAAAGGCTCAGCTGGGTCGTTTCGATCTCGGCCGGGTCGATCAGGCCTTGGCCGATCGCTACGCCTGCTCTTTGCGCCTTGCCGGACAGCGTCCGGTTGCGGCGGCAGCGCTGCTGCGGATAATCTTCGACCTGCATGAGTTGCGGCACCATCTGCCGACTGCGTGCCTGTCCTTTGAGCCATGGCCCGGGCGCAGCCCGTTTTCGGTGGCGGGAGCAAAGCATATCGCCGGAGAGAACCGGACGCCGCGCATTCCGGAACCGATCATCACCCCGCTGCTCGCCTGGTCGCTGCGCTACGTGACCTGCTATGCAGATGACATCCTCGCCGCGCGGGCGGAACTCGATCGCCTCGAAGCAACGCGAGACCGTTTGGTTGCCGCTGAGGCGGGTCTTGATCATGCTGATCGACGGTCGCGGCAACGCAAACGCCTCAACACCTATATTGCCGCCTTGCGGCGACAACGGCGCGGGGTTCCGATCTGGACCACCCCACACAACGGCACAACGCGGACAGATCCGCAAAGCGGCGAAGTCACGCCGCCGATCAACTACCACCTGATTCACCTCCATGCCGGCATCGATGCGCAGGCCGAACCTGCCATGCACCTTGGCCTCACCACCGGCGCGCCGGACCTCATCGCCGCCGCCATTGCAGAACTCGGCACCGAGATCGGCGGGATGGATACGCCCATTTCGGCCGATCCCGATACCGGCCTGCCCTGGCGCACCCGCTTCGACGCCAAGGTCCTGGCTCTCGAAGAGGTCATGCTGCAGTCGGCAGCCTACGTCGTTTGTGCCTATCTCTCAGGCATGCGAGATAGCGAGATCCAGGCGATGAAGCGGGGATGCCTGTCCATCACCAGAGCAGAAGACGGTGCGATCTTGCGGCATCGCATCAAGTCCACCGCCTACAAGGGCAAGCGCGGGGGCGGCGAGGAGACCGAGTGGGTCACGATCGCGCCGGTCGCCGAAGCCATCGCCGTCCTCGAACGGCTTTCCGCGCGGGCGGGGCAAGCGCGCGGAACAACGACCTTGTGGCCGGTCCTCGCGCTTCGGGCCAACACCAAGACGCACATTTCTGCCGAGATCGTCCGGCAACTCAACCGGTATCGCGATCATCTCAACGACCGGTTCGGAACGGCGCAGGCACCGATCATCCCTGTCGGACCCAATGGCGCGCCCTGGCGCCTGACCACTCGCCAGTTTCGCCGGACCATCGCCTGGCACATCGCCAACCGGCCCTTTGGGACGATTGCCGGCATGATCCAGTACAAGCACGCCAGCGTTGCGGCGTTCGAAGGCTATGCCGGCAGCAGCCGGTCCGGATTTCGGGGAGAAATCGAAGCCCAACGCGCGCTTGGGCAGATCGACGATATCCTCGTCTACTTCGACGAGCGGCAGGGTGGTGCGCGTCTTGGCGGACCTGCCGCGAACAGGATCGGAGCCGCACTCGATACTGTTGGCCACGAGTTGGCGCCGCTACCCGCCATGATTGCCGACCGGCCACGCCTGCGCACGATGCTCGGCAGTCTCGCGCGGACATTGCATGTCGGCCCGCTGGCCGATTGCTTCTTTGATCCGGCAACGGCCCTTTGCCTCAACCGGATTTCGGAACCGGGTGCCACCGGACCAATGATCGCCATGTGCGAGCCGGTCCGCTGCCCCAACGCCTGTATTGTCGAACGGCATCGCCCGGCCTGGCAGCGCGGAGCTGACGAGGCGCGGCTTTTGCTGCGCGAGAAGCGGCTTCCAGAACCGCAGCGGGTAACGCTTCAGGCCGAGGTGGCAAGGATCGAGCGTCTCCTCGAGCAGATCGCGCCCGGTGCCGCCACACCTCATAGCGGCATGGCGGGAGAGGAAGAGGAGGCTGGTTTTCGGGTGACGGGCTGAAGGAGCGGAAGAGAGTTTCCCTCCGCCCGACGTGGAGACCGCCATGTTCCGATCCCACCCTGCGACGCCGCGAGCTGACGTCTATTCGCGCATCACCACCGAGATTGTCTCCGCCATCGAAGCAGGCGCAGGCGACTGGCGCATGCCCTGGCACCATGATGGCGCTGCCACGACGAGGCCGCAGAACGTCACCTCCCGCCGTCGCTATCGCGGTGTCAATGTGCTGGCGCTCTGGATTGCCGCTGAAGCTAGCAGCTATTCCAGTGGTCTTTGGGGGACCTATCGCCAGTGGGCAGCGCTCGGCGCACAGGTCCGCAAGGGGGAACGCGGAACCACCGTCGTGTTCTGGAAGCAGACCGCATCACGCGCCGACGATGATCATGACGACGGCGAAGCCGGCCCCGGCCGCATGTTCGCCCGGGCCTTCACCGTGTTCAACCTCGCACAGGTCGAGGGCTATGAACCCGCTCCTGTCGCGGTATTGCCCGAGAGCGAGCGGTTCGAGCACGCCGAAGCTTTCGTCGCGGCCCTCAAGATCCCGATCACCGAGGGCGCCTATGATGCGCACTACCGGATCGATCTCGATCACATCTTCATGCCAGCCTTTTCGACGTTCCGGGATGCATCGGCGCAGATGGGCACCCTTCTGCACGAAGCCGGCCACGCTACGGGCGCAAAGCACAGGCTCGACCGCAATTTTGCCGAGAGGTTCAAGCGCGACAGCTTGGCGATCGAGGAGATCTGCGCCGAACTGACAGCTTCGTTCGTGCTCGCTGACCTCGGGATCGCCCACCATCCGCGCGCCGATCATGCCGCATACGTGGCATCGTGGTTGCGCGTGCTGAAGGACGACCCTCGCGCCATCTTCACCGCCGCCAGCAAGGCACAAGCCGCAGCCGACTGGATGCACGCCCAGCAACCTCAACCCGAGGAATTGGCGGCGTGACGCGCGTCCGGAAAATTGACGTCGGAAGTCAGATTGGGGCTGGACTGTCAGGATATGTCGC
>NZ_LSJY01000190.1 GCF_001556865.1 Sphingobium sp. CCH11-B1 | reverse complement strand
GCGATCAGGTCGATGGTCTCGGCCAGCAGCGCGCGCGGGACCGTGACGACGGCCTCCTGAATGAGCTGCTCCATACGGCGCAGCGCGCCGAGCGCGGTTCCGGCGTGGATCGTGCCGATGCCGCCCGGATGGCCGGTGCCCCAGGCTTTGAGGAGATCGAGCGCCTCGGCGCCGCGCACCTCGCCGATCGGGATGCGATCAGGGCGCAGGCGCAGCGAGGACCGGACGAGATCGGACAGCGAGACGACGCCATCCTTCGTGCGCATGGCGACGAGGTTCGGCGCGGCGCATTGCAGCTCCCGCGTGTCCTCAATCAGGACGATACGGTCGGTGGTCTTGGCGACTTCCACCAGCAGCGCATTGACCAGCGTGGTCTTGCCACTGCCGGTGCCGCC
>NZ_LSJY01000189.1 GCF_001556865.1 Sphingobium sp. CCH11-B1 | reverse complement strand
CTTTTTGCACGCCGATCACCCCACGAAGGGGGTGCCTATTGCACGCTGATCCTCACCGAAGATACAGAACTCGAACTCGGTTTTGTCTTCCTGCGGAATTTCAAGACTGTCTGGGACTACCGAGAGAAACAGCTCTACCTCCTTGCGCAATGATTTCTGACGGACGGCGAAATACGTGTCTCGACCGTCCCGTTGCACGCGAGGACCCGGGTTTCTCAGCATTTGTTCCTGCTGAACATCATCAGGTCAGGTCAGCGCTGCAGATCGATCAGCGGTGAGTTGCCGAACATGTTCTTGTATTCTCGGCTGAACTGGGCCGGGCTTTGATAGCCCACCTCGAATGCAACACGCGCCACATTGGTGCTGCCAGCCACAAGCAACTTTCTAGCTTCGAGAAGGCGCATTTGACGCTGAAAGGCGAGCGGGCTGTATCCGGTAACAGCCTTGAAGTGCCTATGAAACGAAGTCACGCTCATGCCTGCGCTTGCTGCCAGTTCCTGGATGATCACTGGTTCGTCGTTATGGGCGCCTAGCCAGTCTGCGGCCGCCTTGATTTGCCGAACACGATCGTTCCGCTCCACGATCTGACGTAGCGTACCGCCCATCGCGCTTTGCAGGAGACGATAATAGAGTTCGCTTTCGTAGAGTGGCGCGAGCACCCCTATGTCGTCAGGCGCGTTCACAAGGCCGACGAGTTGCGTGAACGCTTCGCCGACCACGCCACCCAGATCGCCCGCCGCTACCGCGCATGTCCATCGCTCCTGATGTTTAGGCATGTCGAGTACGACCCTTGTGAGCCTATCGACGTCCAGATGGAGGCTGATGCCGACATACGGAGCATCCGGCGTCGCGCCAATGAGCTGATGAGAATAGGGCAGCCCAAAGGATGACGCAGCGCAGTCGCCGGCCGACATCTCGAAACGGTTGGCGCCCATCGTCAGGACTTTTGCGCCACGCGCGACGGCATAGAACATAGGCTCAAATACCGCCGCTGTGGGGGGCGTGACACTCGTGCTCGTCCATAGCGTCAAGCGTGGAACAGGTGTTGCCTGCCCAACAAGCGCGCCACGCGGAGCAATATGGGGTGCGATATCGTCAAGCAGGCGGCGGGTCGCAATCTCGAGATCAAACATACCCATTAGTTAGTCACTTGGTAGGATCAGGCAAGAGTAAGGTAGTATCGGGAATGCCGTTTCCTTGTCGCTGACCTATCTCAAGGACGGAAGGAAATGCGAAGCGATGACGAGGCTCCGAACCAAATTGCCGACGCCAATCGTGCACTTGCGCGAGGCGGACGTGACGGGCGGCGATAGCTTTCACACAACATGACGAGCTGAGACTGAGCTGCACACTGCTCGCGCCTTGCATCATACGGACTCGCGCCACCGGCAGCGTCAAAATGGTAGAAAAGGACAAATATATGATCGATCTGAATGGAAAACGTGCGTTGGTTACGGGAGCTTCGCGAGGCATCGGAGCCGCGATCGCGCTGGCGCTGGCCGAAAGCGGCGCGGACATCGCGTTCACCTACCAGCACGCCGCCGAAAAGGCTGACGAGGTTGCTCAAGCTATACATGGTGTCGGACGTCGCGCGGTCGCCATACAGGCCGATAGCGCAGACCCGGATGCGATCACGCGCGCCGTGAGCGAGGCCGTCTCGGCGCTCGGTGGTCTTGATATTCTCGTCAATAGCGCGGCGATCGGCCATTCCGGTCTGATCGCCGACCTCGATGTGGCCGAGTATCAGAAGCTGATGGACGTCAACGTGCGAGCACCAGTGCTATTCGCGAAGGCCGCCATTCCGCATCTCTCCGCTCGGGGGCGCATAATCTCGATTGGGTCGGGGCTCGGCGAACGCGTCCCATTCCCGGGCGTAACGGCCTATGCGATGTCAAAGGCCGCGCTTACGTCCTTCACTCGCGGGTTGTCACGTGAACTCGGGCCGCAGGGCATCACCGTGAACCTCGTGCAGCCCGGATCTGTGGATACTGACGCGAACCCCGCAGACGGCCCGGCGGCAGATTTCCAACGGAGTTTGACGTCTCTGGGCCGCTTCGCCAAGCCGAGTGAAATCGCGAATGCGGTCGTGTTTCTAGCAAGTCCTGCGGCGAGTGTAATTACAGGCACCACCTTGACCGCCGACGCGGGCGCGATCGCCTGACAGCAGGCGCTCGGTAGCGGTTGGGCGAAATCGGCGTCAGGGGATCAGCACGATGCGGCCGAGGACCTTGTTGTCCTCGGCATACCGATGGGCGGCCCCTGCCTCGGCGAGCGGAAACCTTCTGTCGATTGGCACGGTGAGACTGCCTTTCGCAACGTCGGCGAGCATCATGTCGATGGTTTGGCGCACCGCTGCACGTGACAGGACGGTTCTCATGAATACGCCGATGACCGTTTGATTTCGCTGCACCGCTGGCCAAAAATCCACTGTCAGAGCCTCGCCGCCGGCATTGCCCACGGACACCAAGACTCCTTCGTCGCGGAGCGCGGCGAGGGATGTCGCTAGGGTGGAACCCACCGGATCGACGATGAGGTCAACGCCTCGGCCGCCGGTGAGGTCACGGACCACGTCCACGACCGATTCGACGTTATGGTCGATCTAAGACAGCTGGCCCCTAGAACGCTCCCCGGACGATCTCTGACACTATGACGACGATCCCACGCCGCGGATCAGCCCGTCGCGCGGCAGCTCGCCTCATGTCTTCGACGTGGAGAAGCTGTCCTTTCAACCACGGACGCGAGACAGGACGCGGGCGGCAACATTGCTACGGACAGCAAGTTTTCGGCCGTAGCGCAGCGCGGTTGCCGGCGAACTCCAGCGTAGGGCCTGCGCAATGCCGACGCCATCCTCCCCCGCTGCAAACAGGTCCTGGGTCAGGCCGACACGCAGAGAGTGGGTGGACAGGGCCTGGATCGCGTCATGCAGCTTGCCCGCCGGCAGCGTCACCAGTCCCTTGTCGTAGGCGGCCAGCGCGATACGGCGGTAGATGCCGTTGACGCCTTGCCGGGTAAGCGATGCTGTCCCGACGGAATAAGTCGTTCGCGCCAGAGCAGTTTCCGGTTCTGCCTGCTGCGCGCGCCGTCTATCGACGCCGACCCGGCGGAAAAGCGGTCCTTCCTTGATGTCGCTTGCCTCCTCCCAGGCGTGAACCCGCCGCATGGTTTCGGCCGAGAGCCACGCCCAGGCGCCTTCGCCATCCTGGTCGGTCTTCGAGAAGGGGATGAACAGCGTCGCCGAGCCATCCTCCTGCTGATCGATTTGCAGACGTTCCACCACGGTGAGTTCGCTGACCCGCAGGCCCGCATCATAGCCCAGCGAGAGCAGGGCGGCATCTCGCAACCCCTGCAAATCGCCGCCACAGGCGTCGAGCAGTGCGGCGAGGGTGAAACCCTTGGTGACATGGGTATCCAGCGCCTTGCCCAGCCGCAAGGGGGCTGCCTGGCGCTGTCGAGCGCCCCGGCGCCGGCGGACGGCCTTGAGCGCCGCGCGCACCATCGGCGCGTCGGTAGGCGCGGTATCGCCCGCCAATCCCATCATGCGGTGTACAGAGCCGAGGCTCGCGATGCGGCGCGCGAGCGTCGCGGGCTTTTTGCCCTTGGCGTCGAGCGCATTCACATAGCGCACCATATCTTCGGGATCGGCCGGCAGCGGTGTCCGATTTTCCTCGCCGCACCAGTCGCGCCAGCAATCGAGATCGGCGGCGATTGCCGCTTTGGTCGCGTCAGCCATGGCCGCCAGCGTCGTCTCGAGCCCGAGCTGGCTGATCGCTGGCAGATCGGTTGGCACGATGCCGCCGATCGTGCGCAAGAGCCGGGTATCGACGGTTTCGGCGTCCGCGTTCCGCGAGCGCGTCGGCAGGGCTGCGTCGCCGGTCTTGACGACGATGATTTCCGCATTGGAGCCGTTGGTGGGCTTTTCGGACATCGCTTGCTACGAGCCCACGCGCCGGGCGTTATGACTATGCGGCACAAGACGCGGCACCGCTGTGCCGCGTGGTTTTTCCGAGATTGTTGTCATCTGAGGAATTGCCCCTTCCCTGCCGATTTCGCGGTGATATACTTACCATAACGATCAATTATGGTAAGTGAGAAAATTGCGCGGGGAGGGGTCTTTTACTGGCGACGGTCGAGCCTGAAATTCGCGCTAAAGTCGAGCGGCGTGCTCGACGATCCTCGCTAGGATGTCGCCGAAGGGCGGTTGCCCGCGATAATAGAGCGCGCGAGTAGTTTCATATGCCCGTTGGAACAGCTCGCGGGTTTCCCGGTCTTCGAGATGAAAGGCTGAGTTTTCGGCGATGTTCCCGTTGTCGGCCGCCGGGAAACGGGCCTCCTTGTGTGCGATATATTCCGGCGAACCAATGAACGCCTGGACGTCGGGGGCCGCTAACAAGCAATAGACGTCATAATAGTGGCGCAGGAAATTCTGCGGCATGCTGCCGTCTTCGAGATGTTTGCGATACTTCGTCGAAATCGTCTGCAGCTTCTCGACGAGCGTGTATCCGGGTTCGTAGCAGGGCACGTCGACGGCGCGGTTGTCGATCAATCCCTTCAAGCCGGATGCAACAGCCCTGTCATAGGCCCATGAACTGATCAGGCAGGGCCGGTTTGGCGCCACCTGATCGAAGCCGGCTTCAAGCAAGATGCCAGTCTTCACGCCCTCCGGCAGCGGATAGGCACTGGGGTAATGAAGACGAATTCCGGCGCTGCGCATCCGGCTGTCGTCGAATGCCTGATCGCGTTCTGCGCCTTCGAAACCGGCAATCGCAAGCTTCGGCACCAGGCCATCATAGAAGGCCCGTCGCGCGTCCACATGGATCAGTTTGTTCTGGTTCTTGCCTGTCGGCAGGTCGCCGTCCGGGTGGATCAGAATGTCGAGATCTTCCGAAAAACGATGAATCAGGCCGTAGCCCTTGGACAGGGAGGTGCCGCCCTTGAGCTCGAAGGCGAAGCCCAACTGCTGCAGCCCCCATAGGCCGTGCATGATCCAATAGTCTTTCTCGACGAGACCGGGATCGATCGCCTGGTCGCGCGCAACCACCGCGAGGAGGTCGGAAAAGTCCTTGCTGTCATGCAGGAGCATGGAAGGCCGCAGCAGCTTGAGCCGGTCGCAGGACGGGCGCGAGAAGCCGTTCAGCGCGAGCCGAACCGTACTCCTTCACCGCGCGCGTGAGCCGCCCGCGGTCCATCTCCCCTGCCCTGGCAAGAGCACGGGGAAGGATTGCCGCCTTGTCCTCCGGGAGCCGGTCGATGTTATGCAGGAGATCGACAAGCAGGACTTCCTTGGAAAGCCGCCTGGGAACCGAAGACCGCATACGAAAGTCGTACGTTCGTCCATCCAGTTTGAACCGACCATGGCGCTTACGATTATAGACTACGGGCTCGTTGTGGAGTTGGGTCATGCCCACGCCAAGCCCGTTGAATGCGTTTGGAGAGACCAGCAGGAACCGATCATCGCCGAGAAATGTCTCGACCAGCTTTTCAGGCTTTGCGGGCGCGACACCGAACCGGGTCTTGCGCGGCGCCATATAGACGCCCGCCGACACCTTCTCGAGCCGCCCTTCATCGACAAGCTGACGCACATGGCGGTCGACCGCGTTCGACCAGCGCGCCAGATCCTTGCGGCGGTAAACCTGACCTGGACGCAGGTGGCGCTTGAGTTGCGCAAGGGCGGACATGCTTCCTGTTTCCATGCGTGGCAGATATGCTTCCGGCTTGGATTTTGCAACTAATCTCATTAAAAATTCATGCAAAGAACCCACGATCCGACCGCGCCTCTATCCCTCGAAGTCGGCCGTGTGTGCCCCGCACATACTGCTGCTGCCGGTTCTCGCTGGTCGCGATACTCAGGTGAAGTGCGGCTCGGACCGCACCGACAGTGCATGATCGCCGCTACCTTGCGCTAAGGGAGCGACCGGATAACATGTTGGAATGGCAAAGGTGGCAAGCTTGGTGTTGGCGACGGTGACCGCTCCTTATGGCGCGAAGCTCTCCGCACATGAACTCGCGGCATTAATCGCTGATCCTAGCAGCGCGACCAACTTCAGCGCTGCCGCTTTCTCCTTTTTCTCCGAGGTCGATCCAGCTCTGCAACGGGAGTTCGTCGAGAAAATGGGCATTGATGTTGGGAGAGTCCGAGCGGTCGCGCGGCAGTTTTCTCAACTGTCGGGCTACACGCTTGCGCTGGCCACCTGAAGTGATCGCGCTCAGCCATGTGGCCGCTGCCTGGATGGACGGAAAGCAATCGGTCCTTGCCCTCCCGGCAACCAAACCATGAGCGACAAATTCTCTGCCTTTGTCATCAAGGCGCTGGTCGATACGATCACGGGCGGCGCCGGCAACGATAACAACCCGGCGATCGGAATCTATCGGTCGGGCCCGAAGATCGAACAATTCTTCCTCGATTGCGGCCTCGACATGCGTATCGGCGCGAGCTCTCGCGTGCCCGCGACGACGGATTTCCTGCGTCAGACCGCCAATCACTATGACGGCCAGAGCGATGTCTACATCACGCGCATCATCGAGAAGGTCTGCGATCCGCGCGAATATCTTACAGAACCCGATAAGGCGACCGCAGTTCGCGAGCATCTCAACAAAGCGCTCGCCGCAGACGAGCTGGCGGTGGTCATCGTCGGCGGCAAAGCGGTACTGACCAGACGCCAGAGCTCCGGGACGATCGTCGAACCCTTCATTCAGAAAGTCCAAACACTGGACTTCGACACGGTGCAGATGGAGATAGCGCGCGCCCTCCCCAATCTCCAGGATGACCCCGAAGATGCAGTAACCGCCGCATGCTCACTCATCGAGGCTGTCTGCAGATCCATCCTCATCGAGCTCGGGCTGCCGCTGCCGCCCCGAAAGGATATCGACGGCCTTATCCGCGCCGTCCAGGAGCCGCTGAACCTGTCGCCGGGGCGCAGCGACCTGCCCGCCGCAGTGGAAGCAGACGTCCGCCAGATCCTGAGCGGCCTGACATCGGTTGCAAAAGGCATCGGTGCGCTACGAACGCATGGTGGTGACGCTCACGGGCGTGAAAAGGGCTTCCGGCGGATTGACCCGCGCATCGCGCGTCTCGCGATCAACGCCGCCAGTTCGCTGGCCCTGTTCCTGATCGAGACATGGGAGCGCCAGGAAAAGCGCGCTCTGCCGCAGCACGCACCGGGGATTTAGCCTGAGGCGCGCGCTGCCTCTGCCCGGGGCTGCCCATGCGCGCCGCGGACATAGGGTTGCCGTCGATGTTCGCTGGTGGCGATGCCTGGGTGAAGCGCGGTTCGGACCGCCTCGGTCACGGTGTAGACCGCATGACGCTGAGCGCCGCGGTTTTCATGATCGACGAAGAACCCCTGGTAGTGCCGCGTGATCAGCCCGGCCCTCACCAGCTCCGACACCGCCCGGCTGATTGCCGTCATGCCGGTTTCGCGGACACGCTCACTGACTTCCGCCTCGACCAGGCGGTCGGCCTCGGTCGGATCACCTGGCAACTCTCCCCGGCCGACGAGCGCAGTTCGGACCTTGTCGGCGGTCGCGCGGCGCTGATGATGACGCGCGCCGCTGGGTGCGATCGTCGCGGCCAGCCATTCGCGGATCGGCACAAGTGCTTCGCCTTCGCGAACGAGCGGTCCCGCCTGCCCGTTGGCCCGCGCAACCCGCGCGATCAGGTCAAGCACCATAAAGGTATAGCGCGGCCGCGCCGAGTGCTCGGCGATAATGCGTACGATGTCGGGCATGCCCGTCGTCCGCTGGGGCGTCGCCGCCGCGAAGAGGTCCTGCTGGATCATGGAACGAATCAAGCACAAAGCTGGACTCTTGTGAATCCCCCAAATGCTCATGGAGACGGCAGACGGCACTTTTGCCATCCGTGTCACTTCACCCCTCCCCGTCATTTTTCTCGTCTTCACACCATGCTAGACCCGCCCCATGAGCAAAGATGAATCAGACCCCGATCTTATCGGGGAGGATCCCCGATTGGATGGCCTAAAGGATCGCCTCGCGGCGGCTCATACCGCCGAAGAGGAACGAACCCACCCTGCCCTACAGGTGCCGATGCCAGCTACAGCCTCGGTAATCGCGTGCTGGCCGAACTCCTTGGCGGCGTTGCCGGCGGTGCCCTGCTCGGCTGGATCAACGACAGGTTTGCAGGCACCGGTCCCCGGGGCCTGCTCATCGTAATTGCCCTCGGTATCGTCGCGGCCTTGGTCAACATCATCCGCATATCGAACCGCAAACCTGACGGATCGTGATGTTTGCCACCTACGTCACTTTACCTGGCGAGAGGTAAAGTGACACAGTTGGCACTAAAGCAAAGGCGGTGGCGTGCCGTAGTTCGCGAACGGGTTCGATCATTGTGAACCGCTGCCGTCATGCGGCTTCACGGCTGGGGATAGTTCGTTCGGACGTATTCATTCGCGGCTTCGACCGTGGCGAAGGTGCCTACCGTCACCATGTTTTCGTCGGGCCGCTGCGACATCTTTAGAAGCAGAATTTGCCCATTCTGAGGGCTCAAAACTGGCCGTTCGCGGACGCGCAGCCAATCAGCCTGTTTGGCCTCGGCCAGCGCGCAAGCCGCGTCGTAGTCATCGGCCACGCCAAGATGCGTAGACCGATCCCAGGCCCCACCGTTCAAGCATCGAACAGCAATACGGCCGTCGGCCATCGTCACCCCGAAAGGGCGATCCCACCATGCATCTAATTGGGCCTTGCTGCGCCGTTCGTTCGGCGTGGAGTCGAATAACTTCGGCAGCTTGGGGTCGAGCGGAATTCGGTTTGCCATACGTGCCCCTTACAGCATGGGAGCAGCACTAATAAAGCGCTGCGGAACACTCGATCAGCCGGCGCCGGTCTATGGCGAACGGCACCACAACGACAAATCGAAGACTTCGGAGAAGGCCTTGTAGGCACTGGCCTCCGTATGGAATGCGACTCCGGTCACATTGATGGTATAGTTTTCGGACAGCTCACAGAGATGGAACATCGACAGTTGGATTGCCGGAGACCAGCATGGCGGATTTCAGTCTCAAATATTACAAGCAGCGCGCCACGGGTGAATATCGTGCGGCCGCGCGGTCGACTTGTAGCGAGCGCATTCTCGCGCACCGGCAGATGGCGCGCCGTTTTGCCGAAAAGGCCCGAAAGGTCCGCCAGGCAGGCTAACGCATTCGCCTATCGTGTCATGAGCCGGTCTGCTGACCGCAGGGCCGACATTTTCATGCAGCACTGGTACGCCGATGGCGCAGGCCTATTCAGGCAGCTATACAGGGCCCGACTTCCACTGTGATGAAGGATCATCCGAATGAACAATAGTGAGCTTGCTGAAACCCTTGCCAGCCAGACCGGCACAACCAAAGCGGACGCCCGCAAGGCGGTCGACCTCGTCTTCGCGGCAATCGCGGATGCGGCCGCCAAGGGAGAGGAAGTGAGCCTCAACGGGTTTGGGAAGTTCAAAGTCAAGGACGTGCCCGCGCGCGACGGCCGTAACCCGGCCACCCGCGAAACCATCAAGATTCCGGCGTCCAGGAAGCTCACCTTCACTGTGGCGAAAGCCGTCAAAGACAAGCTCAACGGCTAGTCGAGGTTGACGCCTCGAGCCCCTGAGGACCGAGGCGTCGCCCCCTACCCTGCCTTGATGGTCGGCCCGGCACCAAATGAGCGATAACGACGAACTGACTGCGCTCATTCGCGATACATTCTCCCGCATCTGGCCAAGCGGCGATCCCGACATCGCGAACTATCTGACGCCAATGGTGGCGAGGTTCGCGCAGTCGGATTGCCGCGACAGCCATTTCCTCGACGAGTTCGGGAGCGGCGATCTCGGCAAGGTGGCGAGCCGGATCTGGGAAGCGATGCTCTATGGACGCTTTCAGGACCTCGGCTGGAACATGGCCAGCGAGGACAAGGGCCCCGACTTCATGGTCGATGGCCGGATCTATATCGAGGCGGTAGCCGCACAGCCGGGCGACGCCGCCAAGGGTGGCTTGCCGCAGGAGTGGCAGGATGGGGGCACCAGTGCCGCTGGGATGGTTCCCACCGACCAGATGCTCCTGCGCTGGACGTCCGTCATCAAAGCCAAGCGTGATGGCTATCTCAAATGCCAGGAACGGGAGGCGGTCGATCCGAACCTCCCGTTCGTGATCGCCGTGAACGCCTGCCGGCTGGGAGGCGATACCCACGGCATTGGGGGCGCCCCGCTCGCGGCCATGGCTGTGCTCCCCTTCGGCAGCCCGCAGGCCCATGTCGACGTGCATACAGGTCAGCCGCTCGGTGGCTGGCACCTCTCATGGCAAGACACCGTGCTCAAGGCCAACGGGGAAGAGATTCCCACCGACAGCTTCCTCCAGGAGGACTATCGCTGCGTCAGCGCGATCGTCGGCTGCTCGGGCTTCTACGTCTTTCCCGATGACCGCGACAAATTCTGTGGCCAACCGCCATATTATGTCATTCACAATCCACTCACCACCAGTCCCCTCCCCCAGCCTTGGCTCCCCGGTGCGATTGAATACGCCGTCACTGCCCATGAAGCGCACCGCCTTCAATTGGACCAACTGCCGGCCTAGCTGCGCCCTGTTCACGACCGAGATGGGTTGGTTACGAAAGCGCCGCTTCCAGCGCTGCCAGACCGGCCTGATGCCTCTTGGGCTGCGCGTCTCTGAACCGATGGATGTTCATCAATTTGAACTGCGGCGCTGGAAGCTCACGGATCGCGGGCAACGGGAAGCTTTCCCACTCCGGATCCCCAGCCTCGAAGCTTGTGAGAAACCGTCGATCAGCGGCGTCCAGCGAGGCGTGAAGCGTCTGCACAAGGCGCTTGAGCGTTTCGACATGATCCTCGTAGGTGAATGGCTCGAAGGGCATTCCTTCGAACTGAGCCTTGAATGTGGCGCTTTGGTCCTTTCGGCTCGGGCTGATCAGCTCAGCGACCGGGCGCCCGTGGCTTACGAGAGCTGCGACGACGCCATGACGAACCTCGTCAACGAGCCCTTCCCCGTCCAGCAGGCGCTTCACATCGAACAGATCGCGCGGGTGCTGCCGGTCGAGCGCGGCACAAATCTTCCCACCGAAAAGCTCGCCGTGCGAGAGGCATCGCGCCTCGACGAATGCCTCAAACCTCTCCTGCACCTGGTCCGAACATGGCAAGTCGCGGAGGGGAAGGAGATGGCCGCGCAGGGTGGGATTGACCTCCACCTTGATCTGGGTCTTGCCGCGCTGGCAGTTGAGCTTGACCTCCATCCCTTCCTGGCCCTGGCGTGTCTGGGTCACGCGGGTCGGTGGCAGGCGGCGTTCGATGTCCGCCTTGATCCGGGCGAGAGCCTCACTGATCGCGCGCAAGGATTGGGTCCGGTCGTGGATCGGTAGGTAGGTCAGATCGATGTCGACCGAGAGGCGCGGAAGATCCCATTCGAACAGGTTGATGGCGGTGCCGCCCTTCAGCGCGAAGACGGGATCGGCCATGACCAGCGGCAGGACATCCAGCAGGAGCCGGACCTGATCGCGATATTGGTCAGTTGCCACCCGAGACGAGCTCCTTGGGCAGGAGCAGCCGGTATTTCGGGACATAGCGCCCCATTTTCACAAGGCTGCGATCACCCGAACCGAGGTCTATCTGCTCCACCTTCAGATGGCGCATGACGGCGAGATCCGCTCGCTCCGCAAGATAGAGGAACAGCCGCCGGACCTTCACCGACGTGCACGCCTCGAGCAGCGATTGCATGAGCTTGGGACGGAGCGACGTCATGCCTTCGACGATCTGGCCGGCCTCGACGAGATCGAATTCCTTGGGTGCAAGGTGCAGCAGCTCCAGGATGGCCCGTTCGGGCGTCGCCGTGGTCAATGGATAGCCTTCCGGGCTTCGCTGCTCGGTGAGGCCGAGGTCATTCGGCAGCAGCTTGCTTTGCATGTGCCGAACCTCTTCCCCCCAATGCGTCTGGAACCAGGCCGGCAGGACGATATGCAGCGGAGAGAAGAGATAGGCCTTGCTCTCTCCGAAGCGCAGATAGTGGCTGTTGCCCGTCATCTCGAGGGCCGTCAGGGCTCCCACATGGACCGGGAGCTTGAGTTGCGATTGAACGCTGTATAGCGCGCCCTGCCAGGTCACGGTTTCCATGGGGCGCTTGAAAGCACCGCGGCCAAGCGAGACCAGCCACTGTGAGGCGGTATAGTTCTGCAGATCCTGCGCCGTCAGCCCGAGCGCCTTGAGATGCGGGCTGGTCGCCACGGTGTGCGGCTCCCAAGCGTCGAGCAACGACTTCAATTTATCGGTTCGAGCTACCTTCATGGCATATCTTTGGCATAAATTCCAAGGTTCCTCAATCCCTCGGAATTTCAGTCCGAATATGCCAGGGATATATGCCAGGCAGATTTTTCAATGCTGGGCTCCATGGCTTAGATGAACGCCGGCGCTATCCAAAAAATGGGAGCCGAGGACTCCTATCCAGTCTATGCCTCTGGCATTGCCCTGCGCATAAATGCATCGAATAGCGGAACGGTGAACGCGGTTTGCCCGTATCCCGGCGTGTAGATCATCCCTTTTGCCACGAGTGAGGCCCGCACAGGTCCGAAAGACGACGCTTTGCGCTGCAAATGGTCCGCGATCGCGGTCGAACTGTAGGGTCCTGGACCAAGGTCTGCCATAGCCCTCAAATAGCGCTTCTCGGAGGGCGTAAGGCGATCAAATCGGACACGAAAGAAGCTGTCATCCAGCGCCGATATTGCTGCGGGATGTGCGACGGCGACATCGTTTGCCGTAATGGGGCACTGCGTAGCCGCGTCCCAGCTTTGCTTACCCCACTCCTGCAAAAAATAGGGGTAGTTCTCGGTTACTTCCAAGATGCGGTCTACGGCATCTTGGGTAATGCTACATTCCTCCATTTCGATCGGATGGACGAGGGCGGCCGTCGCAGCTGTCCCATCGAGCGGCCCGATGCTAGCGAACAAAAAGAGACGTTCGGCGTAAGATTTGGCTTTGCCCATCTGTCCGACCAGTTGCGGCAGTCCAGCACCGACAAGGGTGATCGGTCGGTCGTTTTGCCGCGCACGGTGCAGAGCGGTGATCAACGCCGCCAGTTCCCGCTCAGCGACATATTGAAGTTCATCGATGAACAGAACGAGCGCGGTCTGTCGCTCGCCGGCCGCCTGCCCAACCAGGTCCACAAGATCTATCAAATCGGCTTCGAGATCGCCATTATCAGCGACGCCAACCTCGCCTAGGTCGAGCGATGCCTCGAGCTCGCCATAGCTCAATTTCAAAGCTTTGACGAAGCGCGCCAGCGCGCCAAGACTGCGCTTGGCAAGGGTCATCGCCGCTTGGCCGCGATCAAGTTTAAGCAAGGCTGTACGAAGGGCCGGAACGAGCATGGCCGGAAGAGATTGACCTTCCGGAGCCTCAATCGGAACGCAGATGAAACCTTCGCCTTCCGCGGCGCGCCTCATCTCATTGAGGAGAACGGTCTTCCCGACGCCGCGCAGGCCAGTTAGTATCCGACTCTGCGCTTGGCGTCCGGCGCGAATCCGATCGAGTGCAATCGCGACACCGTCCATGATAGCGTCTCGGCCGGCCAGTTCGGGAGGACGACTGCCAGCGCCCGGTGCGAAGGGATTTCTGCGAGGATCCATGATGAAGGGATTTAGCCGGTTCTAGCCGTTTTGTATAGAACCCATTAAATCCCTTAGATTTGGTGGAAGCCGACGCGGACGATGTCGAAGCGCATGGCTGCGCGATGGGTCCAATGATGACCCAGCAATTCGTCACCTGGTACCAGACAATGCGTGCGCGAGATTCAGCGAGTTACCTCGATCTCACGAATACGGCCCTGATCTACGAAGCACGGGTTCTGCGTCACCGGGCAGCCGACAATTTCATGGCGGAGCGTAGCGCGGCTGTCGCGCTCGATTGCCGACACACGGCAAATATGGTAAAGTCGCTCGGCGATGGTCCAGCATGTCAGCCTAGATACGGACACAATGTCTCAGGGAGATCATCTCCCCGGGGGGCCGATTTACACATTCATTGAGGAAGAAATCCCGGGAATGGCAATTCCGGTGGATCACGACGGGCATCCAACGCTCGGAGGCACAATCGGATACATGCTGGCTTATCTTCTGTTGGCCTCCTTCATCGGATATTTTTTCGTCGCTGTCTGAAAACCTATTTCCTGAGTTTCGGATCGCGGAAGAAATCATGATCGAGGTCTCGATTAACATCTCCCTGCAAATCGACTTCTCCTTGCACTCGCTGAGCCCTCATTGACTGAGCTGCGGCGCTGGCACCCTCCACTTCGGCCTTGCCAGACGAGATAACTCTGGCGGCGGCCCTTGGATCACCGCCGCCCGGTCCTGCCGGAAGCCGGTCAACACCATGGGGACGATAGGAAGCCCTGACGTCTGCAGCGCTGCTGACTGCCAGCTCGTGAACCTCGACGAGATTGGGCTCGTGCAGATCGCCTGCGATCTCCGCACGAATCCCATCCTGTTTTTCGTGCATCCACCGTGCGATCATACCTTGGCGCACGGCCCGTTGCTGATCGGTAAGATCGGTTGCCCATAGCTCGGGCGCATCCAGCCCCGGGTTCTCGACTTGTTGCCGTCGATACCATTGGGCCAGATCCTGACTCAGATTTTCGCTGAGTTGCATGCCATGGGTCTCGGCATAGCTAGCGTCACGCGACAGCTGTTGGGACAACTCCTCGAGCCTCCGCGCCGTCTCAGAATAGGACCGGGCACGTGCCAGCGAGTCCTCAGTCCCCACTGACGACGATGACGAATTTGAAGCCCGGCTGAACGAGCCGCCCCGCGAATAGGTGCCGTCTGACATAGTAGCGCCGACACTGTTTGCGTGTTCGTCCCGGCTTCCGCTGGATGACGTGCTCGCATTGTCACTACCCCGGCTGTCTTCAGTTACGTGCCTCATGGCGTCCGACTGAGCGCCGGATTTCGAAACACTTAGCGACGCACCAGGAAGCGCCGCTGCTACACGACCTGCGGCTCCCTTTGGAGGACGCCCTCCGGAGTTTCCACCGCCGCCAAGACCGGCGGCAAGCGTCCCGGTCGTAGTGTCGGTAACCTGAGCCTGGTGGCTATGACTATCAGTGGCCCGCTGACTCTGAGAAATCGCCGACCGTTCTTCGAGCCCCGTTGAACTGCTCGATGTACGACGATCTGATTGGTCGATCGACGTGTTCGCCTGCCGCCCACTGCTGGAGTCCCATCCCGACGAACGCTCGGTCGAAGTGCCAAACGCGCTTCGATTGGTATGGGTCGAGGTCAGTATCTCGTTGGCAGCGTTCTCGTAAGCCTGCGCCTGTCGGTGGGCTTCGCTGGCCATCTCGCGCCATTCGGCGATCGATCCCGTCGTCATCGTCGGCGTGAAGCCGAGGCGCGAGATCGCACTGGAGGTGTCGAACACCTCCTGACCATTGCCGAAGCCGTTGATCATCGCGCCGTTGTCCTGACGCCATCCCACGCTGGGCGCGCCGCCCATATAGCTGGGTGCCGTGGTCCATTGGTCGGCCTGGCGCATGTTCGAGGTCGAGTTCGCCCAGCTCACATTGCCGTAGGCATAGTTCCCCGTGGTCTGTTCGAGCGCCGCCGCCTCGGCTGCGTTCTGCGCGGGCGCCAGCATCGACATGGACTGGCCGGCGATCGACATCGCCCCGCGCGCGAGGCCGGCCGCCAGGAAAGGCACGCTCATGAGCATGAAACCAGCGATCGTCGCGGTCTCTCCGTTGACTGCGCCGATACCGGCATAGCTGCCGAGCGTCACCCCTCCCCCGGCCACGCCGTTGGCCGCTGACTCAGCCCTGGTCATGCAGATCATGTGCAGGATGACGTAGAGCGGACCCCACGCCGCCAGATAGAAGAACCCCATGGCATAGCCCTTGAGCGTGCCGACGCCGGTCTGCGGCATGAGGAACAGGGGGAAAATCACAGGAAACATCGCGAAAAAGACGACGGTCAGCACGATGTTCAGGATCGGCACCCAGGCCATCGCCTGCTGCGCGATGGAGTTATATGTGTTGCGGGCCTGAATGTCGGCCCTCGTTTGCGCAAAAGTGTCGATAGCCGCGGCGCCAGCGCCGCCGGCCATGCTGTTGCGCGCCTGCATGAAGGCGTTGATGGCCGTGTTCTGGCGCATCGTCTCGGTGAAATTGCTTCCCGATCCGGTAAAGGCCGTGTTCGCGATCGGCACGTCGTGCTTGAGCTTGTCGGCGGCCAGCGCGTTGCTCAGCTTGGGATAGACCTCCTTGCCCCACAGTGGGGCGTTGGCCTCGATCATCGGCGCCCATTGCGCGTCAAGAGCCTGATAGGCCTGCCGGCAGGTGACGATGAAGTTCTGGACGGTGCCGTCGCCCTGTCGCTCCAGCCATTCCTGCGACCGCGCCTCCGATCCCGGCCCGATCGCCGCCCACAGGTCGGGCGCCTTGGCGAGATTGGTGAGCGACTTCTGGTAGAGCATCACATCCCCGAAGACGCAGTTCTTGAAGTGGCTTTCGAGATTGGTCGAGAACTCGGCGTCTCTCACCACGAAATTGCGGGTCGCGTCGAACAGGCGCGCGCCATAGACCATGCCATTGCTGGAATAGTTGAGCTCGCTCGGCATGACGAAAACGGTCTCGGCCGTGCGGGTCAGCCAATCACCGACCTGGGTCGTGAAACTGGCGAGAACGCCAAGGCCCATCGGCACATTGTCGATCGTCGATGGCGCCAGACTGGGGTTGATCCGATCGGTCACCTTGATGCTGACCGTCGGCACCATCAAGCACAGGTAGATCGCAGTCGCCTGCAAAAACCAGTTCATCCACGCCTTGTAGTTGAGCGTGAACGCGACAACGAGTAGCGAGTAGATGAGGCCCATCACCATCACGACCCGCAGGAGCGAGCGATAGCCCCCTCCCCCGGACCAGGCCGCGACGGCATTGAACACGTTGACGAGATACTCGCCGCCGCCGACCGTGAAGACCTCCAGCATCGCCGCGCCCCCGCCTTAGTTCAGTCCCTGCGCATTCAGTCCGCGCGAGAAATTGAGCGCGGAGGCCATGCCCGGCGTCATCGAGTTCTGCAGCGTCGATTCCAGCATGATGCTGCGGTTGATGATCTGCATGGTCACCTGCAGCTTGTTGTTCAGCCGGACATCTCGCTGGCTGAATTTCGCGCGCGTCGCCGCGATCTGCTGCTTCCACTGGGTCGCGGTCTCTTGGTCGAAGGTCTGGTAGTGGACCTTCGCCTGCTCGACGCGGTCCAGCATGTTGTCGAGCATGGCCGAGAGTAGATCGACCGCCACGATTTCCGAGAGGGTCTGAATCTCGCCGTCGGTGAGCGCATAATGCGCATAGGCCTGCACAGCGAGAATCTTGTAGATTGGCACCGTAGCGAGATTGAGGAGCTGCTTTTCGGCCGCGTTCAGCGGCGTGTCGGAGCGAATCTTGTCGCTCATCGACTTGATCATCGTCGCGATGCGCGGCCGCAGCGCCGAGGATGCAGGAACCGATAGGGTCTGCTCGCCGACGTCGTAGCAATTCTCGTCGTTGCACTTGAGCATCTTGACGGCCGGAGCGTCCGCCGTGCCGTCGAGCAGGGCGGTCACGACGGCCTCTTCGGCCGGGCCGAACATCACCACCTTGCCGCCCACGCTCGGATCGGTCGACGGCGTCGTTACGACCGTGCCCACCAGCGTCATGATATATTCGGAGAAGGACTGGTCGAACGCCCCGAACTTGGCGGACTTCTTGAGAGCCTCCCACGTATAGTTATGCGGCTCGCCCACCAGCTGGTCCTTCATCGATGCGTCGGTGTTGCCGGCGATCGTGGAATCCCGCCTGTTGCCGTTGTTGCAACCCTGGCGGGAAGCCGCCCAGTCAGAGAACACGCCCTGACTATTTCCGACCGCCTCGCAGATCGTCGCACGCGTCGTCTCCATCTGCGGCCAAATGCCGCCGACCAGCGCCTGCGCGGTCTCGCAGCTCGAGATGTTCATCTGGTTGAGGAGCTGTGCCTTCTGGCTGAACTCATCCATGACCTTGCCGATCTCGGGCGATACGGAATCGATGGCGAGCTTGAAGGCGAAGCCGAGCGCATTGTTCGCTGTGGCCTTCAACATGGCCACGATCTCGGAGGCGTTGATGAACGAGAAGCTGCCCGAGAACAGGTCGATGCCGCCGCAGCCCGCCCGGGCGCTGGGAAGCTGAAGATTGAACGGTTGCACGCTTTTCTGCGGAAAACGCGTCCAGACATTGCCGAGCGAATAGTAGCCGGCGGATTGTCCCTGGAAGGCCGAAGGGCCGGTGACATTGGCCGCCCCGCCCGCGTCCGAGAAAAAGTTGTTCATCTCGGAGGCGACGTCGGCGCGCGCCACGCCTACAATCGCGAAATTGAGCGCGGCGATCATCGCCATCGAGGCGCCCGCCGAACGGAGGAAGCGGCGCGCACGACTTTTGCCTGGATGATGTGCCATCAGTAATCGCTCCCCACCTTGGTGTTCGTGAGCGTGAAGATGCGATCCATGATCTCATCCGCGCTGAGGATGCCGTAGCCGATCGGAATGGTGCGCCTTGTCGCCGTGTCGAACAGGACGAGCGCCGGCGTCTCATTGCCAGGCACGCCCATCCGGGCGCGCTGGCCGGAATCGACGACGTAGTTCGGAAACTCGCGGCTCGGCCCCCCGTCCATCGACACGGCCATCACCGCCATGCGGTGGCTGTCGGTCACCGAACGGAGGATCGGCGCGAACAACTCGCACGCGCCGCAGCTCTGGGCGAAGAAATAGAAGAGCCCGTACCGCTGCCCGAGATTGGTGAGCACTGCGTCGCGGTCGGCCTTGCGATTGTCGAGCCACGCCCGCTTGCCGACCGTCGAGACCGGCCTTTGCAGCGTGTAGTCGATGTCAGGGTTCTGCCATAGCGCCCGCTGCCAGACATCGGAGAAGGTCGACGCCCGGTCGAGCTGCTCGCGCTGGAAGCGGACATAGGCGATGACGTTCTCCTCCGACGGTTCGAGGATCGCCTTCGCCTTCAGTTCGTCCAGATGCCTGGTGATCGCGGTCATGCGGTCGACGGCGCTCTGCTGCGGCGGTGCAGCCGGCGCCTCCCGGGGCGCTGCCTTCGGCCTGTCGCAATAGAACCATTGGCCGAGCTTGCGCTCGCCGCAGTAGAACTCGTCGGGCCGGCTCTGCTCGATCGCATCCGATGACGATGGAGCGTCCTGCGCCATGAGCGGCGCCGTCAGGCCAGCGCCCAGGGCGACCAGCATCGAAATTCTAGCGATCATCGACATCGCTCATCGTCCTTTCAGCGGCTGAGGGAGAATGCGCGGAAGAATGGCTGGACAGTGCGGTGGCTGGCGCGCCGTCCCAGGCTGCGAGGTGGACGCAGCAATCGGCCACGCTGGCAGGAAGCGTTCCACAGCGATGGGATTGCGCCGCTGCCGGTGGCTGAATCGTGAGCGACGCGAGAAGGGCAGGAAGCTCGATGATGAAGAACGGCATGGTCCTATGTCCTTGGGCGGTGCTGCGTCGCGGCGACAAGGAGACGGGTTCGCCCATCTCACTTGCCGTGAAGGTCGTAGTAATTCTGAATTTTCTGCTGGATTTCGGTCATGGTCTGGACTTCATCGGGCAGCTTGGCGGCATCCATGAAGTCCGCGTAGACCTCGGTGAAATCCATCACCGACAGGTCGAGACGGGAAAACTCATCGATCGTGAAACCGAGGCATTGCTCCTTCTTGGCGGAGCCCCACGCCTTGCCCAGCTGAGGGCGGCCCTGCTCCTGAAGAACGCGGCTGAGCTTGCTTTCAAAGCAGCAATAGGCCGTTCGCCTGGTCTTGCAGATTCCGAGGAAGCTCGACGAGCAGTAGGTGCCGAGATTGTGGCAGAGGCCCATGCGGTCCTTGATGTCGAGCTTCATCTCGTCCTGTGAGCAGGCGAACAAGGTTAGGAAAGGCGTTGCCAGCGCGGCGATCGCGGTCGGCCCTCCCGCCAGAGCCGCTGCGCCCGCGCCCACCGTCAGCAAGCCCGACGTCTTGCCCGCGCAGCAGTTGATGAGGCCGAAGACCGGCTTGTGGCAGGTCTCGCGACTACCCTTGAAGACCGTGAAATTGGTCTCGTCGAATTCCTTGCCGGCCTGGTCGATCGAATGGAGAGCGACCAGCGCATCTTTGAACTCGGTGGAGGCCTCACGAACGATCGGTTCGCAGTCACCGTTGATGCAGTAGACGTCGTCGCCACAGATATATTGGGGCGCATCGGTCGTTCCGCCTGACGGTGTAGGGCATTTGTAGACCCGGTTCTCGACCTTGCACGGACCCCCGTCCGGTTCCTCGTCCAGGCATTCGGTCCTGAGGTATGTACAGCTGCCGTTCGCCTCGAGATCGCCGCAGTCGTTGCCTTGGCTGACCCGGTGGCAACTATAAGTTCGCTCCCAGTTCCAGCATGCCCGTGTCACTGCAACGCCATCGATTGTGCGGGTTGTAGGTTCAGGATCGACACAGGTTTCTGCTTCGAGCTCACATGTCTGTCCGGCGGTTGCCGCATTGCACGTTGTCTCGTTGCGATATTCTTGTGTGATCTGCCCCGAAGTCTCTTCGGTATAAGGTCGAGCTATATCCGGGCTGTCGCACTCGTAGGTGATGATCTCGCCTTCTTCGATGTCGGGCTCGGTGCAGAAGCGCGGATTGCCTTGCCGGCAGATGCTGTAGAAGACGGCTTCGCGCGAGCGCTCGCGGCATATGCCGTTTTGAACGGCCGCATTGAATGCAGGCACGCAGCGCCAGCCGACGTTGTTATTGCCTTGCGCCGCTGACGTTGCCCAGTTCTCGCAGCTATAGATAAATTTGGTCGTGCCGGGTGTCACGTTGACCACTAGCGGCGTCCGGCAGACGGGTGCGCTTTGCTCGACCTTGCTGCCGGCGTTGCAGCTCGTCTCATAGTAGCCCGCGCTGCCGGTCGTGGCCGGGAGCGGCACGCAGGTACCCTTGCTACCGCCCATCTCCTCGCCGGCGAGATAGGTCGATGGATCATTTTCCACCGATGTTGCGCGCGCCGTGGTCGAGAGGATCTCGGAATTGCTGAACGTGGCCCGGGTGCGATCGGCATCGGTCGTGATCCGGTACTGTTCGTTCGACGACTTGGTCGACTGGGCAGCCGCCTCGAGCTTTTCCGGATCGTCGAAATAGGAGCCCTCGGGCAGGCTCGTGCCCGAATAGCCGGGAACTGCGGCCGCCTGCGCGTCGCTCGACGGCACGAGCGTGGAATCGTTCCGCTTCTCGGTACCGAGCGCCTTTCCTTCTTGTCGCGCCTCATCGAGCGTCATCTGCCCGACTGCCGGCGATCCCATCGCCAGTGCCGTAAACAGCGCAGCCCAGGCAAGCGGTCGCCTCATTGGGCAGCCTTGCGCATGTTGGAAAGGCCGACAGCAGCGATCCGCGCGCCAGGGCCGTTGCCATCGACGAACTGCTCGAGCGCATATTCCACCGAGACGTTGCCGACGAGACGGTCATAAGGCGGCACCTTCGACTGACAGGAAAATCCGGCGCACAGGTCGAAGTCCGACGAAACCGCGACATAGGTCGGCACCGCCTGCACATCGAAGGCCCGAAAGAGGCGCGGATCGATGCCGACATTGGCGAAATCGTCCTGTCGATCGACAATCTTGCCGAGCCGGCCCGCGAATTCCTTCATCGAATTGTTCGGAAAGCCGCGGAAGACCACCACACCGCCGGCCCTGGCGGTATCCGCGATCAGCTTCTTCAGCGACTGCGGCGGCATCGAGAGGCTGGCGAAGACGATGAACTGGGGTGCCTCGCCCTTCCCCGCCGTCGCGTTCGAGGCGGCACCGGCCACGATCTCATCGAAGTCGACGGGCCCGGCCGGACCTTTGGGCAGCTCGCTCTTCGCGACCCGCTGCATGTTGGCCATTCCGGCGTCGCGCGACTGTGCCGCATCCTCGCGGAACGCGTCGCCCCTGTCCTTGACCTGATTGACGAACGCCTCGGCATCGGCCTGGAGATCGGCCGAGCGCTGCTTGATCGCCTGGACGTCGATCCCGTCGACGGTCTGGGCAAGCAGTGCCGTAACGCTGGCGACCGCGACAATCGCAGCAGAGCCCCAGAGATATGCGCGCATCGAAAATTCTCCTAGAGTAGAGTCAGGCGTGGGCGCTGTGGGGTGTCTCCACCGCCAGTTTCCCACGCCTGCTCTCCGAGCCGGACTTGCACCTTTCGTTGTGCATCCGGCTCTCCAGAAGTCTTGGCGAACTCGGGCTTTCTCATCCATTTGAGTTCGAACCGGTGAACGGGCACGTAGCTCATCAAGAACTGTTCCGTGCCGCCCTCGGCCCAGACCTTGTTGCCCGGATGGACAACGCTCGGCCTGCGCCCCGATGCGATCTTTCGTCCCGGAACGCGTTTGTGTTTCGCCCGAAGCCACAGCCAGAGGCGTTGCCGCACATGCCAATCAAGACTGGCAAATATGCGCTTGGCCCCTACGCAGTAACGGTAATAGGCGGACCACCCGCGAAGGTATGGATTGAGTTCCTGAAGCATGGCGGACAGCGAACGCCGAAGCGTCTGCCGACGCGCCAGTTGATTGACCCGTATGCGGAAGCCGTTGATCGGCTCGCGGGGGATTTCGATGCGGGCGTGAAGCCCGAACCGCTTGTCCCATTTGAGCCTCACGCGGCATCCCAAGAACCGACAGCCCTTGGTCAGCGCAGTGATGCGCGTCTTTTCGGGCGAGAGCGTCAGCCCCATCGCTTCGTACAGATAGGTTGCCAGTGCCTGCTTTTCGGCAAGCGCATCGGCTTCCGTCCCCGACACGAATATCAGGAAGTCATCGGCATAGCGGACAGGGTAGAAGACCGTTCGACCGGCCTTTCGATCCTTGTCGCGCTTGATCGCCGCGAGCCTGATCCCATCGGACTTCAGCTCCGGGCTTTCGGGGCGGCGCACCCAGTCCCGATACCGTTCCTCGATCACGCTGAGCGCGATGTTGGCCAGCAGCGGTGAGAGCACGCCACCTTGCGGCGTGCCGGTGTCCGTGGGGCTGTACGAGACATTCTCCAAGACCCCGGCCTTGAGGAACTGCGCGATCAGACGGTTCACCTTGTGGTCCACGACGCCTTGGCGCACGCGTTCCATCAGCGGGTGATGGCCGATATTGTCGAAGCAGGCCTCAATGTCGCCTTCAATTACCCATTGGTACGGCGTTTTGTGTCGGTAACCATCCGCCGCAGGCTTGCCCCGCGACTGGATGGTCACACGGATGTGTTCGAGACAGGCCTGACTGCCGCGCCCGGGCCGGAACCCGTATGAGACAGGCCAGAACCGGGCCTCGAAGATCGGCTCCAGAACTTGTTTGACCGCGCACTGCACCACGCGATCCTTGACCGTAGGGATACCGAGGGGTCGGAACTTCCCCGGTTTGCCCGGCTTTGGAATCCACTTCCTTCGCGCAGGAGACGGACGATATTCGCCCGCCCGGAGCTCCTCGCGGAGCTCATGAAGGAATCTGTCGACACCAATTCCGGCGGCAATTTTCTCTACGGTCGCCCCGTCGATCCCCGGAGTGCGCTTGCCGCGATTGCCGGCAATCGTCCTCCAGGCCATGTACAAGTTGCGGGGATCGGTCACCCAATTCCACAAGTCGCAGTATGGTTCTTCGGGGTTTTCCCGACTCCACTGGTAGAGCTTTCTCTGAACGCCGAGGAGCCAAGCCTGTGGGGCTTGATTACCAGAGTCCACTGGTAGTTCCTCCGTCATGAAATTCCACCGACTTCCTGCCCACCTTCGCCATGTGGACGGCTTTCCCGTCCTCGGACTACTACGAGGGCTCCGCCCCACCATCGCCCATCCCCGGTCTCCGCGGATAGCCTGCTCCGCAGCAGGCGGACGACTGTGGTTCCCGTGTTCCGACGATCAACCTTGGACCCGTAGGTGCGACGCTTAACCCCTTGCGGCTCGGGCGTACGGGCAAGAAAGGATGACCCGCACACGGATGCTTTGTAAGCATTCACCAGAAGGCAGCGTAACAGGCCAACCGGTTCACACCGCGATCTCCCCACCCCGTCAGGTGATCGGGAGTTCAACTGTAAATAAAGAGGCTTCAGACACGTCATTCGCTTGTATCTCACCTTAGATCCTGTGGTAGCCCGACCTGCGTGTCAACGGCGGAGCAAAAACCGGCCACTGTGGCGGAGTAAAAGTAGGCCACTGA
>NZ_LSJY01000019.1 GCF_001556865.1 Sphingobium sp. CCH11-B1 | reverse complement strand
CGCGTCAACAGAAGGAACCGTTCAATGCGATCTTGACAAGGCCCGGATCATACAAATCGACGATGAGCGTGTTGCGGAACGCGGCGCTCGGCTCGAACAGGATAGAGCCGCGGATCGCTTGCGAATTGAGGTCGTCGGGGTCGCCGCCGATGCCGATATTCTTGGTCCAGCCATCGCGCTTCTGGATCTGGCCGGCGATGCGGATGGCCAGCGTGTCGGACGTCAGCGGTATATTGACGGCGGCTTCCAGCAGCCGGGCGTCGTAATTGCCGTAGGACGCCTTGGCATATCCCCCCAGCTTATAGTCCGGCGCCATCGGATAATAGAGGATCGCGCCGCCAGTGGTGTTACGGCCGAACAGCGTCCCCTGCGGCCCCTTGAGCACCTGAACGGACGAGAGATCATAGGTCGGAATGCTGGACCCGACCGTAGGAGACGGCACTTCGGCGAAATAGCTGATGACGCCCGGGGCGCTGTTGCCGGCCAGCGCCTTGGACTGGCCACGAATGGAGAAATTGCTGTTCTCGCGCCCGCCCGAACCCGCCAGGAATACGCCCGGCGTCTTGATCAGCAGATCCTGCGTATCGCGGATATTGGCCTGCCGCAGCGAATCCGCGCCGAAAGCCACGACCGAAACCGGCGTCTCCTGAATATTCTCGGCGGTGCGGCGCGCCGTCACCACGATGTCGCTGGTAGCGCCCTCCTGCGGCGCGGCGTTCGACGACTGCGCCAATGCCATTTCCGATGTCGTCAGCAGCAACCCTATCGGCAGCATGAAACCGGTTATCTTCATTTTTCTCCTCCCTGGCGGTCAAAGGATGACCATTGTCTTTGAAAGCCGGTCTGTCGCCAGCCTGTCCTGTTCATGAGATCAACGATGGATAGCTGACGCCCTGCCCCGCGCGCCAATGCTCGACGATCGCGCTTTTCTGGCAGTTGAATATGCCGATCTGTCTGGGCACTATGCCGCCATCCCCTCCGCATTTCCCCGATGGATCAGGTGTGCGGCGGATTAGACGCCAATCCGCGCTTTCAATTACCTGTCGAAAGGTGGGTCCGATGTCCGATCACGCCGATATCCACCAGATATGAGGATAAGGAAGGTCCGCAGATACCTTCGGTCATGTGGGGAGAGGACGAGATGACCTGCTTTGCAAACGGGCTGCTGATGCCCGAGGGACCGATTGCGCGGCCGGATGGCGGCCTGCTGCTTGTGGAAGTACT
>NZ_LSJY01000188.1 GCF_001556865.1 Sphingobium sp. CCH11-B1 | reverse complement strand
TGCGACCGCCGTTCTCCTGCTTTCGGTGATCGCCTGGGCCATGCTCCGCTACAGCCGTACGCTGCCGATTACGCAGTTCTTCCGCTACAGCTCATGGCTGATGGCCATCCTGACGGTCGTGCTCGCGGGCAAGGGGGTTTCCGCTCTCCAAGAGGCGGGCATCATCGCCATAGCGCCGCTTCGCGATGTGCCCAGGCTCTCAATGCTTGGCCTGTTCCCTACATGGCAATCCGTGCTGGCGCAGCTCCTGATGGCAGTGGCTATCGGAACCGGCTTCGCCTGGAACCGTCGCGGCCAGTTGGCAAGGCATCGGCTCACTGACATCGATGCAGGTCCATAATGGAGGGCGGCGCCCTTACGGCTGAGCCGGGAGGCGTCCGTAGGATTCCGCCGCCTTTACTGGATCGTGCAGCGCACCGCCTTCTCGGCCTTCACAGCGGCTTTGCGGCATCCGTTGATCGGCTCACGATGGCGCAGACCCTGTCGGCCGCTCCGATCACCTCCCGGCTCGCCGGTGCATGTTGCGCGAGTCGGCCCCAGGGGCGTAGAATAGCAGCCCCAAGAGCATCCCGCCGCCGCTGGCGGCACCTCATCGCCATATTTGGAATAGGCCTCGCCTTCCTGGCCACAGTGCACCGCAGAGCGCCCCACCGATCACCGGTGTATTGGGGGTTTGCTCGGTTTGTTGATACTCGCGATATCGGTACAAGAGTTCCTGGGGGCACCTTCATACATGGCGGCCTCAACCATCTGGCGTTCTCAAGGGGAAAACATGATTTTGGCATTGAGGGTGGCAGTAGCCACATCGCTGGCGACGCCGATCGCAGTCACCGCGCAGCCTGCGCGCGTCGCGGATACAAGGGCCGTGGAGACGGTGCTGTCGCAGTACAAGGCCGCGATCGAGAAGCTCGATGCGAAGGGGACAGAGCGATTCTTCGCGGCCGACTCGCAGATATTCGAAACGGGTGGCTCCGAGGGAACCTACACTACATACCTCGCCCATCATCTTGGGCCAGAGCTGGCGGCGTTCAAGTCGTTCACATTTTCCGACTACAAGGTCAGCGTTCGCTTTGAGGGACCGGTTGCACTCGCTACCGAGACCTACCGCTATCGAATCGAACCCAAGAACGGAGCCGTAGCCGAGCGTATTGGCGTCGCGACCAGCGTCTTAACGCGCGAGGGAAATAGCTGGAAAATCGTCAGCATGCACAATAGCGGTCGCAAGCCGAAAGGCTCCTGATCGGTCTATGGCCGCTACTGCTTCTTCGCTGGATTCGACGTAGCCGACTGCGGTGTCGCGCTGGTCGAATTCGTCGGGTGATCGTGCTCCGCTATGCCGGCATAATGGTTCATCTGATCCTCGGAGATGTCCGACGTTTTCTCGCTGCTGCCACAAGCCGTTACGGCTAGGGGTAACAGAAACATGGCCGCGATAATCGCCCTCGATCTTCTCATAACATACCCTTCGATGCCGAACTGAACCCATCATAGCTGATACGGTGCTTATTTGACTTGCTCACAATGATACGGTGGACAAGATTGCGCTAGACCGGCATGCTCATGATGTCCTTATACGCGGAAAGCAACTTATTGCGAACTTGCAGCGTCGCCTCGAACGCGATCGACGACTCCTGCCGCGCGAGCATGACCTTTGCAATATCGACCTCTTCGCCGCGCTCATAGGCGACTGTCAACTGGCCGGCGCGAGCGTTGATTTCATTAATCTTTTGAATCTGTGTTTGCAGTGTAGAGGTAAAGCCGCCTGGTTCCGTACGTTCAGTCCCCAAAATCCTTTGGTTTGAGCCAGGCCCTGCAAGCGAGTCTGCACCGTCCGCCTTTCCAAGCACGGTATCCATCGCTGCTTCGAATTTTGCTCCCGCACCCCCGGGGCTACCAACAGAACCCGCGCTGCTTGCTACATTTCGAAGCGCCGCATTCCTGTCGAGGATGGCGCTTCGCACGGCCATGACGTCGTTGAAGATGCTGCTCATGTTCACCCCGGTGCGACCTCTAGCATAGCTGTATAATCGCATCGCATGCGTTAGAGGATGGTTAACGACGCTTAGGAATGATTGCTTCATCGTAAAGCCGTGCGCCGATCCTTATAGGATTCGTCCAAGCCTGCCAGACGATGCGCGACCAGAGGTCTAATCATTGGCAGTTGACGAGATGGGACTCACTACATACGGGGCATTTTAATTGTGCAGCGCGCCTTCTCTCGCTAAATCAAAGGACAATCGCGCACGACACCCTTGCCGCTCGCGCTGGCAGCTTGGGTATGGGGGCTCACCTTTGCCACGCTGATGCCCCTACGCTGGCGCCTGACGGCGCTTTTTCCCTCGTCGGCCCGGCTGCCGGGAGTGCACCTATGAGCGGCATCGAAGTGCCTGCGCTGCGGGGTCGGCCCTGTACCGTGACATTACCGCCCCGCGCAACCCCGATCATGCTCGGGATCCACCCTTATTCTGTCGCCTGCTTGACCTCGATCGTGCAGCGCACCGGCTTCTTTGCCTTCGTCGCCGACTTGCGGCACGTCTCGATCGTCTCGCGATTGTCGCGCAACAGCTTGTCGGTCGCGACGATCGCCTCCCAGCGCTCCGGCGCAGCGGCCCGCATCAACCGCTGCCCCCCCTCCCATTGCGTCGGCGCGTCCAAAACGCGCGTCGCCACGCCTTCAGGCCATAGCCAGCTATCGGGCGTCAGACGCGCGATCGGCCCCGCCAACGCGGCATAGAACAACAGCCCCAGCACCAGGCCGCCACCGCCGAACAGATATAGCCAGCGATTCTGCTCGTCGCCGCGCCGCGCGGAAGCAAGCCGGCTCCCGATCTCACGCGCGGCCTGGTCCAGCGCCGTGCGCGCCTCGGTGATAAGACGCTGGTCCTCGCGGCGCGCGCCGATCGCCGCCGTCGCGATCTCGCCCGCCATATGCGCCGGGTCCATCGACAGGGCAGGGCTTTTCCGCATCGCGGCGATCTGCTGGGCCAGAACCCCCAGCACCTTTTCGGTACGCTCAAGCGTCGGCTGATAATCGGGAATGTCGATGGACTCGCGCGCGGCGGTCAGCCCTTCGACCGCATGACGCAGCAACGACACCTCGCCGCGCAACCGCTCGAACGCGGCCACTGGATCGTCGCCGGCATGGGGTTCGCGATACTCGTCCTCGTCCATGTTTGTTTCTCTCCCTACCGGCTAAGTCCACGGTCGCGGCCGATTCCCAGCTCATGCGTCAACTGGCGGCCCAGCTCGCCGCCGCCCATCTGCGGGCTGCGCTCCATGCCGATCTCAAGCCCCAGCTCGCGGGTGCGATTACGCAGGATCGATTCCACCTGTGGATCGCGCTCAAGGCTTTTCGCCATGCCCGCCATTTCCTTGCCCGCCTTCTCGCGGCCCGTCATGTCGCCGGCGCGATAGAGGCGGTCCCGGTCCTGGGAGAGCTGTTGCCAGCGTTCCACAAACCGATCGGCGCGCAAGTTCGGATCGGTGCGCACGCGAGCTTCCTGCGCCATCGCTTCGATCATCGGGCCGCTGCGTCCCGCCGCCGCGTCGCGCAGCAAGGCCGGATCGCGCTGCATCGCCGATGCGAGGTCGCGCGAAGCTCCTGGCCTGATCTGGTCAAGCGCCTCGGTCGCGCGCTCGAGCGCGACTTTCTGATGTTCCAACACCGGCCCGCCCGATGCGCGGGCCTGCAACACCGCCTCGGCCGAACGCGAGGTCCGCTCGACCGCGCGCGCGAATGTCCGATCCTGGCCGCGATCCGGCAACGCCGGCGTGCGCTCCGCGCCCTTCGCCGGCTCGGCCGACAGCTTCAACCCGTCGAACATGCCGCGCTTAGGCCTCTCGCCCTGGCCGCGATTGGTCGCCGGCGCTGGCCGCTCGGGTGCGGGCCGGAAATTGTCGAACATACCCCGCCGCGGCCGCCCCTCGCCAGCGCCGCGGTCGTCGCCCATCTGGCGTGAAGTTCCCGCGCTCGGCGCGAGGATCTCCACGCCCTTCCGCTCGGGCGCATCCGCAACGCGGATCTCACCCGACAGCCCGCGCCGATCGGCGAACGATTGCGCCTCGGCGTCGCGGTCGCGGAACATCGGATAGTCGGACGCCATATCCTTCGCCCGCTCGCGGCCCAGCGTGCGGACAAGCTTGCCGGTGTCGGCGAAGTCGTCGCGGCCATAATGGAGCTGCACGCCCTCGCGATGCCGCGACAGCGCCACATAGGCCGAATGGCGGTCCATCCCCGGCGTCGCCAGCACATGCGCCTGATCGACAGTCACCCCCTGCGATTTGTGGATGGTGGCAGCATAGCCATGATCGACATGGGCATAGTCCTTGAGGTCGAACGCCACCGATCGGCCATCGTCGAGCCGCACCGCCATGCTGTCGGGCGACACCCGCTCGACCTTGCCCAGCAAACCGTTCTTCACGCCAAGCCCGCGCTCGTTCTTGAGGAACATGATGCGGTCGCCGCTGGCGAACTCCCGCGCGCCGCGCTCGGCCGACACGCGCACGTCGTCGCCCAATTCGCCCGACGCGCGCAGCCGATCGCGCGCGGCCAGGTTCAGGTCACGCACCTCCGCATTGGTATGGGTGAGGATGATCCGGGTCTTGTCCGGATCGGCGCTGCGCTGCGCGTCCCATCGGTCGACCAGCTCGGCCCGGGCCTGCTCGCGCGTGTCCGCCGCCTGCACCATGCCATGCGCCTCATAGGCATGGACGGCCTTGCCGGTCCTGCCCGTCGCCAGCGCCCGCGTGGCGTCTTTCTGCCAGTCCTCATGCTGCCGGCGAACCTCGCTGATCTCGGCCGCCCCATGCCGCTCGGCCAGCGCGCGAAACGCCGCGCCCGCCTCGATCGCCTGCAACTGCTCAGGATCGCCGACCAGCACCACCTTCGCGCCCGCCCGCTCGGCCGCCGACAGCACCCGCTCCATCTGGCGCGTGCCGATCATGCCGGCCTCGTCGATCACCAGCACGTCGCGCGGACCTAGCAGCTCCCGGCCCTGGTCCCACTGATATTCGAGACTGGCGATCGTGCGCGAGGCGATGCCCGATCCGCCTTCCAGGCTCTCCGCCGCGATCCCCGACAGCGCCGCGCCGCGCACCTGGTAGCCAGCGCGCTCCCATTCGTCGCGCGCGACCCCCAGCATGGCGGATTTGCCGGTGCCGGCGTAGCCGACCACGATGGCAATATCCTTCTCGCCGGTTATATGCGCCAGCGCAGCTTGCTGCTCTCCCCCGAGCACCAGGCCCTCACTCCCGGCGGCGTCCAGCCCCCTTTGCAGCGACGCTGCCGGGAGACCATGCCTCGCCTTGTCGGCAAGACGATCGGCGGCGTGTTCCAACCGCTGCTCGGTGTCGATCATATCGCGGGAGGTAAAGCGGTCCTCGCCGCGCCCGTCCTTGCCCAGCCCCACCAGCTCGGGCGAGGTCCGCACCGCGCTCATCACCTGGTCGAACTGATCCTTGCCGTCGCTGTGCCGGAACGCGAACTGCGCCAGGTCGCGCCGCGTGAACGTCGCCTGCTGCCGGGTGATCGCGTCCAGCGCGATCTCGGGCCGCGCAATGATCTTCTCGCCATTCTCGCGCGCGATCCGGGCATGGTCCTCGGCCCGCTCGGCCTCAAGCCCTTGTTCGGGCATCCGCGACGCAGCCGGTCCGATCTTGTGTTGCGGCTCAAGGTCAATGCCCTGCGCCTCCAACGTGCGATGATCTATGCGGGCATCAATATCCAGCTGGGCCAACCGCTCGTTGACATGATCGGCCCACGCCTCGCGCCACTCCTTCAGGAGCGCATTGCTGTTCCACTCGCGCACCTTCTGCCCGAAGCCCTCGGGGCCAACCTCGCGCATCGACAGCATGACATGCGCGTGCGGCTTGGGCTCGCCGTCCTTGCCCCTGTCCCAATGCACATTGAGGTCCGCGACCATGCCCCGATCGACAAACTGCTTTTCGACGAAATCGCGGGCGAGGCTCACGCCCTGAGCCGTGTTCATCTCGCGCGGGATCGCGAACTCGACTTCGCGCGCCAACTGCGCGTCCTTGCGCTTCTCGCCGGCCTCGACTTCATTCCACAGGCAAGCGCGGTCGTTTAAACGCTCCGGTGCGCCTTCGGGCAGTATGATTTCCGAATGGACGACGCCTGCCTTATTCGAGAAATCATGGTCGCGCCCGAGTCGATCATCGTGCAGCCGTTCCGCTGCACGATAGGCCGCGCTTGCAACCGCGCTCGATCCGTTGGCGCGACTCACAACCTTGGCCGAGAAATGGTAGATCGCCATGACACCCTGCTTATTGCACTTCTGAGCGCACGTCGGCAACGACGTATAAGCGCGCACTCACAATTCGCTTCGCTTCTCGCGATTGACTTGGTGGCGCTTCTGGCTTGCACTTCGTGTGGGGTCTGGCAAACTGCTCTGGCTAGGAGAACACAATGAGCCGTGCCTACGAAGATGCGATGGAGCGACGCAGCGACAAGTATGTTGCCCGCTCACTGGGTATCGATGCCGATACGCTCGCCGATTACCCCTTCCAGCTTGACGAGAATGCCAGTGACGACGGGGTGGTCTATGGCTGGCGCGTTCTCTGGGATGAGGAAGCGCCGCCCGGTGTCGATGTGAACGGTGCGGCCGGTTCGCTGTGGTCGGACATTCCCGCCGCGCCTGATGAACCCGACGAGGATGATTCCTGATGCGGAAGGTTCGCGATTACGATGCCGAGCTAAAGGCGCTTGGCGACAAAGCCCGCTCGCTCAAGGCGAAGCGGGTCGAACAGCTCGGCCAGCTCGTCGCCGCGACCGGGGCCGATGCGCTCGATGCCGAGACGCTGGCGGGCGTGCTGCTCGATGCTGTCGGATCAAAGGACGCGGGCGCACGGGAGGCGTGGCGGTCGAAGGGCGCGACGTTCTTTCAACGGCGCGGGCGCAAGGGTAGTGGCGCTCCTGCAATCGACGGATCGGCTGCTCAAGCTGAACCGCTCGGCGATGCTGCGGGCGGAAGCGGTGGAACGGCGAACCGATAGCAGGGGCTGGGTCGTGCAACGCCGCGAACGAACGCGCCATCTGATCGAGC
>NZ_LSJY01000187.1 GCF_001556865.1 Sphingobium sp. CCH11-B1 | reverse complement strand
AAAGGGGGTCCCTCTTCGACGCCGATCGGGGGTCCCTTTTGAACGCCGTTTGACACTCGGCTGACAATGAGAAGCGCGCCATGATCGGCAAGAAATGCTCGAAGGGCGCTCTTCGTAACAGGTTTAAGGTTCCCATCGGGAAGTCGCTCGACGCATGAGATGTCGCCGCTGGCGATCTGTTTCCGAAAGTCGTCAAGCGCCCGCAGATTACGCGCAAGCATTTCATCCGGCTCGGTGAGGATTTCCTCGATTTCCGGTTCATCGCGCACCTTGGCGCGTTTGCGCGCCCATATGAAGGTGCAGCCCCCGGCAAAAAGCAGAACCAAGCCGCCGCCGTGTGCGATCCGATCCTGAGCAGCGATCACGACCACAGCTAGCAATACGACGACCACCGAGGCCAATTGCGCAAGGTGAAGTCCGTTGCGACGTTTGCGCCCGCGCCTCGCCGCTGATGCCATCGCATCGCGAACGGTATCCGAAATGACGGATTGCAGGGACGTTCCTGCGGGTTGCCTCAGAAACGCAATGAAGCCGTCCCGAATTTTGACGAACTCGGCGGGGCGAAGAGGCAAGGGTTCTCGCATCTATCCGCTGGCATAAGCACCGGGAGGCGAATCTTCAATCCGGAGGGTGTCCGCGATGTTCAATATCGGCGCGTCATGATGCGCAGCGTAGCCGGTGTCGAAATTAAATTTGCACCACCAGCGCACCACCAGAGCGATTTTGGCGGCCCCCGGCGGGGTAAAAATATCGGCTAAGTCATTGAAATATTGGTCGGGACGAGAGGATTCGAACCTCCGACCCCCACACCCCCAGTGTGATGCGCTACCAGGCTGCGCTACGTCCCGACCGGAGGGCGCCCTTTAGAAGCAGCGGCACGAAGTTGCAAGGGCTGTTGTCGACGCCGGGTGCAACTCGGCCCGCGCCCTAATCATATTGCCTCTTGCCCCCTGTCTGTGTTAGCCGCCCGCGCTTGATGCGTGGATGCCGCATGGCCTTCCGCGACCGACAGAAAACAAGGCGAAAGTCCCACCCATGTTCATTACTCCAGCCCTGGCCCAGACTGCGGGCGGGCAAGCGTCCGGCGCCGGCATCCTGGTGCAGATGGCGCCGCTGGTCCTCATCTTCGTCGTCTTCTATTTCCTGCTGATCCGTCCGCAGCAGAAGAAGATGAAGGAACATAAGGCCAAGATCGACGCGGTGAAGAAGGGCGACCAGGTCGTCACCGGCGGCGGCCTTGTCGGCAAGGTGGTGCGCGTGGACGACATCTATGTCGACATCGAACTGGCGCCCGGCATGAAGGTGAAGGCGGTCAAGTCCACCCTGGCCGAAGTGATCGATCCGGCCACCGCCAAGCCAGCGAACGACTGACCGCACGCATGCTGAACTTTTCCCGCTGGGCGATCTTCGGGATCCTCCTGCCGCTGGCGATCGGCGTGCTGTGCGCCATCCCGACCTTCCTGCCAGAAGCGACGGTGGCGAAGCTGCCCGGCTTCATGCAGACGCGCGTCAATCTGGGCCTCGACTTGGCTGGCGGCAGCCATCTGCTGCTGGAAGCCTCGACGCAGGATGTGGCGAAGCAGCGCCTTGCCAACATGGAGGAGCAGATCCGCACGGAGCTGCGCCGGACCGACCCCCGGATCGCGATCGGCGACATTTCCGCGCGCGACGGCAAGTTGAGCTTCATGGTGCGCGACGCGAGCCAGGTCGATGCCGCGGTCGAACGCATCCGTCCGCTGACGCAGGGCGCGGGCCTGACCGGTCAGCGCGACTTCAATGTCGAGGTGGTGAACAGCACGACCATCGTCGTCACCCCGACCGATGCGGGCATCGACAATGCGGTCAAGAGCGCGATGGAAGTCGCGACCGAGGTGATCCGCAAGCGCATCGACGAAATGGGCACGCGCGAACCCACCATCCAGCAGCAGGGCAGCAACCGTATCGTCGTGCAGGTGCCGGGTCTTCAGGATCCCAAGGCGCTCAAGGACTTGCTGGGCCAGACAGCGAAGCTTGAATTCAAGCTGGTCGATGTCAACGCCAATCCGTCCGAAGTGGCGCAGGGCCGCGCGCCGGTGGGCAGCGAAGTGCTGCCTTATCCCGGCAATCCTTCGGGTGCGCCGGTGATCGCGGTCAAGCGGCAGGTGATGGTGTCGGGCGAGGACCTGACCGACGCGACGCAGGGATATGACCAGAACAACCAGCCGATCGTCAATATCCGCTTCAACGGATCGGGCGGCCGCAAGTTCGGGCAGGTGACGTCGCAGAACGTCAACCGCCCCTTCGCCATCATCCTGGACGGCAAGGTGCTGTCCGCGCCCAACATCAACGAACCGATCCTGGGCGGCAGCGCACAGGTGAGCGGCAACTTCACGGTGGAGAGCGCCAACCAGCTCGCGATCGCGCTGCGGTCGGGCAAGCTGCCGGTCGATCTGACGGTGGTGGAGGAACGGACCGTGGGGCCGGGCCTGGGCGCCGACTCCATCCGCGCGGGCCTGATCGCATCGATCATCGCCGTGGTCGCGGTCGCCGCCTTCATGTTCGTAAGCTATGGCCGCTTCGGCATCTACGCCAACATCGCCGTCGCCATCAACGTGGCTGTAATCCTGGGCGTGATGGGGATGCTGGGGGCCACGCTTACGCTGCCGGGCATCGCCGGCTTCGTGCTGACCATTGGCACGGCGGTGGATGCCAACGTGCTGATCTATGAGCGCATCCGCGAGGAAAGGCGGCGCGGCCGCAACGTCGTCGCGTCGATCGAGCATGGCTATAAGGAAGCCAGCCGCACCATCTTCGAAGCGAACGTCACCCACGCCATTGCCGGGGGCATCATGCTTGCGCTTGGATCGGGGCCGGTCAAGGGTTTCGCCATCGTGCTGCTGATCGGCATCGCGACCAGCGTGTTCACCGCCGTCACCTTCACGCGCCTGCTCGTCGCCCGCTGGGTTCGCACCCACCGCCCGACCGAAATCCATATTTGACGGGGCGGGAGAGAAACCTATGAAACTGCTCAAACTCGTCCCCGACAATACCAACATCGGCTTCGTCGCGATGCGCAAATGGGCGTTCGCGCTCACCGCCCTGCTGACGGTGCTGGCGGTGGGCGCGACAGCGCACCGGGGCCTCAACATGGGCGTCGATTTCGTCGGCGGCCTGATGATAGAGGCGAAGTTCCCGCAGGATGTGGAAACGGACAAGGTTCGCTCCACCATCGCGGCCTTGAAGGTCGGCGAAAGCTCGCTGCAACAATTTGGCGATCCCAAGACGGTGCAGATCCGCCTGCCCCTGCCCGAACAGGGCGGCGCGGGCGCCGCCAACGCGGTGGTCGAAAAGACCCGCAAGGCGATGGAGGCGCAATTCCCCGGCGTCACCTTCTCCCGCTACGACACGGTATCGGGCAAGGTGTCGGGCGAACTGATCCAGACCGGCGTGCTGGCGGTCATGCTGGCGGTGATCGGCATCGCGATCTTTTCCTGGTTTCGTTATGAATGGCAGTTCGGCGTCTCGACCTTCGTCGCGATCATGCACGACGTTCTGATGACGCTGGGCTTCTTTGCCATCACCCAACTGGAATTCGACCTCAACATCGTGGCCGCGGTGCTGACGATTGTGGGCTATTCGATCAACGACAAGATGGTGATCGACGACCGCATCCGCGAAAATATGCGCAAATATCGCAAGATGGACATGAAGGCGCTCATTGACCTGTCCGTCAATGAAACGCTGCCGCGCACGGTCATGACCTCGGTCACCATCCTGCTGGCGCTGGGCGCGCTGCTGCTGTTCGGCGGCCATGTGCTGCGCGGCTTCACCGCCGCGATGATGCTGGGCGTGGTGGTCGGCACCTATTCGTCCATCTACGTCTCGTCCTCGTTGCTGATTTCGCTGGGGCTCACCCCGGCAGCGGCAGAAAAGAAGGCGTCGAAGAAGGGCTATGCCGGCAATGCCGAGCGGGTCGGACCACGGGATGACGGGGCGCGGCCCTGAGCGACGCCACTTCCGGTTCGGGGGGCATGCAGCTCCGCCGCGACGATAGCGGGCAGGGGCCGATCGTCACCGGCTTTCAGGGCCGGGGATTCCGGGTGCGGGACGATGTGTTTCCCGACGGCCTGCTGCTCAGCCCCGTCCGCGCGCTGGCGTGGACAGGCGCGCCGGCGGTGGATGCGTTGACGCCCGAAGCGCTGGGCGACCTGCTGGTGCTCGATCCCGCCCCTGAATTCCTGCTGCTGGGCACTGGCGGCGGATTGCGCCAGCCGCCCCGCGCCTTCGTCCGCATGCTGGAGAACAGGGGCATCGGCGTGGAAGCGATGGACAGCCGCGCGGCCGCGCGCGCATGGGGCGTGCTGCGCGCCGAGGATCGCTGGATCGTGGCGGCGCTGCTGCCGCTCTGACGGGACCGCGCCCCGCCTGCCTTGCGCCCGTGGCGATATCCGCTTAAGCATGGGGGCAAGTTCCGGTCCCGTTTCGGGTCTGGCGATCATAGAAAGTTACGGCCCTGGTGCAGCATAGCCGCCCATCGCCGCAGAGTTCCGGCCCATCCGGCCTCAAGACGGGCAAGCATGCCCGCTCCGGTCCGGACAATGGGAGCAAGGCTGCGGCCAGTCCTCCCCCGTCGAAGCGGGGCCTTGGCGCTCATGGGCCGCGTGAACGGCGTTCCTACGCCGCCATCGACCTTGGCACCAACAATTGCCGCCTGCTGATCGCCAAGCCTTCCTCGGACGGCTTCATCGTCATCGACGCCTTTTCCCGCATCGTCCGCCTGGGCGAAGGACTGGCGGCGACTGGCCGGATCAGCGACGCGGCGATCGATCGCGCCATTGCCGCCCTGTCGGTCTGCGCCGACAAGCTGCGCCGCCGCCATGTGACGCTGGCCCGGTCGGTCGCGACGGAAGCCTGCCGCCGGGCGTCGAACGGCGCGGAATTCATCCAGCGCGTCTATCGGGAAACCGGCATCGCGCTCGACATCATCAGCGCGCAGGAAGAGGCGCGGCTCGCCGTGCTGGGCTGCCATGCGCTGCTGGAACCGGGCGAAGGGCCGGCGTTGATCTTCGACATTGGCGGCGGATCGACCGAGCTGGTGCTGGTGGACGCGCATGGGGACGGCGCGCCGCACATCGTCGATTGGGTGAGCGCGCCCTGGGGCGTGGTGTCGCTGACGGAAAGCGAGGCGTTCGACCATGGCGATCCGGCGGAACGGCTCGCCGCTTACGGCCGCATGCGCGCACGCGTGGCCGAAGCCTTTTCGCCGCTTGCCCGGCGTCTACCGCGCGAGGCGGAGGGCATCCGCCTGCTCGGAACGTCGGGCACGGTGACGACGCTGGCCAGCCTGCATCTGGGCCTGCCGCGCTACGACCGGCAGGCGATCGACGGACTGATCGTGCCATGCGAATCGATGCGCTCCATATCGAACCGGCTGTCGGGCATGAGCCTTGCCGATCGGCAGAAGCTGCCCTGCATCGGCACTGAGCGCGCCGATCTGGTGGTGGCGGGATGCGCCATATTGGAATCCATCCTCGACATCTGGCCGGCGCAGCGGCTGGGCGTTGCCGACCGTGGCATCCGCGAAGGCATATTGCGCGGCCTGATGGACCGCGACGGGAGGGTAATGTGAGAGGGGCGGGCGCGGGCAAGGTCCGGGTCAAGTCCGCCAAGGGCCGGACCGCGCAATCGGTGCGCTGGCTGGAGCGGCATCTGAACGATCCCTATGTCCGCAAGGCGAAGGCGGAAGGATGGCGCAGCCGCGCCGCCTTCAAGCTGATCGAGCTGGACGAGAAATTCCACTTCGTGAAGGGATCGAAGGCGGTCGTGGACCTGGGCGTCGCGCCGGGCGGCTGGGCGCAGGTCGTGCGCAAGATGGCGCCAAAGGCCGCGGTGGTGGGCATCGACCTGCTGCCGACTGACCCGATCCCCGGCGTCACCCTGTTCGAAATGGACTTCATGGACGACAAGGCGCCCGACCTGCTGCGCGAGGCGCTGGGACAGGAACCGGACCTCGTCATATCCGACATGGCCGCCAACACCGTGGGTCATGCCCAGACCGACCATTTGCGCACCATGGCGCTGGTCGAGGCGGCGGCTTGGTTCGCGGTGGAAAATCTGCGCAAGGGCGGTGCCTTCGTCGCGAAAGTGTTTGCAGGCGGCACCGATGCGGAATTGCTGGCGCTGCTCAAGAAGCATTTCACCACCATCAAACATGCCAAGCCCCCGGCCAGCCGCAAGGGCAGCGTCGAATGGTATGTGGTGGCGCAGGGATTCAAGGGCAGGCCGCAAGCGCCCGCCGATCCGGGCTGACGATTAAGGGGGCAGGGGGCATTTGGTCGCAACGGTTTCGACGGTCGCCTATCTCGGGCTGGAGGCGCGCGGGGTCGAGGTGCAGTGCCAGCTGGTCCCTGGCCTTCCCAATTTCATCCTGGTCGGATTGCCCGACAAGGCGGTCGCCGAAAGCCGCGAGCGCGTGCGCAACGCCATCGCCGCCATCGGCCTGTCCTTGCCGCCGAAGCGCATCACGGTGAACCTGTCGCCGGCCGACCTGCCCAAGGAAGGATCGCATTTCGACTTGCCGATAGCGCTGGCGTTGCTGGGGGCGATGGGCGTGATCGACGCGGAAACGCTGGCCGGCTATGTCGTCGTGGGCGAATTGGGGCTGGACGGCCGCACCGCGCCGTCGCCCGGCGTGCTGCTCGCCGCCCTGCATGCCGGGAGCCGCGATCTGGGACTGGTCTGCCCCGCGGCGCAGGGGAGCGAAGCGGCGTGGGCGGGGCAGGTGGAGGTCGTCGCCACGCCCGATCTTTTGAGCCTGCTCAACCATTTCAAGGGCATGGCTGCTCTCTCGCCGCCGAAGCCCGGCGTCGTCGAGGCCCCGGCGCGGACGGCGGACCTCAAACAGGTGAAGGGGCAGGAGGTTGCCAAGCGCGCCCTGGAGATCGCGGCCGCGGGCGGCCATAATCTGCTGATGGTGGGGCCGCCGGGCGCAGGCAAGTCGCTGATGGCAAGCTGCCTGCCGGGCATCCTGCCGGACATGACGCCGGCCGAGGCGCTGGAAAGCTCCATGGTGGCGAGCGTCGCGGGCACGCTGGAAGGTGGACGGATCAGCCGCGCGCGGCCCTTCCGCAATCCGCATCACAGCGCGTCGATGGCGGCACTGGTCGGCGGCGGGCTGAAGGCGCGGCCGGGCGAGGTCAGCATGGCGCATCTGGGCGTGCTGTTCCTCGATGAACTGCCTGAATTCCAGCGCACGGTGCTGGATTCGCTGCGCCAGCCGCTGGAAACCGGCGAAGTGACGGTCGCGCGCGCCAATGCGCATGTGACCTTTCCCGCGCGGGTGCAGCTGATCGCGGCGATGAACCCGTGCCGCTGCGGTCATCTGGGCGATCCGGCGCTCGCCTGTTCGCGCGCGCCGCGCTGTGCTGCGGATTATCAGGCGAAGGTGTCGGGGCCGCTGCTCGACCGCATCGACCTGCATGTCGAGGTGCAGGCGGTGACTGCCGCCGATCTCGTCCTGCCGCCCCCGGCGGAAGGGTCCGCCGAGGTGGCGGCGCGGGTGGCGGCTGCCCGATCGGTGCAGCATGCGCGGTACGCCGGCAGCGCGACCCGGACCAATGCGGAGGTGGACGGGGAACGGCTGGAGGAGGTTGCAGGGCCGGATGAGGCGGGGCGGCAGTTGCTGGCGCAGGCCGCGGCCGCGATGAAGCTGTCGGCGCGGGGCTATACGCGCGTTCTGCGGGTCGCGCGGACCATCGCCGACCTGGGCGGCGCGGAACGGGTCGGGCGCGTCCATGTCGCCGAAGCGCTCAGCTACCGCCGCCGCGCACCGGTGAACTGACCGGCTGTCCAGAGGGACATTGGCGCGCGTCGGGCGGGCATGTTAGGCTTGGTCCATGCCAGCCCGCCTCATTCTGCCACCCCTGATGTTCGGCCTAGTTGTCCTGGCGCTGCTGACGGCGGGGGACGCGGCCTTCTGGACCTTGCGGCATGCGCTCTACGAACTGCCGGCGCGCGCTATCACGGTGGCGGTGCTCGTCGGTCTCTGGCTGGTGCGGGCCTATAAGCGGCTGGACCGCTAGCGACGGCTTGCCTTCGCTGTCAGCCCCGGCCGCCCAGATCGGCGACGCGCGCGGTGGCGATCCGCTGGGTTTGCAGCGCGTCCGTGCGCGCCTCCAGGAAACGGCGTGGATTGATCGGCTGGCCGTTCAGCCGGACTTCGAAATGGAGATGGGTGCCGGTCGATCGGCCGGTGGAACCCATGCGCCCGATCGTGTCGCCCCGCGCGATCCTGGCGCCGGTGCGGACGACGAACCCGGACAGATGGGCGTAGCGGGTCATGAGGCCGTTGCCATGCTCGACCTCCACGACATTGCCATAGCCCTGCCGCTGGCCGACATAGGTGACGCGTCCGGCGGCCGCGGCGTTGATCGGCTGGCCGTAACGGCCGGGGAAGTCGATCCCGGCATGGAAGGCGGCATGGCCGTTGAAGGGATCGCGGCGATAGCCGTAGGAACTGGTCATCATCGGCGCGGCGGTGGGCTGGCCCGATGGAATGGCGAGCAGGCTGCGTTCCAGAAATTCCATCCGGCTCATGGCGTCCGCCAGATGCTCCAGCTCGCCCGACATCGCGCCCTTTTCTCCCTTCCAGGGCACGAACGGACCACCCTGCGCCCTCGCGGCGGTGCGTGCGAGCGTCTCGGGGTTGAGCCCGAAGCTGCGGATCGCGGCGGCGGCCTTGTCGGACCGGCGCTCGACCGCGCGGGTCAGCAATTGGGCGAAGCGGCGCTGCCTCTGCTCCAGCCTGACCAGCGGCGCGGCTTCCGGGGCCATGCTGATCCTGGTGTGGAGCGTCGCGCTTTTCTTCACTGTGCGCGCGTCGTCCTTCTCCGCGCCGATCAGGTCGGCGCCGGCATCCTTGCCGTCATCGCCGAAATGGGCGCGGTAGAGATCGTCCATGAAATCCTGCCGCGCTTCCAGTTCCTGCGCCAGCGCCTCGACGGACTTGCGATAGCCGGCCACCTTGTCCGCCGCCTTCGCGACGGACCTGCCCTCCCTGGCGAGCGCGGCGCGCTGCGCGTCGATCTCCGCGCTGTTCGCCAGCATCGCAACCGTCACGCCACCCCAGCCGATCAGGGCGGCCGACAGCAACCCGGCGCCGATGATCTGCGCGCGGCGCGATATGCGGATGAATTTGACTTCGCCACCGGATCGCAGGAAGATTTCCCGCTCAGGGCAAAGGGCGTTCAGCCGGTCCCGAAGGCCAGCCAGACCCTTCTTCTTCTGCTGCGACAAAATGACCCCATGACTCTTATGCGACGAGTCGGGGCGCTAGCAAAGCGCTGCCGCTCGCGCGAATCCGCCTGCGCGGACTCGTGACGAACGGGATCACTGGTGCGGTGAAATGAAGATGCGGCCTTTTGGTTCCCGGCCGATAAAAAAATTTCCCGTCACGCGCGGCATCGTGTGACATTGGCGCGCAGCGCCGCTTCCGCCTGCGTGGCCGGCACCGCTGCCCCGAAATGATAGCCCTGCCCGACATGGCATCCTCCGGCGCGCAGATAGTCGAGCTGCATGGGGGTTTCCACGCCTTCCGCCACGGTGCGGATGCCAAGGCTGTAGGCAAGGTTGAGCACCGTGCGGACGATCGCTGCGTCCTCCGGGTCGGTATGCAGGTCGCGGACGAACTGCCGGTCGATCTTGATCACGTCGATCGGAAACTGCTTGAGGTGCGACAAAGAGGCATAGCCGGTGCCGAAATCGTCGAGCGCGATGGTGAAGCCTGCGTCGCTGAAGCGGTGCAGCGCGCGGGCGACCCGGTCGGCGTTGCGGCCCAGGAACACCGACTCGGTTACCTCCAATTCCATCATCGACGGCGGCAGGCCCGCGGACGCCAGTCGTCCCAGCAACCAGTCGGCAAAGGCTTCGTCATTGAGGTCCGCGCCCGACACGTTCACGGCGACATGCCCGAAATCCAGCCCCGCGCGCCGCCAACGCACGCAGTCGCTCAGCATGCCCTCGATCATCAGCCGGGTGACGGCGGGCCCCAGTTCGGGATGTTCGAACGCTGCGGCGATGTCGCCGGGCATGATGACCCTGCCGTCTTCGGTCGGGCACCGGAACAGCGCTTCGAACCCGACGATCCTGCCGGTGTCGAGCGCGACCTTGGGCTGGTACCAGGGGCAGGGTTTTTCCTGCGCGATGACCTGGCGCGCCCGGTCGAGCATGGCCGCTTCCCGGTTCCAGTTGTCGAGCAGCGCGTCATTGAACAGCGTGGCGCGGCCGCGGCCGTTATTCTTCGCGTCGTACAGCGCGATGTCGGCATGTTTGACGAGCGTTTCGACGTCGCTGCCATGGTCGGGATAAAGTGCCACGCCCACGCTTGCCCGGCTGTCGATCGACCGGCCGCGATACTGGACCGGCGCGTGAAGCAGGTCGGAAATCCGGGTCAATATCCGCGCCACGACATCGTCGCCGGGAAGGGAGGTGAGCAGCACCGCGAACTCGTCGCCGCCCATGCGCGCGACGATGTCGCCGGGCCGTACCGCCTGTTGCAACCGTTCGGCGACGGCGCAGAGCAGGGCGTCGCCCGCATCATGGCCGGCGGTGTCGTTGACCCGCTTGAATTCGTCGAGGTCGATCAGCAGCACCGCGAAGCGGGACGGCCGCTCGCCCGCCGGTTCCGCCGGGTGGCAGGCGCGGGTCAGGGCACGCAGGAAATGCGCGCGGTTGGGAAGGCCGGTCAGCGCATCGGACAGGGCCAGCCGCTCCAGATGCCGCTCGCCCTCCTTTCGCTCGGTAATGTCCACCACGCTCGTCATCACGCATGCTTCGCCGTCGATCTGGATGGCGCGCGCGGACAGCAGCACGTTGCGGGCAAGGCCGTCGCCGCGACGGACGCGGCATTCAAATGCATCGATCGCCTCGCCCTGCTTCAGATGCGCGAACAGCGCGTCGCGCGCGGCCATGTCGACATAGGTGTCGCCCACATTGTCCAGCACGGCGCCGCTGCCCGCCGCATAGGCGTCCACGGCGGCGCGGTTCTGCCGGATCACGGTCCCGTCCTGCCGGGTGACCAGCAGCGGCACGGGCACAGCCATGAACATGCGCTCCAGCGTGTCGCGGCTGTTGGCGAGGGCAGCCTGTGCCTCCCGCGCTATGCGGCCGGCGGTCCACGCCCTGCGCTGCAGGCGGTTGCCGCGCGCGATGGCCATCCACATGCCGCAATGGAGGATTGCCACGGCCATCACCATGCCCGGCACGGTGGGGGAGAGGGGCGCGGGCACCGAATAGCCGATCAGCAGCAATATGCCGCAGCCAAGGCCGCCGCCCACATTGCCGCGAAAGCTGGTCGGAACCACCAGGTAGAAGACGAGCGGCAGCATGACGAGCACGAAGATGGCGATGTCGCTGCGCGAACTGACCAGGAAGGCGACGCCGACGGCGGTCACTAGCTGCCAGGCAAAGCAGATGCGTTCGACGGCGCGGAAACTGGTCATCCGGTCGGTCAGGGACAGGCAGAAAAGCGACCACAGCACCACCGCCACGCGCGCGGGCACGGCCACCCAGAAATGCGGTGTCCCGGCAAAACGCCAGTCGCTGATCAGGAAAAGGGCGTTCAAAAGAGCGGAGAGCATGAAAAGCAGCCGCGCATGGCGGCGGGATTCCGGCAGGTGATCGGCCTGAAACGCCGATTCCCTGGTGCGATTGCGGAACTCGCCGGTAAAGGAAGAAATCTGGGTCACGGGTCGCCTGTGCTGAAGTAGCGGAAACGCTAGGCCGGCATGGTTACCATTTCCCTAATTCATTGTATTTTCGCGGCTTGGCGCGTCGTCTGCGCCGTCGCTTGACCGTCTGCCCGCGCATCGCTATAGGCGCGGCTGCCCAGCGGCCTGCCGTGCGAAGACTCGTCTCCCTGCGACTATCGGCTGAGCGACATTAGAGCTGAACATTGCCGGGTGCTCTTGCGGCTCCAGGGGGCTTATGCCCACCGGGGCCTTTGCTGTTTGGAGGAATCCTCTTCCTCCGGGCGGCATGCAAACGCGGGAATGCCGGTAAAGTAACTGAAAAAGGTGAAGGGCTTCATGCCAACGATCAACCAGCTGGTCCGCAAGGGCCGCGAATTGCAGAAGACCAAGTCCAAGGTCCCTGCCATGGAAGCGAACCCGCAGAAGCGCGGCGTTTGCACCCGCGTCTATACGACGACCCCGAAGAAGCCGAACTCGGCGCTCCGCAAGGTGGCGAAGGTGCGTCTGGTCAACCAGCGCGAAGTCATCACCTATATTCCGGGCGAAGGCCACAATCTTCAGGAGCACTCGGTGGTGCTCATCCGTGGCGGCCGCGTACGCGACCTTCCCGGTGTGCGTTACCATGTGCTGCGCGGCGTTCTGGATACCCAGGGCGTCAAGGATCGCAAGCAGAGCCGTTCCAAGTACGGCGCGAAGCGTCCGAAGTAAGAAGGGGAGACCAGAAATATGTCACGTCGTCGTCGCCCCGAAAAGCGCGTCATCCTGCCGGATCCCAAGTTCGGTGATGTCGTGCTGTCGAAGTTCATGAACAGCATCATGCAGGACGGCAAGAAGGCCGTTGCCGAATCGATCGTCTATGGCGCTCTCGAAACCGTCGAGACCCGCGCCAAGAAGGATCCGATCGGCATGTTCCACGATGCGCTGAACAATGTGAAGCCGGGCATCGAGGTCCGCAGCCGCCGCGTTGGTGGTGCGACCTACCAGGTTCCCGTCGAAGTGCGTCCGGAACGCGCGCAGGCGCTGGCCATCCGCTGGCTGATCACCGCCGCGCGCAACCGCAGCGAAACCACGATGGCCGCGCGCCTGTCGGGCGAACTGCTGGACGCTGCCAACAACCGCGGCAATGCGGTCAAGAAGCGCGAAGACACGCACCGCATGGCGGAAGCGAACCGCGCCTTCTCGCACTACCGTTGGTAAAAGGGCGGGCGGGCACCTATATGTCCGCCTTCTCAATCAGGTTTCTGAAAGTCGGTCCGTTCGCCAAGGGTGCTACCCATGGCGGACGGATTGGTTTAGGGGCCTCGCGCACATCCTAAACGAATCCCCAACCGCCGGCGCGCCGGCAACGGAGAAGCATCATGGCCCGCAGCCATCCGCTCGAACGCTATCGCAATTTCGGTATCATGGCGCATATCGACGCCGGCAAGACCACCACGACCGAGCGTATCCTTTACTACACCGGCAAGTCCTACAAGATCGGCGAAGTCCATGACGGCGCCGCCACGATGGACTGGATGGAGCAGGAGCAGGAGCGTGGCATCACCATCACGTCGGCTGCGACCACCTGCTTCTGGAACGACCACCGGCTGAACATCATCGACACCCCCGGCCACGTCGACTTCACCATCGAAGTCGAGCGCAGCTTGCGCGTGCTCGACGGCGCGGTCGCCGCGTTCGACGGCGTTGCGGGCGTGGAGCCCCAGTCGGAAACCGTGTGGCGCCAGGCGGACAAGTATAAGGTTCCGCGGATGTGCTTCATCAACAAGCTCGACCGCACCGGCGCCAATTTCTATTATTGCGTGCAGACGATCATCGACCGCCTGGGCGCGACCCCGGCCGTCCTGTACCTGCCCATCGGCGCGGAAAGCGACTTCAAGGGCCTGGTCGACCTGGTCGAAAACCGCGCGATCATCTGGAAGGACGAGAATCTGGGCGCCGAATTCTCCTATGAGGAGATTCCCGCCGATCTCGCCGACAAGGCCGCCGAATATCGCGAGAAGCTGATCGAGCTTGCCGTCGAGCAGGACGACGAGGCGATGGAAGCCTATCTCGAGGGCAATGAGCCCGACGTCGCGACGCTGAAGGCGCTGATCCGCAAGGGCACGCTGGGCCAGGCCTTCACGCCTGTGCTGTGCGGCTCCGCGTTCAAGAACAAGGGCGTTCAGCCCCTGCTCGACGCGGTCGTCGACTATCTGCCTTCGCCGCTCGACATTCCCGACGTGCAGGGCATCAACCCCGACACCGAGGAACCCGACACCCGCAAGACCGCGGACGACGCGCCCTTCTCCGGCCTGGCGTTCAAGATCATGAACGACCCGTTCGTCGGCTCGCTCACCTTCCTGCGCGTCTATTCGGGCACCCTGACCAAGGGCAGCTACCTGAACTCGGTCAAGGACAAGAAGGAAAAGATCGGCCGCATGCTCCTCATGCACGCCAACTCGCGTGAGGACATCGATACGGCTTATGCGGGCGACATCGTCGCGCTCGCCGGGCTCAAGGAAACCACCACCGGCGACACGCTGTGCGCCGAGCGCCAGCCGATCATCCTGGAGCGGATGGAATTCCCCGAGCCGGTCATCGAACTGTCGGTGGAGCCCAAGACCAAGGCGGACCAGGAAAAGATGGGCGTCGCCCTCAACCGCCTGGCTGCCGAGGATCCGTCCTTCCGCGTCTCGACCGACCATGAATCGGGCCAGACCATCATCAAGGGCATGGGCGAACTTCATCTCGAAATCCTGGTCGACCGCATGAAGCGCGAGTTCAAGGTCGAGGCGAATGTCGGTGCGCCGCAGGTGGCCTATCGCGAATATCTCAAGAAGCCGGTCGACATCGACTACACCCACAAGAAGCAGTCGGGCGGCACCGGCCAGTTCGGCCGCATCAAGGTGAAGCTGACGCCGGGCGAGCGCGGCGCTGGCATCATCTTCAAGGACGAGATCAAGGGCGGTAACATTCCCAAGGAATATATCCCCGCGATCGAGAAGGGCATGCGCGAGACGGCGGCCACCGGGTCGCTGATCGGCTTCCCGATCATCGACTTCGAAATCCTGCTCTACGACGGCGCCTATCACGACGTCGACTCGTCGGCGCTGGCGTTCGAAATCACGGGTCGCGCCGCGATGCGCGAAGCGGCCCAGAAGTCGGGCATCACGCTGCTCGAACCGGTCATGAAGGTCGAAGTCGTCACCCCGGAGGAATATCTGGGCGACGTCATCGGCGACATGAACAGCCGTCGCGGCCAGATCCAGGGCACCGACACCCGCGGCAACGCGCAGGTGGTCGAGGCCATGGTGCCGCTGGCCAACATGTTCGGCTATGTGAACTCGCTGCGGTCCTTCACCCAGGGGCGCGCGAATTACTCGATGATCTTCTCGCACTATGACGAAGTGCCGCAGAATGTGGCGGACGAAGTCAAGGCGAAGATGGCCTGACGACTTTCTCCGGCCAGGCCGTGAAAACGGCTCGGTTAGGGGCTGGTAATATCGAAATTTGCTGCTATGGACGCGCCTTCGCAAGGCGCGGCCGAGCGGTCAAACCACACGGATTTGATTAGAAGGTAGGAAAAAATGGCTAAGGCTAAGTTTGAGCGGACCAAGCCGCACTGCAACATCGGCACCATCGGTCACGTCGACCATGGCAAGACCTCGCTGACCGCGGCGATCACCAAGGTGCTGGCCGAAACCGGCGGCGCGACCTTCGTCGACTATGCCAACATCGACAAGGCGCCCGAAGAGCGCGAGCGCGGCATCACCATTTCGACCGCGCACGTCGAGTATGAGACCGAAGCGCGTCACTATGCGCACGTCGACTGCCCGGGCCACGCCGACTACGTCAAGAACATGATCACCGGTGCCGCCCAGATGGACGGCGCGATCCTGGTCGTTTCGGCCACCGACGGCCCGATGCCGCAGACCCGTGAGCACATCCTGCTCGCCCGTCAGGTCGGCGTGCCGCAGCTCGTCGTGTTCATGAACAAGGTCGATCTGGTCGACGACGCCGAAATCCTCGAGCTGGTCGAGCTGGAAATCCGCGAGCTGCTGAGCTCGTACGACTTCGACGGCGACAACATCCCCGTCATCGCCGGTTCGGCCGTGAAGGCGCTGGACGGTTCGAACGACGAGATCGGCAAGCAGGCCGTTCTGAAGCTGATGTCGGCCGTGGACGAATTCATCCCGCAGCCCGAGCGTCCGGTCGACAAGCCCTTCCTGATGCCGATCGAAGACGTGTTCTCGATCTCGGGTCGCGGCACCGTCGTCACCGGCCGTGTCGAAACCGGCATCATCAAGGTTGGTGAAGAAGTCGAGATCGTCGGCCTGAAGAACACCGCCAAGACCACCGTCACCGGCGTGGAAATGTTCCGCAAGCTGCTCGACGAAGGTCGCGCGGGCGACAATATCGGTGCGCTGGTGCGTGGCACGAAGCGTGAAGAAGTCGAGCGTGGTCAGGTTCTGGCCAAGCCCGGCACCATCACCCCGCACACGGAATTCGACGCGGAAGTGTACGTCCTGTCGAAGGAAGAAGGCGGCCGTCACACCCCGTTCTTCGCGAACTATCGTCCGCAGTTCTACTTCCGCACCACGGACGTGACCGGCGAAGTCGTTCTCCCCGAAGGCACCGAGATGGTCATGCCCGGCGACAATGTGAAGCTCGGCGTCAAGCTGATCGCTCCGATCGCCATGGACTCGGGTCTGCGCTTCGCCATTCGCGAAGGCGGCCGCACCGTCGGTGCAGGGGTTGTCGGCACGATCTCGAAGTAATATAGGACCGCAGCGGCGCGGATCGCCTGATTCGCGCCGCTCGGTATTTCTGCCGCCCCGGATCGCCTTTCTCCGGCTCTGACGAGCTAGAAGGGCAAACGGGGCGGATATTTTTTGTTGGAGCATTTTCATAAATCATCGGCTGCTCCGGCTGATTTAGAAAATGTTCCAGGTTTTTGGCTCTTTCGCATCGGTACAGGAACAATGGACAGCAATATCCGCATTCGCCTCAAGGCGTTCGATCATCGCGTGCTCGATCAGGCGACCGGCGACATCGCCGACACCGCCCGCCGCACCGGCGCCCTCATTCGCGGTCCGATTCCTCTTCCGACGCGCATCGAAAAGTTCACGGTCAACCGTGGCCCGCACATCGACAAGAAGTCGCGCGAGCAGTTCGAGGTCCGCACCTACAAGCGCATGCTTGACATTGTGCAGCCGACGCCGCAGACGGTCGACGCGCTGATGAAGCTGGATCTGGCTGCCGGCGTGAACGTGGAAATCAAGTTGGCCTGACGCCGACAAGTCCCTGCCACCCGCAAGGAGGGCAGGGTATCGGGTATCGCGCCGAGGCGTGAGCTCAAACGACACTAGGGATACCGCATGGACCATCCGGTGAACCGGAAAGTCCATGGTCGCAAGGTCCCCCGTCGCCTTCCCCGAGAGGGGTCGGCATCCAACCCTGACGGGGTGATCGCATTATTTGGGTTGGACCGCGCGGGAGAGATTCCGAGCGGTTTTTTCGTTGGATACGCCCGCTGCTACGGCGGGCCTCTATGGGAGTAATCAGTGATGCGCACAGGCGTGATCGCTAAGAAAGTCGGGATGACCCGTCTGTTCCAGGAGGACGGACGTCATATACCGGTTACGGTTCTGGCCCTTGAGGGCAATCAGGTCGTGGCCCGCAAGGAAAGCGATCGTGACGGCTATGTCGCGGTTCAGCTCGGCGCGGGTGCCGCGAAGGTCAAGAATGTCGCCAAGCCGCAGCGCGGCCACTTCGCCAAGGCGGAAGTGGAGCCGAAGGCGCGTCTGGTTGAATTCCGCGTCGCCGAGGATGCGCTCCTCGATGTCGGCGCCGAGATCGCGGCCGATCACTTCATCGCCGGCCAGCTGGTCGACGTTGCCGGTCACACTCAGGGTAAGGGTTTCGCCGGTGCCATGAAGCGCTGGGGCTTCGGGGGCATGCGCGCCACGCACGGCGTGTCGATCAGCCACCGTGCCCACGGTTCGACCGGTAACCGCCAGGATCCGGGTCGCGTCTTCAAGAACAAGAAGATGGCGGGCCACATGGGCGACCGCGAGCGTACCCAGCAGAATCTGGAAATCGTGCGCACCGACGTCGAGCGCGGCCTGCTGTTCGTCAAGGGCAGCGTTCCGGGTGCCAAGGGCACCTGGCTGACCGTCTGCGACGCGGTCAAGGTCAAGCGCCCGGCCGACGTGCCGTATCCGGCCAGCCTGAAGCAGGCTGCCAACAGCAACAATGCTCCGGCCGAAACGCCTGCTGAAGAAGCAGCCGCTCCCGAAGCGACCGAAGGCCAGGAGGGCTAAACCATGAAGGTCAATGTACAGACCCTCGACGCCGCAGCCGCCGGTGAGCTGGAGCTGAACGATGCCGTGTTCGGCGTCGAGCCCCGCACCGACATCCTGCACCGCGTCGTCACCTGGCAGCTGGAAAAGCGCCGGGCTCCCGCCCGCGCCACCCGTGAGCGTTCGGACGTTGCCCGCACCGGCAAGAAATTCGGTCGCCAGAAGGGCGGCGGCACCGCTCGTCACGGCGATCGCAAGGCCCCGATCTTCATCGGCGGCGGTAAGGCGCACGGCGCCCGCGCCCGCGAGTTCGGCCACGACCTCAACAAGAAGGTGCGTGCGCTGGGTCTCAAGATGGCGCTGTCGGCGAAGGCCAAGGACGGTTCGCTGATCGTCCTCGACAATCTCGACGTGGCGGAAGGCAAGACCAAGGCTCTGGTCGCGCACCTCGCCAAGCTGAACCTCAACAAGGCGCTGTTCATCGACGGCGACGCGGTGAATGTCAGCTTCGCGAAGGCTTCGGCGAACATCGTCGGCGTGGACCTGCTGCCGGCCGTCGGCGCCAACGTCTACGACATCCTTAAGGCGGATTCGCTGGTGCTGACGCGCGCCGCGGTCGAAAAGCTGGAGGCGCGTTTCAATGGCTAAAAAGGAAGCCGCGACCGTGGACAACCGTCATTATGACGTCGTTGTCGCGCCGGTCATCACCGAGAAGTCGACGCTTCTCTCCGAAAACAACGCCGTGGTCTTCAAGGTCGCGAACGACGCGTCCAAGCCGGAGATCAAGGCCGCGATCGAAGCCATCTGGGGCGTGACCGTCAAAAGCGTGAACACGCTGGTCGCCAAGGGCAAGACGAAGCGCTGGAAGGGCAAGCCCTACAAGCGCAGCGACGTGAAGAAGGCGATCGTTCGCCTGGCTGACGGCCAGTCGATCGACATCACCGAAGGAGTGCGCTGATCATGGCGCTTAAGAGCTACAACCCGACCAGCCCCGCCCAGCGCGGCCTGATCCTCGTCGACAAGTCGAGCCTGCACAAGGGCAAGCCTGTCAAGGCGCTGACCGAGGGCAAGCGCAAGACTGGCGGCCGCAACAACAAGGGCCATGTGACCTCGCGCGGCATCGCCGGCGGTCACAAGCAGCGCTACCGCATCATCGACTTCAAGCGTCGCCTGTGGGACGTGGAAGGCACGGTCGAGCGTCTGGAATATGACCCCAACCGCACCGCCTTCATCGCGCTGGTCAACTATCCCGACGGCACCCAGGCCTATATCCTGGCTCCCCAGCGCCTTGCGCCGGGCGACAAGGTGATCGCGGGCAAGAAGACCGACGTGAAGCCCGGCAACGCGATGGAACTGGGCCAGATGCCGGTCGGCACCATCATCCACAATATCGAGATGAAGCCGGGCAAGGGCGGTCAGCTCTGCCGTTCGGCGGGCACCTACGCCCAGCTCGTCGGTCGCGATCGCGGCATGGTGATGGTCCGCCTGTCATCGGGCGAGCAGCGCTACATCCGTTCGGACTGCATGGGCACCATCGGCGCCGTGTCGAACCCCGACAACGCCAACACCAATCTCGCCAAGGCCGGCCGCAATCGCTGGCTGGGCAAGCGCCCGCTGACGCGCGGCGTGGCGAAGAACCCGGTCGATCACCCGCATGGTGGTGGTGAAGGCCGGACCTCGGGCGGCCGTCATCCGGTCACGCCCTGGGGCAAGCCGACCAAGGGTGCGCGCACCCGCCACAACAAGGCGACGGACAAGTTCATCATCCGTAGCCGCCACGCGAAGAAGAAGAGGTAAGCGAGATGGCTCGTTCCGTCTGGAAAGGTCCGTTCGTGGACCTCAGCCTTCTGAAGAAGGCGGAAGTGGCGCAGGACGCCGGTGGCCGTTCGGGTCCGATCAAGACCTGGTCGCGCCGTTCCACCATCCTGCCGCAGTTCGTCGGCCTGACGTTCAACGTCTATAACGGCCGCAAGCATGTGCCGGTTTCGGTGAACGAGGATATGGTGGGTCACAAGCTGGGCGAATTCGCCCCGACCCGCTACTTCCCCGGCCACGCGGCCGACAAGAAGGGCAAGCGCTAATGAGCAAGGAAAAGGCTCCCCGTCGCGTCGCCGACAATGAAGCGCTCGCCGTCGGCACGCAGATCCGCGGTTCGGCCCAGAAGCTGAACCTGGTCGCCACGCTCATCCGCGGTCGCAAGGTCGAGGACGCGCTGAACATCCTCGCCTTCTCGAAGAAGGCGATGGCGGTCGATGTGCGCAAGGTGCTGGCTTCGGCCATCGCCAATGCGGAAAACAACCACAATCTGGACGTCGACGCACTGGTCGTTGCGGAAGCATCGGTGGGCAAGAGCTTCACCATGAAGCGCTTCCACGCCCGCGGCCGCGGCAAGTCGACCCGGATCCTCAAGCCCTTCAGCCGCGTGCGCATTGTCGTGCGTGAAGCTGGCGAAGACGCGGAGGCGTAAGAATATGGGTCACAAGAGCAACCCCATCGGTCTGCGCCTGCAGATCAACCGCACCTGGGACAGCCGCTGGTTCGCGGAAGGCCAGGACTATGGCCGGCTTCTGCTGGAGGATCTCAAGATCCGCCAGTATATCATGAAGAACCTGCCGCAGGCCGCGATCTCGAAGGTCGTGATCGAACGCCCGGCCAAGCTGTGCCGCGTGTCGATCTACGCCGCCCGCCCCGGTGTCATCATCGGCAAGAAGGGCGCGGACATCGAAAAGCTGCGCAAGAAGCTGGGCAGCCTGACCTCTTCGGACGTCAGCCTGAACATCGTCGAAATCCGCAAGCCGGAAATCGACTCCAAGCTCGTGGCTCAGGGCATCGCCGACCAGCTGGAACGCCGCGTTGCATTCCGCCGCGCCATGAAGCGCGCGGTGCAGTCGGCCCTGCGTCTGGGCGCCGAAGGCATCAAGATCACCTGCGGCGGCCGTCTGGGCGGCGCGGAGATCGCGCGCGTCGAATGGTATCGTGAAGGCCGCGTTCCGCTGCACACGCTGCGTGCGAACGTCGACTACGCCGAAGCCGAAGCCCACACCGCCTATGGCGTGTGCGGCATCAAGGTCTGGATCTTCAAGGGCGAAATCCTTGGTCACGATCCGATGGCCACCGACCGGCTGATGCTGGAGGCTCAGACCTCCGGCGTGCGCCCGGCGCGCTGAGATAAGAAGGTACAAGCGTCATGCTGCAACCGAAGAAAATGAAGTTCCGCAAGGCCTTCAAGGGCAAGATCAAGGGCGACGCCAAGGGCGGTTCGGCCTTGAACTTCGGCTCTTATGGCCTGAAGGCCCTGGAACCCGAGCGCGTCACCGCCCGCCAGATCGAGGCGGCCCGCCGCGCCATCACGCGTCACATCCGCCGTCAGGGCCGGTTGTGGATCCGGGTGTTCCCCGACGTGCCGGTTTCCAAGAAGCCTGCCGAAGTCCGTCAGGGCAAGGGCAAGGGTTCGGTCGAATATTGGGCGGCCCGCGTGAAGCCCGGCCGCATCCTGTTCGAACTGGACGGCGTGCCCGGTCCGCTCGCAGCAGAGGCCTTCTCGCGCGCCGCGATGAAGCTGCCCATCAAGACGAAGGTCGTTGCCCGCCTCGGCGACACCTCGCACCTGGAGGGTTAAGCCGTGGCGAACGTCGCAGACCTCAAGACCAAGACGGACGACGAACTGTCGACCGAACTCAACAACCTGAAGCGCGAGCAGTTCAACCTGCGTTTCCAGGCGGCCACCAACCAGCTGGAAAAGCCCAGCCGGGTGCGTGAAGTTCGCCGGTCGATCGCGCAGATCAAGACCCTTCAGTCCGAGCGTTCGCGCTCGGCTGCGAAGTAAGAAGGAAATCACACGATGCCCAAGCGCGTGCTGACGGGAACGGTGGTTTCCGACAAGACCGACAAGACGGTGGTGGTTCGCGTGGAGCGCAAGGTTAAGCATGCGCTCTACGGCAAGATCATCCGCCTGTCGAAAAAGTATCACGCCCATGACGAGGGCAATGTCTACAAGGAAGGCGAGACGGTCCGCATCGAGGAAACCGCCCCGATTTCCAAGCTCAAGACCTGGAAGGTCATCGAGCGCGTGGACACGCACAAGTCGCCGGAAGTCTCCCACTAAGGGCAAGCCTTTCGGTCTTGTGACCAGTCACTGATCCTGCGGGATCGAAAAAGTTCGGACGCGGGCTGGCCTTTTCCCTTCGGAGAAGGTACAGGCCCGCGCTTCGCGCATTTCGATTCACCGGGTCGAGCGCATGAAATTCGGAACCGCCGGGAATTGTCCCGGTAGGCCAAATGAGAAGGAACCGGATCTATGATCCAGATGCAATCCAATCTTGACGTCGCTGACAACAGCGGCGCCAAGCGCGTCCAGTGCATCAAGGTGCTGGGCGGGTCGAAGCGCCGCTTCGCCGGCGTGGGCGACATTATCGTCGTCTCGATCAAGGAAGCCGCGCCCCGCGGCAAGGTGAAGAAGGGTGACGTGCATCGCGCCGTCATCGTCCGCACCGCCAAGGACATCCGCCGTCCCGACGGTTCGGTGATCCGCTTCGACGGCAACGCCGCCGTGCTGATCAACAAGAACCAGGAGCCGATCGGCACCCGTATCTTTGGCCCGGTGGTTCGTGAGCTGCGCGCAAAGCAGCACATGAAGATCATCAGCCTTGCTCCCGAGGTGCTGTAATGAGCGCTGCCAAGATCAAGAAGGGCGACAAGGTCGTCGTCCTGGCCGGCAAGGACAAGGGCCGTACCGGTTCCGTCCTTCAGGTGATGCCCAAGGATGACAAGGTGCTCGTCGAGGGCATCAACATCCATGCGCGCCACCGCAAGCCCGATCAGTCGAACCCGCAGGGTGGCATCGACCGCAAGCCGGCGCCGCTCCACATTTCGAACGTGGCCGTGGCCGACAAGGACGGCAAGCCGACCCGCGTCCGTTTCGAGGATCGCGACGGCAAGAAGGTCCGCGTCGCCGTCAAGTCCGGTGAGGTGCTGTAATGGCCGACAAATATATCCCGCGCTCCAAGGCGCTCTATGACGCCGAAATCGCCAAGGCGATGACCGAGAAGTTCGGTTACAAGAACGTCATGGAAGTCCCCAGGATCGAAAAGATCACGCTCAACATGGGCGTGGGCGAAGCGACCCAGGACAAGAAGAAGGTGACCTCGGCCGCCGAGGAAATGGAACTGATCGCCGGCCAGAAGCCGGTCATCACCAAGGCCCGCAAGTCGATCGCACAGTTCAAGCTGCGCGAAGGCATGCCGATCGGCGCCAAGGTGACGCTGCGCCGCGAGCGCATGTACGAGTTCCTGGATCGCCTGATCAACATCGCGCTCCCCCGCGTGCGCGACTTCCGTGGTCTCAACCCGAAGAGCTTCGATGGCCGTGGCAACTATGCCTTCGGCATCAAGGAGCAGATCATCTTCCCCGAGATCAACTATGACCGCATCGACAAGGTGCGCGGCATGGACATCATCGTGACCACCACGGCGAAGACGGACGATGAAGCGCGCGAACTGCTGCGCCTCTTCGGCTTCCCCTTCCCGATCGAAGAGAAGCAGGCGGCCTGAAGAGGCCCCGCTTCTCTCCCAAACGCTAAGCTAAGGAAGAGAACTTAAGTCATGGCGAAACTGAGTTCGATCAACAAGAACGAGCGCCGCAAGAAGCTGGTGAAGAAATATGCCGGCCGCTATGCGAAGCTCAAGGCGATCGCGAATGATACCGCGGCCGACGACAGCGATCGTCTGATCGCGCGTCTGAAGATGGCGGAGATCCCCCGCAACGGCAACCCGACCCGCATTCGGAACCGCTGCGAGCTGACCGGGCGTCCCCGCGCTTATTACCGCAAATTCCGTCTCTGCCGCGTGCAGCTGCGTGATCTGGCCAACAAGGGCCTGATCCCCGGCGTCACCAAGTCGAGCTGGTAAGGATCATTTGAGATGGCATTGACCGATCCCCTGGGTGATATGCTCACCCGCATCCGCAACGGGCAGCAGGCGAAGAAGGACAGTGTGGTTTCCCCCGCGTCCAAGCTGCGCGCCCGCGTGCTCGACGTGCTCCAGCGCGAAGGCTATATCCGCGGCTATTCCGAGGAAGCCCTCGGCAAGCATGCCGGCCTTCGCATCGAGCTGAAATATTTCGAGGGCCAGCCGGCGATCAAGCATGTCGCCCGCGTGTCGAAGCCCGGCCGCCGCGTCTATTCGGGTTCCAAGGAACTTCCGGTGATCCGCAACGGCCTTGGCATTACCATTGTCTCGACGCCCAAGGGCGTTCTGTCGGACGCCGAAGCGCGCGAGCAGAATGTCGGTGGCGAAGTGCTGGCGGAGGTGTTCTGATGAGCCGCACCGGTAAGAAGCCGGTCACCGTGCCTTCGGGCGTGACCGCATCCATCGCTGACGGGCAGCTGTCGGTGAAGGGGCCCAAGGGCACCCTCGCCATGCCGCTGGCCGATGAAGTGACCTACAGCGTCGAAGACGGCAAGATCGCCGTGCAGCCTGCCAACGACACGAAGCGCGCCCGCGCTTTCTGGGGCATGCAGCGCACGCTGATCCAGAACCTGATCACCGGCGTGACCGAGGGCTTCTCGAAGAAGCTGCTCATCACCGGTGTCGGCTACCGCGCCAACGCCCAGGGCAAGACCCTGAAGCTGCAGCTCGGCTATTCGCACGATGTCGACTTCGCGGTTCCGGAAGGCATCGAGATCAAGACCCCGGACAACACCACGGTGGAAATCACGGGCATCGACAAGCAGAAGGTCGGCCAGGTCGCCGCCGAAATCCGTCGCTGGCGCAAGCCCGAACCCTATAAGGGCAAGGGCATCAAGTATGACGGCGAGTTCATCTTCCGCAAGGAAGGGAAGAAGAAGTAAGATGGCAAAGCTTTCCCTCTTCGCGCGGCGTCGTCGCCGCGTCCGCACCGCGCTCAAGGCGGTCGCCGGCCACAAGCCGCGCCTCAGCGTCCACCGTTCGGGCCGTCACATCTACGCCCAGGTCATTGACGACGTCGCCGGTACCACCGTCGCCGCCGCCTCGACCCTGGACAAGGATGTGCGCGGCAAGACCGGCGCCACCGCCGATGCCGCTGCCGATGTCGGCAAGCGGGTCGCCGCCGCGGCGACCGCCGCCGGCGTCACCAAGGTCGTGTTCGACCGCGGTGGCTTCCTGTTCCATGGCCGCGTCAAGGCGCTGGCCGATGCCGCCCGCGAAGGCGGGCTGGAGTTCTGATTATGGCTGACGAAAACGAAATCCAGGCGCAGGCGGGCGCTCCCGCTGCCGTCGAAGGCGGCGAACAGCCGACGGAAAACCGTGGTCCCGGCCGTGGTCGTGGCAATCGCGGCGGCGGTGACCGCAATCGTGGCGAGCGCGGTGGCCGTGGCCGTCGCGACGATCGCCGCGGCGGCAACCGTGACGAGGAGCAGGGCGAGGAGCTGATCGAAAAGCTGGTCCACATCAACCGTGTCTCGAAGACGGTGAAGGGCGGCAAGCGCTTCGGTTTCGCGGCTCTGGTCGTCGTGGGCGACGGCAAGGGTCGTGCCGGCTTCGGCCATGGCAAGGCGCGCGAAGTGCCCGAAGCGATCAGCAAGGCGACCGCTTCGGCCAAGAAGGCCATGGTCCGCGTTCCGCTGAAGGAAGGCCGCACCCTGCACCATGACGGCAAGGGCCATTTCGGCGCTGGCAAGGTCACGGTGCGTTCGGCCCCGGCCGGTACCGGCATCATCGCTGGCGGTCCGATGCGCGCCGTGTTCGAAAGCCTCGGCGTCGCGGACGTCGTGACCAAGTCGAACGGCACGTCGAACCCCTACAACATGATCCGTGCGACTTTCGAGGCGCTGGGCGAACAGACCAGCCCCAAGTCGGTGGCGCAGCGCCGTGGCAAGAAGGTCGCCGACCTTCTGCGTCGCGGTGGCGCCTCGGCCGAAGTCGCGCAGGCCGACGCCGAAGCGATTGCGGAGTAAGACGACATGGCGAAGATCAAGATCAAGCAGATCGGTTCGCCGATCCGCCGCCCCGCAGACCAGAAGAAGATTCTGATCGGCCTGGGCCTTGGCAAGATGCACCGCGTGGTGGAGCTGGAAGACACGGCGGAAGTCCGCGGTGCCATCAAGAAGCTGCCCCACATGGTGGAAGTGGTCGACTGACGACCGTCATCCCAGCGCAAGCTGGGATCTCAGGCCGCTGGGCGCATCCCCTCACGGGATATGCCTGGCCCCACGAGGCCCCGGCATGCGCTGGGGCTCCGGCCCGATCCCGGTGGATCGGGCCTTAGCGCGAACATAGCGAAAGCGAGTGCACGACATGAAGCTCAACGAACTCAACGATAATGCCGGTGCCCGCAAGGGCCGGATGCGCGTCGGCCGTGGTATCGGCTCGGGCAAGGGCAAGACCGCCGGTCGCGGCCAGAAGGGTGCGAAGGCGCGTTCGGGCGTCAGCATCAACGGCTTCGAAGGCGGCCAGATGCCGCTCCACATGCGTCTGCCTAAGCGCGGCTTCAACAACATCTTCGCCAAGGATTACGCGATCGTGAACCTGGGCGCGGTGCAGAAGGCGATCGACGCCGGCAAGCTGGACGCCAACGCCACCATCGACCATGCAGCGCTCAAGGCCGCAGCCCTCGCCCGTGGTGGCAAGGACGGCGTGCGCCTGCTCGGCAAGGGCGAGCTGACCGCCAAGATCAACCTGCTGGTCGCCGGCGCGTCGAAGGGCGCGATCGAGGCGGTGGAAAAGTCCGGCGGCAAGGTCGAGGTGATCGAAGTCGTCTCCGCCGCCGAAAAGGCGAAGGCAAAGAAGGGCAGCACGCTCGCTGCCAAGAAGGCCGCCAAGCAGGGCTGATCCGCCTCGCCGAACGCTTGTAACATCGACCCCGCTGCCCGATATAGGTCGGCGGGGTCATGTGCGTTAAGGGGGTGTCGTTTGTCGCTTATGTGACAACTCCCGTTCGACATGGCCAATTCGTCCCGCTAAGGGGATGAGCGATTCCGACCGGAGCCCCGGCTTCCGGCAGAGTGATTTGAAGGGCAGCCACCATGGCATCGAGAGCCGACCAGCTCGCATCCAATCTCAGCCTGGCGAAGTTCAGCCAGGCGACCGACCTCAAGAAGCGCCTGTGGTTCACGCTGGGTGCGCTGATCGTCTTCCGGTTCCTGAGCTTCGTGCCGCTGCCCGGCGTCGATCCGACGGCCCTGTCGCAGCTCTACAGCCAGACCAACGGCGGCATCCTCGACATCTTCAACACCTTCTCGGGCGGTTCGCTGTCGCGCATGAGCCTCATCGCGCTCGGCGTCATGCCCTATATCACCGCGTCGATCGTGGTGCAGCTGGCCGCCAGCCTCTCGCCGCAACTCGCGGCGATCAAGAAGGAAGGCGAAAGCGGCCGCAAGAAGCTCAATCAATATACCCGTTACGGCACCGTGGGCCTGACCGCGGTGCAGGGATATTTCATCGCCGTCGGGCTTGAAGGCTTCGGCGCGCAGCAGGGGCTCCAGGCGGTGGTCGATCCCGGCCTGCTGTTCCGCCTGACGGCGGTCATCTCGCTGATCGGCGGCACGATGTTCCTGATGTGGCTGGGCGAGCAGATCACCTCGCGCGGTATCGGCAACGGCACCTCGCTCATCATCATGGCGGGCATCGTGGCGCAGCTGCCCGTGACGCTCAGCAACCTCTTCAAATCGGGCAGCGAAGGGTCGATCTCGGGTCTGCTGATCTTCGTGATCGTCGCCGCGCTCGCGGGCCTGGTGCTGCTGATCTGCTTCATGGAACGCGCCCAGCGCCGCGTGCTCATCCAATATCCCAAGCGCCAGACGCGCCAGGGGCTGATGCAGGCGGACCGCAGCCATCTGCCGCTCAAGGTGAACACCGCCGGCGTCATCCCGCCGATCTTCGCCAGCTCGCTGCTGCTGATGCCGCTCACCATTTCGCAATTTGCGGGCAACACCGTGGCCGGCGAAAGCAAATGGGGCGATTTCGTCCTGACGCTGAACCAGTATCTGGCCCATGGCACGCCGCTCTACATGGCGCTCTACGGCCTTGGCATCGTGTTCTTCTGCTTCTTCTACACCGCCGTGGTGTTCAACCCGGAAGAGACGGCCGACAACCTCAAGCGCAATGGCGGCTTCATCCCCGGCATCCGCCCGGGCAAGAACACCGAAAATTATCTGGATTATGTGCTGACGCGCATCACCGTCATCGGTGCGGCCTATCTGGCCTTCATCTGCCTGGTGCCGGAATTCGCGATCGCGCGGGCGGGCATACCATTCTACCTTGGTGGGACTAGCCTGCTGATCGTGGTCAATGTAACGGTCGATACCGTGACCCAGATCCAAAGCCATTTGCTTGCCCATCAATATGGCGATCTGATCAAGAAGGCGAAGCTGAAAGGGCGGCTGCGCTAGGCAGCGTCCTTTTACATAGCGCACGAACAGGGGAGTATGCGCGCGATGAACATCATTCTGCTTGGTCCTCCGGGCGCCGGCAAGGGGACGCAGGCGACACGTCTGGTGGAAAGCCGGGCCATGGCGCAGCTGTCGACGGGCGACATGCTGCGCGCCGCTGTCAAGGCGGGAACGCCGATCGGCCTCAAGGCCAAGGCAGTGATGGAAGCGGGTGAACTTGTCTCGGACGAGATCGTGTCCGGCATCATCGGTGAGGCGCTGGATGCGTTGTCGCCGGAAACGGGCGTCATCTTCGACGGTTATCCCCGGACGCAGGCGCAAGCCCATTCGCTCGACACGATCCTGTCGACGCGCAACCGCTCGCTGGACCATGTGATCGAACTGGACGTCGACGAGGACGCGCTGGTGGAACGCATCACTGGCCGCTTCACCTGCGCCACCTGCGGCGCGGGCTATCATGACAGCTTCCACAAGCCCAAGGTGGAAGGCGAGTGCGACAAGTGCCACGGCCATGAATTCAAGCGCCGGCCCGACGACAATGAGGAAACGGTGCGCACCCGCATGGCCGAATATCGCGCCAAGACCGCGCCGATCCTTCCGATCTACGAAGCACGCGGTATCGTGGCGCGGGTCGACGGCATGGCCGACATGGACGAGGTGACGGCAGACATCGCCGCCATCTTGGACGGCACACCGGCCTGAGCTATCTTCCTCCCTCACGAATGTGAGGAGGGGGCATATGCGCATCATGGCAATCCTGGCAGGGGTCGGAGCGGCGATGGCCGTCCCGGCCCCTGCGGCCGTTACGAGCAGTAGCGAGTGGGGCTTCGCGACCGAAAGCCAGGTGGAAATCGCGGCGGGGGCGGACGCCGTCTATGCCTTGCTGGCGCAGCCCGGTCGCTGGTGGGAGGACAGCCACACCTATAGCGGTGATTCGGCCAACATGACGATCGCCCTTCATGCAGGTGGCTGCTTCTGCGAGGCGCTGCCGGCAAAGACGGGGCCTGCCGGAACCGTCGAACATGCGCGTGTCGTCCAGGCCATGCCGGGGCAGCGGCTGCGCCTGTCCGGCGCGCTGGGTCCGCTCCAGGGCGAGGGGGCGACCGGCACGCTTGATGTAGCCATCGCTCCGTCGGGCAAAGGCGTCAAGGTCGTGATGACCTATGTCGTGGGCGGCTATATTCGCGGCGGTCCGGCGGCCATCGCGCCTGCCGTCGATCAGGTGCTGAAGGCCCAGTTGGCGGGCCTCAAGCGCGCTGCGGAAACGCCGGCGGACTGAGACGCGCCATATCGGCACAGAAAATGTTCCGCAGGCCCCGGATTAACCACGATCTTGGGGGCTTCATTGCTGTGTTGTTGCTATGACGTTTCCCATGGACGCGCTTCGTCATCGTCATGGCCGCCTGTCGGAACTGGACGCGTTGCGCGGCCTTGGCGCGCTGTGCGTGCTGATCTTCCACTATTCCACCCGCTTCCACGAACTGTTCCCTCAGGCCGCCCATGTGCCTTTCAGCTTCCCCGGCGGCAATTACCGGGTGCTGCTCTTCTTTACCATTTCCGGCTTTGCGATCTTCTTCACGCTCGATCGCATCCACACCGTGGGCGACTTCGTCGTCAACCGCTTCGCCCGGCTCTATCCTGCCTATCTGACGGCGATGGTGCTGACGCTGGGCGTCGAATATCTCGCCCACGCGACCCGCCTGCTGATCGGCCCGGCAGCGATCCTCGCCAACGTCACTATGTTGCAGGGGTTCGCCTTCATGCCCGAAGTGGACGGCGCCTATTGGACGCTGACGGTAGAGATCGCCTTCTATTTCTGCATGATCGGGCTCTGGAAGTTCGTTGGGCTGCGCCGCCTGGAACCGGCGCTTGCGGGCTGGCTGGCGCTGCGCTGGCTCTGGTGGCTATGGCCCGACATGCCCGAGCGGCTCATCATGCTGCTGGTGCTGCGCTACGCGCCCTTCTTCATCCTGGGGATGCTCGCCTACCGCCTCTGGTCGGGCCAGCGCACAGCATGGCAGCAGGCACCCTATGCCGCGCTTGCGCTTCTGTCGCTGGCGACGATGGAAACATGGGACGTGGCGCTGATGGGCGTCGTGCTGCTCGTCACCTTCCTCGCGCTGATCCGGGGACGGCTGCGCTTTCTGGCGTTTCGCCCGCTGCTCTGGCTGGGCGGGATCAGCTATTCCTTTTACCTGATCCACCAGCATGTCGGATTTGTCGTGATGCTGGAACTGGCGCAGGCGGGCTACAGCCCCTGGATCGGATTCGCCGCCGCCTTCCTTGTCGCGCTGTCATTGGGGTTTGCGATCAACCGGCTCGTCGAGCGTCCGGCGGCGGAGGCGATCCTGGGCTGGTGGAAGCGCCGTCGCCATGCGCGCCTTCAGGTCGCGCGGGCCCTGCCTACCGGGGGCTGAAGGATTGGGAGGCGCTGCCAGCCGGCCACGCCCCCCAAGCTCTTCCTTATTTCGCGACGGGTGCCGCAGCGGCGGCATTGTCGGGCAGGCCGCCCATCTGCGTCACCATCTTGGTATAGGCGTCCAGATAAGCGAGCACGATCACCTGGCCGATGTCGGTATTCTGGTAGCCGCCGCCGCCGACCGCGGCGAGGCCGCCCATCCAGCCCAGCCCGCCGCCGCCGCCGAAGCTGAGGTCGGACTTGCGGAAATAGCCCTCGGCCATCACTTCTTCCTCGGTGGTGCGCGCGTTCACCACCGACAACATGACATTGGCCTCGCTCTTCTTGATGGAGATGCCGCCCGCCAGCGCGCCAAGCGTGCGCCCGCCCAGGAAGCCGCCGACCAGGCCGCCGATGGAATTGCCGCCGCTATTCCGGTTGGTGGTGACGATGTCGGGCTGGATGAAATAGTCCGCCGCCTTCACCTGTCCCTTGCCCAGGTTCGACCCCGCCTGCAATTCGCCGGAATCGGCCATCGCGCGTTCCATGTTGCGGCTCGCCATGGATCGGCCGCGGTTGACGATGCCAAAGCAGCCGGACTGCTGCACGAACAGCTTGATGATCGCTTCCGGGCTGCCCAGGTTGAATTCGCGCCACCACTGATTGTCGGGTTCGACGATCGCGACCGTGCCCAGCCGCTTGGTGCAATGGGGGATTTCCATCTGTTTCTTGACTTGCGCCTGCCGGCCCGACGATCCTTTCTCGGCGGCCAGTACAGGCGACGTCGCCGTCGCGAAGCAGACCGCTGCCGCGGCCAGCATCTTCAATCCACGCATGATAAAAACCCCCATTTCCTTGTCTAGAAGGATGATTTGACGCGTCCCTTGTTATGAGGCCGGCCTACCATAAAGCGGCTTGGCTTCCAAGCGGCGCGCCGGCCCGCGCCGCGCGAGGGCGCAGGCGTGCGATCCTGCTGACAGCGCGCGGAATCGCTGCTATCGGCGCGCGATGACCGACCTCAGCCATATCCGCAACTTTTCCATCATCGCGCATATCGACCATGGCAAATCCACCCTGGCGGACCGCCTGATCCAGCGCACCGGCGGCCTTTCCGACCGGGAGATGAGCGCGCAGGTGCTCGATAACATGGATATCGAGAAAGAACGGGGCATCACGATCAAGGCCCAGACCGTGCGTCTCGACTATGTCGCGAAAAATGGCGAGACCTACGAGCTCAACCTCATGGACACGCCCGGCCATGTCGACTTCGCCTATGAAGTGTCGCGCAGCCTGGCGGCCTGCGAGGGCGCGCTGCTGGTCGTGGACGCGGCGCAGGGGGTGGAGGCGCAGACGCTCGCCAACGTCTATCAGTCGATCGAGCATGACCATGAGATCGTGCCCGTGCTCAACAAGATCGACCTGCCCGCCGCCGAACCGGAAAAGGTCCGCGCCGAAATCGAGGAGGTGATCGGCCTCGACGCGTCGGAAGCGGTGCTGGCGTCGGCCAAGTCGGGCATCGGCATCGACGAGGTGCTGGAAGCCATCGTCGCCAAGATTCCCCCGCCCAAGGGCGACCGCGACGCCCCGCTGGAGGCGATGCTGGTCGATTCATGGTACGACCCCTATCTCGGCGTCGTCATTCTGGTGCGCGTGGTGAACGGCGTCATCAGGAAGGGTCAGAACATCAAGTTCATGATCGGCGGTACCGAGCATCTGATCGACCGCGTCGGCTGCATGCGCCCGAAGATCGAGGCATTGCCGGAGCTTGGCCCGGGCGAAATCGGCTTCATCACCGCGCAGATCAAGGATATCAGCCAGACCCGCGTCGGCGACACCATCACCACGGTCAAGAACCCGGCCGCCGCGCCGCTGCCCGGCTTCAAGGAAGTGCAGCCGGTGGTCTTTTGCGGCCTCTTCCCGGTCGACGCCAATGATTTCGAGAAGCTGCGCGATTCGATCAGCAAGCTGCGCCTGAACGACGCCAGCTTCTCCTTCGAGATGGAAACCAGCGCCGCGCTTGGCTTCGGCTTCCGCTGCGGGTTCCTCGGCCTCCTCCATCTGGAGATCATCCAGGAGCGCCTGACCCGCGAATATGATCTCGACCTCATCACCACCGCGCCGTCGGTCGTCTATGACATGCACATGAAGGACGGGACGGTGAAGCATCTGCACAACCCGGCCGACATGCCCGATCCCAACCATATCGAGATGATCGAGGAGCCTTGGATCGAGGCGGTGATCTACTGCCCCGACGAATATCTCGGCTCGATCCTGAAGCTCTGCCAGGACCGGCGCGGCATCCAGAAGAACCTCACCTATGTCGGCGGCCGCGCGCAGGTGACCTATGAGTTGCCGCTCAACGAAGTGGTGTTCGACTTCTACGACCGGCTGAAGTCGATCTCGCGCGGCTATGCGAGCTTCGACTATCACCAGATCGGCACCCGTGAAGGCGACCTCGTCAAGATGAGCATCCTCGTCAACAACGAGCCGGTGGACGCGCTCAGCATGATCGTCCACCGCTCCGCCGCCGAAGCGCGCGGCCGCCACATGTGCGAGCGGCTGAAAGACTTGATCCCCCGCCACCTGTTCAAGATTCCGATCCAGGCGGCGATCGGCGGCAAGGTGATCGCGCGCGAGACGATCGCGGCGATGCGCAAGGACGTCACGGCGAAATGCTATGGCGGCGACATCACCCGCAAGAAGAAGCTGCTGGAGAAGCAGAAGGAAGGCAAGAAGCGGATGCGCGAATATGGCTCGGTCCAGATTCCGCAGGAAGCCTTCATCGCCGCGCTCCGCATGGGCGACGAAAGCTGATCCACCGGCGGCTTGACGGCCCTGGCCGCGCATGATGATGTCGGCATGACAACCTGAGGAGGCGGTTCTGAGCGACACCTGGCTGTATGACGAACATCCCGCGATGTTCCGGGCGCATCCTTTCCTCTTCCTGCTGTTGCTCGTGTCGGTGGTCGGCATCCTTGCCATCGGGGTATGGTGGGTGATGCACAAGGGGGAGCGGCTTGCCCTGTCCGACCGGGAAGTGCTGCTTGAACGGGGCCTGCTCGCCAAGCAGCGGACGGAAATAGCGCTTGGCTCCATCCGGTCCGTGCGCATCACCCAGACGCTGGGACAGCGTCTGTTTGGCGTTGGCCATGTGGAACTCTTCAGCGCGGGCGACATTGCCGAAATCGCCATCAAGAACATGCCCCGTCCCGACCGTATCCGGGCCATCGCGGCGTCCCGCAATCTCGACCTGCTGCCGCAACGCTGACCTGTCGGCAACGGGCGAACGCCTCACTGCGACACACTATTTCCATCAGCCCCTTGACTTTGGTTCATATATTCCAACGATAGCCGCAGCGGGCACCGGCAGAGGCCCGATCCAGGAGGACGCCAGAACAGGATCACCCGGTCGCAACGGTGCGGGCGGGGGCGAAAAGGGGTGTCGCCATGGTGGGCTTGCGAGTGATGCCGTCCGTGCCGGACTTGACGGCTGAGCAGCGCGCGGAGGTGCGTCACGCCTGCGGTTTCGCCTGCGTGCGCTGCGGCGTCACCATCTACCGCTATCTGCGCCTGCCCGACGGGCCGGGCGCGACGCTGCTGTGCCCCACCTGCCATGGCCTGGTCGAAGAAGGGCGGCTGACATCGACGCAGGTGCACAGCTTCCATGCCAATCCCGTCGTGCGGCAGCGGCATTTCGCGCGGGATCGCCTGCCTTTCTCGGCGGAGCTGCCGCAATTGATCGTGGGCGGATCGCGCATGTTGCGCGATACGCCGATACCCATCGCCCTCAATGGGGAGCCGATCCTGATCTTCTCGCCGCCACGCCGCTCCAACGGCGCCACGCGCATCAGCGTGCGGCTGGGCGCGCCGGACGGGGAGCCGATGCAGATCGTCGATGGCAATGAATGGATGCCGATGGACGGCGGCTGGCATTTCCTGCTGCGCGGCGACCGCTATTCGATGATGGCGGCGCGCGGAGACGGCCTGTGCGTCCTGCGCATCGTGGCGCGCAACCGGATCGCGGTGGAACATCTGCGCACCACCATTCGCGGGCGTCGGCTGGAAGTGACGCCCGATTGGCTGGAAATCGACGGCAAACGCTATGTCGATCGCATCGGCAGCGGCACGTTGGTGGGGCTGGAGCTTTAACGCTTCAGCTTGATCTCGAACAATTTGGGCCAGTTCTTGCCGGTGATGAAGATACGGTCCTTCGCCGCGTCATAGGCGATGCCGTTCACCACCGCTTCCGTATCGTCGACGCCCGCCGCCTTGCGCAGCGCGGCGACGTCGATCCAGTCCTTGACCGCGCCGGTGGCCGGATCGATCCGGGCGATCTTCGTGTCGTACCAGATATTGGCCCACACCTCACCCTTCACATATTCCAGCTCATTGAGCCGCTCTACCGGTCGCCCGTTCCAGGTGACGGTGACGCGCCGTTGTTCGGCCAGGCTTTCCGGGTCCAGGAAGCGCAGCTGCGCGGTCCCGTCGCTCATGATGATATGGCGGCCGTCCTGGGTCAGTGCCCAGCCTTCGCCTTCGTAGCGGAAGCTGGACAATGGCCTGAAATCGGCGAGCGACCAGACGAAGCCCTGCCGGTGCCGCCAGGTCAGGCTCACCAGCCGGTCCTTCCAGTTTACGATCCCCTCGCCGAAATAGCGGCTGTCCAGCACGCGCCGCTGCACGACCTTGCCGGTCTTGAGCGTCACCTTGCGGATGTCGGACTGTCCCTCCAGCCCGGTGCTCTCATAGAGCATGCCATCGAGGTAGAAGAGCCCTTCGGTAAAGGCGGCCGGATCGTGCGGATAGGTCGCGACCAATGTCCACGGCGTGTCGGCGCGCGCGGGGGATGACAGGAGCAGCGCGCCCGCCAGGGCGACGATCAGGCGCTTCATTCGGCGGCCTGCGCTGCAATCGCCGTTGCCAGCCAGCCCGGCAGCGCCGCCGGGTCCAGCGTCTCCACCCGCCGCAGTTCGATCGACAGGCCCATGTCGGCCAGCACAGCCCGCTGCCTTTTCTCGTCGGCCTGGTCCAGCGGCACCGCCACCAGCCGCCGGCTCACCTTGTTGCGATAGTGCATCCGCGCCGTATTCTCCTGCCCGACATAGCAGCCCTTGTCATAATCCACGCCGTTCAGTTCCTCGGCATTGGCCTCCAGCCACAGGACCGCGTCCTGGCCCAGTTCCGCCACGCCCTCGAACACGCCCAACGACAGGCGATGCGCGCGGAACGCGGCGGCACCGCCGGCCCCGTCCCGCTCGTCGCCGCCCGCCGCAGCGAGCCAGCGATGGCCGAGCGCCGGCAGGCGCGGGTCGAGCGGCTGCCCCTCTGCCTCCAGCGCCCAGTGCGCCGCCAGCGCCTCTTCCCGCGCGATCGTCACCTTGCGGCGCAGGCGATAGAGCGTCAGCCGCTTCGCCAGCCTATCGGCCTGATCTTGCTCGCAATCGATCAGCACGTCGTTGCCATCCGCCCACAGGATGAAATCGAACAGCGCCTTGCCCTGCGGCGTCAGCAGCCCGGTCCAGCGGGGCTGGCCTTCCGCCAGCGTCAGGACGTCGCGGGTCAGCAGTCCCTGGAGAAAAGGGCGGGCCTCTTCGCCCGAGATTCTGAGGAGAGCGCGGTCGGTGAGGGTGGTGCCGGTCATCGCCTTTAGGTAGGACGGCGACACGACTTAGCCAAGCCATTCGCGCAGTGGCAGCCGACAGGAGTTCCTCATGCCCCAGACCCTCGACCTGATCCTCAAGAACGGCACCGTCCACACTCCGGGCGGCGCGGAACGCGTGGATGTGGGGGTGCGCGGCGGCCGGATCGCGGCGATCGGCACGGCGCTGGGCGCAGGCTCAGGTGGGGCGGGCGAGGTGATCGACTGCACCGGACTCGATATCCTGCCCGGCTGCATCGACAGCCAGGTCCATTTCCGCGAACCGGGGCTGGAGCATAAGGAAGACCTTGAATCGGGCAGCCGCGCCGCGGTGCTGGGCGGCATCACCGCCGTGTTCGAAATGCCCAACACCAATCCCAACACCGACACGGCCGAGCGCGTCCATGACAAGCTCGCCCGCGCGCATCATCGCATGTGGTGCGACCATGCCTTCTATGTCGGCGCGACGGCGGACAATGCCGAACAATTGAAGGAACTGGAACGCATCCCCGGCACGTCGGGCGTGAAGATCTTCATGGGCGCGTCGACCGGCAGCCTGCTGGTCGACGATGACGACGCCCTGTCGCGCGTGCTGGGGTCGGGCACGCGCCGCGTCGCCATTCATGCCGAGGACGAAGCGCGGATGAACGCGCGCAAGGATTTTCGCGTCGAAGGCGATCCTTCGTCCCACCCCATCTGGCGCGACGATGAAAGCGCGATGATCGCGACGAAACGGATCATCGCGCTGGCCCGCAAGGCGCGCCGCCGCATCCATATCCTGCATGTGACGACTCCGGCCGAACTGGAATATATCGGTCAGAACAAGGATATCGCCACCTGCGAGGTGACGCCCCAGCATCTGACGCTTGCCGGTGAGGATGCCTATCCGCGCCTTGGCACCTATGCGCAGATGAACCCGCCGATTCGGTCCGCGGCGCATCGCGACGGCCTGTGGTCATGGCTCAACAAGGGCGTGCCGGACGTGCTGGGCAGCGATCATGCCCCCCATACGATCGAGGAGAAGGCGAAGGCCTATCCCGCCAGTCCCAGCGGCATGCCCGGCGTCCAGACGCTCGTGCCGCTGCTCCTGAACCATGTCGCGGAGGGCCGGCTGTCGCTGCGCCGTTTCATCGAACTCACCTCATCGGGGCCGCAACGCGTGTTCGGCCTGGTGGGCAAGGGGCGGATCGCGATCGGCTATGACGCCGACTTCACCGTGGTCGACCTCAAGAAGCGATGGACTGTGGGCAAGGACTGGCTCGCCTCGCGCTGCGACTGGTCGCCGTTCGACGGGATGGACCTGACCGGCAAGGCGGTCGGCACCATCATCCGCGGCAACCGGGTGATGTGGGAAGATGCGCTCGCCAACGCCGCGATTGGCGAACCCGTCCGCTTCGAAGCGACCGAGTTCAACTAAACGACACGCCTCAGGCCGCCGCCACCCGGTTCCGCCGGGCGGTGGCGATGCCGTCGCTGGCGAAGAGGATGAGGCCGACCCAGATCAGGCCGAAGCTCAGCATCTGTCCCAGACCCAGCCTCTCGCCGAACAGCAGCACGCCGCACAGGAATTGCAGCGTGGGCGCCATATATTGCAGCAGGCCCAGCGTCGCGAGCGGCAGCCTCCGGGCCGCGACCGCGAACAGCACCAGCGGCACCGTCGTCACCGCGCCCGACAGGATCAGGAGCGTGGTGGTCGGCGCATCCTTGCCGAAGCCGACGCCGCCATGGCTCATTTCCCACAGCAGATAGGCGATGGCGAGAGGCGTCAGCAGCGCCGTCTCCACGCCCAGCCCCGTCATCGGCGCGACCGGGGTCAGCTTGCGCACCAGCCCGTAGAAGGAAAAGCTCAGCGCCAGGCTGAGGCTGATCCACAGTGTCGTCAGCGCCGCCGCAGCCAGGATCGCCACTCCCGCCGCCGCCACGCCGATGGCCAGCATCTGCATCGGCCGCAATCTTTCCTTCAGTACCACCATCCCCAGCAGGACGACGATCAGCGGATTGAGGAAATAGCCCAGGCTCGCCGCCACCACATGGCCCTGGTTGACGGCCCAGACGTAGGTCAGCCAGTTGATGCCGATCAGCAGCGCCGATGCGGCCAGCGGCACGACCAGCTTGCGGTCGCGCATCGCTGCCGCAAAGGCCGGCAGGTCGCGCCGCGCCATCAGGACGAACAGGATCAGCACCAGCGACCACAGGATGCGCTGCGTCACGATCTCGGTCGGGTCGACATGGTGCAGCAGCCGGAAGAAGAGCGGCAGCAGCCCCCACAGGCCATAGGCCGCCGCCCCCGCGATCAACCCCTCGCGCGCCCGGCCTTGATCCTGCGTCAGAATATGCCTCCACCCAGGAACAGCCGCAACGCGCCGAAGGCGGCGACGATCAGGCAGAAATTCTGCCCCCCTTTCTTCGACGACATCAGCCCCACGAACGCGCCGAACAGCGCCATGGGCACCAGGATCCAGTTGAGCGCCCCCAGCAGCGGAAAGACCGCGGGGATCATGAGGATCAGCGTGACGAGGCCGATGAAGCCGGAAAGGATGTTGAGCATCCCCTGTAAATGACCTTCATTCCGTGCCAGGACAAGACAGGGAAGGAGGCCAGCCCGGAAAAGCTGGCCTGCCCGCCAAAAACAGGGGCGATTCACCAAATATCCTAACGCAATATTAACTTTCCCTCTTCATCGCTCGTTTACGAAGGAGTGAAGAATGGCCTCTCTGTCGTCTGTTGCCGCCACTATTGGCACATTGTCGCTGGCTTTCGCGCTCGCGGCCTGTGGCAAGGGCGAAAAGGAAGCCAATCTCGCCACGCTGGATGCGCAGCTCACCAACAATGCCGTCGATCCGGCGGTCAAGGGGGCGCTGGGCGATCCGATCGTCGTCGATCCGCAACTGGTCGGCCAGTCCAACCGCAACGCCGTGCGCTCCACGCCGCGCCCGGCGGACGGCGCGTTGCCGGTCCTTCCGGCCGATGCGGCAAAGGCGCAGGCGGACGCCGTGCGCCGCGCGGGCGGCAAGCTGCTGACCGCACCCGCCGCCACGGCCGGCGCGGCGCTCGATTCCACCGTCACGCTGGGCGCGGTGGCGCGGGGCAGCGGCAATGCGGGCTGCGCCAGGAAGCTGGTCTATGGCCCGGAATGGGCGCAACGCCTGCCCGAAGCCTTCGGGCTCTACCCCGGTGCGCAGCTGACCGAAGCGGCGGGCGCGGATCGCGACGGCTGCACCCTGCGCGCGGCCAGTTTCGTCACCGCCGCGCCGAAACAGGGCGTGATGGACTTTTACTACACGCTGGCTCGCCGCGCGGGCTATGACGGCGAGCATAAGGTCATGGGCGGCGATCATGTCCTGGGCGGCAATCGCGCCGCTGACGGCGCGGCCTATTTCATCCTGCTGACCGACGCGCCGGGCGGCCGGACCAGCGTCGACATCATCGCCGACAAGGGCCGCTAGGGCCGCGCGCCGCGTACCGCTGCCCCAGGCGGCGGGAATGCGGCCTTTCCCCATCGGCGGATTCGCGATAGGGGCTGGCCCATGACCAATATGTTTCTCGTGATGGGCGGGGGCGCGGTGGGCGCGGCCCTGCGCTATCAGCTCGGGCGCTTCGCCGGCCAGATCGCGCCGGGCACGGCCTGGCCCTGGGGCACTTTCGCCGCCAATCTGATCGGCGGCTTCGCCATGGGCCTGCTCGTCGGCTGGCTGGCGCGCGGCGGGCAGGGCGCGGGCGAACCGATGCGCCTGCTGCTGGGCGTTGGCGTGCTTGGCGGCTTCACCACCTTTTCCGCCTTCAGCCTGGAAACCATGCTGATGCTTCAGCGCGGGCAATCGGGCCTCGCGCTCGCCTATGTCGTCGCGTCGGTTGTTGGCGCGGTCGGTGGCGTGGCGCTGGGCATGGCGCTGGTGCGGAGCGTCGTCGCATGAAGGGCCGTCCACCCGGCAAGGGCGCCGGCCCCCGCGGCGCAAAGCCGTCCGGTTCGCGCAAGCCGTCGGCGCCGCGCAAGGACGCGCCGCCGCGCAGGGACGGCAAGCCCGCCTTCAAGCCAAGGGCGCCCGCCGCCACCAAGTCTGCCGCGAAGCCCGCTCCGGCAAAGGCCGCCGCGCCCGTCAAGCCTGGTCCTGCCAAGTCCGGTCCCGCCAGGGGCGTCTCGCTCGATGTCCGCCAATTCCGCGTCGGCGCGGACGATGACGGCATCCGCCTCGACCGCTGGTTCCAGCGGCATCTGCCCGATGTCGGCTTCAACCTCGTCTCGCGCTGGTCCCGCACTGGCCAGCTGCGCGTCGACGGCGCGCGCGCCGCGCCCGGCGACCGCATTGCCGAGGGGCAGATGATCCGCGTGCCGCCCGCCGAACAGAAGCCGGAGGCTGCCGACAAGCCCAAGCGCGTCCGCGTCGTCGATCTGACGCCGGACGAGATCGCCTATGCGCAGGAGATGGTGATCCATCGCGACGGCCAGGCCATCGTCATCAACAAGCCGCCCGGCCTCGCCACGCAGGGCGGGACGAAGACCGACGCCCATGTCGACAAGCTGCTCGACGCGCTGCTCTACGATCTTGAAAGCCGCCCGAAGCTCGTCCACCGGCTTGACAAGGACACGTCCGGCGCGCTGCTGCTCGCCCGCACCAGCCGCGCAGCTGCCCATTTCGCCAAGGCCTTCTCCAGCCGGACCGCGCGGAAGGTCTATTGGGCGCTGGTCATGGGTGTGCCCAGCATCGAAGACGGCATGATCGAACTGCCTATCGCCAAGCAGCCAGGCACCGGCGGGGAAAAGATGCATGTCGATCAGGAGGAAGGACTGCCCGCCCGGTCGCGCTATCGCGTGATCGAGCGCGCGGGCAACCGTGCCGCCTGGGTGGAATTGCAACCCTATACCGGGCGGACCCACCAGTTGCGCGTCCATATGGCCGCGATCGGCCATCCGATCGTTGGCGACGGCAAATATGGCGGCAAGGAAGCGTTCCTCTCCGGCACGATCAGCCGCAAGATGCACCTCCACGCCCGCCGCATCCGGGTCGATCATCCCGATGGCGGCCGTGTGGACGTGACGGCCGAGCTTCCCGCCCACTTCGCCAACAGCCTTGCCGAACTCGGCTTCGACCTCAATCTCGGCGACATGCCGCTCGACGACGAGATCGACCGGACCCCCACGCGCGAGGATGAGAAGAAAGCGGCGCGCCAGCATGCCAAGCAGATCCGCAAGGGCCGCAAGGGCGAACGCCGCGCCCGGGGAGGCGCGCGCCGGGCATGACCAATCGCCTCGTCGTCTTCGATTGCGACGGCACGCTGGTGGACAGCCAGCACAGCATCTGCGCCGCCATGACCCGCGCCTTCGAAGATGTGAAGCTGGCCCCGCCCGAACGCCTTGCGATCCTTTCGGTCGTCGGCCTGTCTCTGCCCAACGCCATGGCGCAGTTGCTGCCCAACGCGGAAAGCGATTTCCACGATCATCTGGCCGATCGCTACAAGCGCGCCTTTCAGGGGCTGCGCCGCGACCAGGGCGTGCAGGAACCGCTCTATCCCGGCATGGCCGACCTGATCGTGGAGCTGGACGCGGCCGGCTGGCTGCTGGGCGTGGCCACCGGCAAGTCTGACCGGGGCCTCAACCTCTGCCTCACCCATCATGGCGTCATCGACCGGTTCGTCACGCTCCAGACGGCGGACCGTCACCCGTCCAAGCCGCATCCCTCCATGCTGCTGACGGCGATGGCGGAAACGGGCGCAGCGCCCGAAACCACCGTGATGATCGGCGACACCAGCTTCGACATGGACATGGGACACGCCGCCGGGGTCCGTGCCATCGGCGTCGGCTGGGGCTATCACCGGCCCGACATGCTGCTCGCGTCCGGGGCGCAGGCCGTCGCCATGGACAGCGCGCAGCTTCGCGCCCATATCGGCGCGCCATGACTGACCGGATTCCACCTGTCGACCCCGACAAGGTCGCGCGCCAGCGCCACTTCGCCATCTCGCTCTTCCGCCTGTCGGGGGCTTTCATCGTCATGTTCGGCTTCCTGGCGATCATGCAGCGCTTTTCCTGGGTGCAGGGGACGAAGGCCAAGGCGTTCGGCACGATCATGGTGCTGACCGGCCTGTTCCAGTTCGTCCTGGTGCCGCGCCTGCTGCTGGCGCTGTTCCGCAAGGGGCCGCCGCAATGAAGCGCTTCTACAAGGATGCCGCCCTTGTCCCGGCGGAGGATGGCTGGTCGATCGGTCCGCACGCCGGCGCGCGCGCTCCTGTCGCTGCCGACACCCCGCCTTGCCGAGGCGGTTGCGGACGAATGGCGCGGGCAGGGGGATGAGGTGAACCCTGCCTCCATGCCGATGACCGGCCTTGCCAACGCGGCGATCGATCATGTCGCGACCAACCTTGCGGATTTTGCCGCGGGGGTCGCCCGCTATGCGCAGTCCGACCTGCTCTGCTACCGCGCCGACGGCCCCGAAGCGCTGGTCGCGCGGCAGGCGGCGGCCTGGGATCCGCTGCTCGATTGGGCGCGTGGGCGCTACGATGTGGGCTTTACCGTCACGCAGGGGATCATCCCCGTGCCGCAGCCGGACGAGACGCTGGCCCGGCTGGGCACGGTGGTCGCGGCGCTCGATCCCTTCACCCTCACCGGCCTTTCGACGCTGGTGACGCTCAGCGGGTCGCTCGTTTGCGGCCTTGCCGTCGTGGAGGGCGGCCACGACCTCGATGCCGTCTGGCAGGCGGCGGAGATCGATGAGGCCTGGCAGCTGGAACAATGGGGCGAGGATGCGGAAGCCGCTGCCCGCAGCGCCCGTCGCCGCGCGGATTTCGCCGTCGCCGGAGCCTTCTGCGCGATGAGCCGCATCCGAAACGATTAGGAACCCGGTCGCGGGTTCGGGCATTATCGTGAGTGAAAAAGAGGGCGGAGGATTCGCCCCGCCCTTTTCTGTCTTTCACGAGGAGATACGACGTTGGCCCAGTTGCTGACCAAGGCCGTTCTGCCCGCGCTGCTGCTTCTGGGCGCTGTGGCTCCGGTCCACGCCCAGATCGCCGATATCGAACCGCCCCAGGCCC
>NZ_LSJY01000186.1 GCF_001556865.1 Sphingobium sp. CCH11-B1 | reverse complement strand
ACAACCTTCAGCCGCAGTGAACCATCACTTGCTGCTGGACAATCATCATAGGAGATTGCATGCTCGGACGCTCCATCCCCGATGTGGTCCTCAAGACGCGGGTGCGCGATGACAGCATCGAAGGACCCAATCCCTTTCGATGGCAGGATGTGCGCACCGCCGATCTCTTCGCCGGCAAACGCTCCGTGATATTCTCGCTACCCGGCGCTTTCACGCCCACCTGTTCGACCGAACAATGTCCGGCCTTCGAACGTGCGAGCCAGGAGATTAGGGATGCAGGCGCGGACGACGTCTATTGCATATCGGTCAACGACGCCTTCGTCATGTATCAGTGGGCCAGGCATCTGGGCATCAAATCGGTGAAGATGTTGCCCGATGGGTCAGGCGATTTTACCCGCCGCATGGGCATGCTGGTCAAGAAGGACCACTTGGGCTTTGGCAATCGCAGCTGGCGCTATGCGATGGTGGTCGACGACAATCGGATCGTCGCTTGGTTCGAAGAGCCGGGCCTCAACGACGCAGGCGAGGATGACGATCCCTATGGCGAAACCCGCCCCGAACCCGTGCTCGAATGGCTGATGGCCAATCCGCGTCCGTGACCTTGCCCGCGCCCGTCATCGTCACGGCGTTGATGGGCGCGGCGGACTTTGCCTGGGCCGATGGCCTGCGCCGCGCGCATTTTCCCGCCGAGCGCAACCATCTTTCCGCTCACATCACCCTGTTCCATCACCTTCCGCCCTCGATCCTGCCGGAACTGTCCGGGCGGCTGAAGCGGTTCAGCGCCTTATCGCCACCCAAAGCCCAATTATGCGATGTCATCCTGCTAGGTCGCGGCGTCGCCTATCGCGTTGAAAGTCCGGGCCTCATGGCGCTGCGCGATGAGTTGGCGGAGGCCTTTGCGGGACTTCTCACCCCGCAGGACAGGCAAAGGCCGCGCCTTCACATCACCGTCCAGAACAAGGTGCCGCCCGACGATGCGCGGGCGCTTGCCGACGCCCTGCGCGCCGGGTTCCGCCCCCGACCGATCGTTATTGCGGGACTTGCCGCGTGGCACTATCGCGGCGGACCATGGGAACTGGCGATGAAGGCGATGTTCCGAGGATAGGACTCAGGCGAGCCCCACTTCCTTCAGCGGCACGCTCGCGTCGCCGAGCTGATCGATATCCAGCATCGCGCCGGACAGCACATGGGCGCGCCCCTGCACATAGTCCTTGACCGCGTTGACGCAATCGAGCGCGATCACCTTTCCGCCCTTCAGATAGACGATGGAAAAGCTGCGCGCCGCTGGATCGCCGCGCAGCACCGTCTGGTCGAAGCCGACCGAAAGGCCGACCGTCTGCAGTTTCAGGTCATACTGATTGGACCAGAACCAGGGGACAGCGTCATAGGGCTCTTCCCGGCCCAGGATGTGCGCGACGGCGGTCTTGGCCTGATCGTTCGCGTTCTGGACGGATTCCACCCGCATATGCGCGCCGCCGGCAAAGCGGTTCGCATGGGTGGCGCAGTCGCCCACGGCATAGATGTCGGGCAGCGACGTGCGGCAATATTCGTCGACATCCACCCCGTTGCCGCCCACCGCGCCAGCGGCGATCAGCGGGCCGGTTTCCGGCACGATGCCGATACCGACGATCACCATGTCGGTTTCGATACGTTCGCCATCCGCCATCAGGACGGCCGTGGCCCGGCCATCCGTGACCTCGATACAGTCCATCTTCGCGTCGGTGCGCAGGTCCACCCCGTGGGCGCGATGCTCCGCCTCGTAGAAGCGCGACAGCTCCTCCCCGGCAACGCGCGCAAGCACCCGGTCAAGCGCCTCCAGCAGCACCACCTGCTTGCCGAACTTGGTCAGAACGGCCGCGGCTTCCAGGCCGATATAGCCGCCGCCTACGATGGTCACGTGACGAACGGTATCCAGCTTGCCCATCATCGCATCGACATCGTCGCGGCGGCGGACGGCATGGACATTCTGCGCATCTGCGCCGTTGCATGTCAGCATGCGGGGCGATCCGCCGGCGCACCAGATCAGCTTGCCATAGCCGATTTCCTCGCCGCCCGCGGTCACCGACTTGCCTTCTGGATCGACGCTTTTGACCCGCTTGCCCAGCAGCAGATCGACCTCCCGCTCTTCCCAGAACCCGGCCGGGCGGATCAGGATGCGCTCGAACGTCTTCTCGCCGGCAAAATATTCCTTGGATAGTGGCGGCCGCTCATAGGGCGGGTCCTTCTCGTCCCCGATCATCCCGACGCTGCCCGTAAACCCCGCCTGCCGCAGGGAAATGGCGGCCTGCGCCCCTGCATGGCCAGCACCGACGATCAGGACATCGTAGAAACTCATCCGCTCGCAATCCTCTACCGCTATTTTGCCCGCTCTTAGGCGCGGTTTGCGGGAAGAGGCAAGCAGCATATCGCATGGGGGATGTAGATGGTAGCGGAGGAGGGATTCACACGAAAAACATAAGATACTGATTTATAACAACGTTCTTGATCGTCGTGCCGATAATTCCGCTCAATCCACCCCCAATTTTACCCCTTCGCGACAGGCCGTGCCGAAATATCGACAGGCCGACATGCGCGATCCCTGCTACGCCCGAGAACGCGGCTGTTTACAGTGTGATCGCAGAAAGGACCGCAGACTATCGACAAACACCACGGTTGCACGGCCGACCTTGGCTGCCTCGATGTCGCCGGAAGCGATGAGCTGGTAGATCTTGGATTTGCTGAGCCCCGTCATCCGTACTGCGTCGGGAATGCGAACGCTTATCGGCCCAATCGGGGGCGCGTCGTCGCCATTCGTTGCAGGCTGCCGGGCCGACATCGGACTATTTCTTACGTGCCCGGCTGAACGAGCGGTCGCTCGCCAGGAAGCCGCTAAGCATGAATGGAATGAGGTCCGGTACGGACTCGCGTCGGCCGTAGGCCGCCTCATAGGCCTCGGCGTAGTCGTTCAGCGCTTCGATGAGATCCGGCATGACGTTGATCGTGATCTTAGCCGGCGTCCGATCGGGCAGCCTTGGCAGCTTCAAATCAGCCATGACGGCCTCCCCAGGGTCCGGGCAATATGATGTCTTTGTGCACGACCACCCGTAGCGGCCAGCCGGGACGCACGCGCAAGGTCGGCTGGATATTGAGATTGCGCGTGACGAGCTGATCGCCGGCGCGCGCGCCGCTCTGCTGCGCTGACTCGCGGATCGCCCGGACAAGGTCGCTTTCGGTGCTGCCGAAGCTCAATTCAGTGCCGACGCCCAGCAGTGTCGACAGGGCGACGCCCTTCAGAAGTTGCCAAGTATGCCGGTCGATCCGGTCGGACAGACCCGCATAGCCCTGCGTATCGGTCGCCGGCACATTGTCGATACGAATCGACGAGCCGTCGGGCAGGATAATCCGCTGCCAGACGACCAGCGCACGGCTCTGCCCAAACGCTACAACGCTGTCGTAGCTGCCGATCAGCCGCGATCCTTGCGGAATGAGCAGACCGCGCCCGGTCACACTGTCATAGACGTTCTCCGTGATCTGCGCGGTGACGAGCCCGGGAAGATCCGAGTTGAGCCCGGTTATGAGGCTCGCGGCAATGATGCTGCCGGCCTGCAAGGTCCAAGGCGATACGGACTGCGCCAGCGCGTGCGGATTGATGTCGTCGTCGCGATTGGCGTGGCCGACCAATTCGTTCTTGCGCCCCTGGGCGTTAGGATCTCGGTCAGGGTCGAGGAGCGGCTTGGCAGTCTCGGCCGATGCTGGCGGAACACTTGCATCGGTAGTCACCGGTGCAGGGGCGGCGGCGCGACCGCCGCCCGCCAATTGCAGCATGACGCCAGACTCGCGTGCGGCCTTCTGCTCAGCGGCGATGCGCTGGCGCTCGGCTTCGGCTTCCTGCGCGGCCCGGCTCACCGCATCGGCAGCGGGGTCAGGGGGAACCATCCCGCCAAGCTGCCGCTGGCGCTCGAGGATCGGCCGCCCGAGATCACCGGGAAGCGGTAGCCCGAGCTTCGGCACGTCGCCATAGCTCGTCGGCGCGCCCGCGAGCGCATCAGGCGGCGCCTTCGCGCCAACCAGCTTTTCATCGCTTCGTGCGATCAGGCTCAGGGTCGCGGGCTTGAGCGCCAGCCAGGCGACGCCGATGATCGCGGTCGAGCCGGCGGCAGCGATGGCGACGATCGCACCGCGGCGAAAACGGGTGACGCGGCCCGGCGCCGCGCGCAGAACGAGCGTTTCGGGGTCGGCTTTGGGCGCCGCGATCGGCGCGGAAGAAGCGGTTGGATCGGTCACGCGCCCCTCCCGGCCTTGCGCTGCCGGCTCTTCGGCTGGGCGGCGGTGATACGGACAATCTGCTGTTTCTTGCCGCCAAGGCGCAGCTCGGCGACACCGAACAGGCGGTCGACCACATAATAGCGGCCGGCGACGCGATAGTTGACGAGCTGGGCCTCGCCATCCTCGCCAATCACGAACAGCGGGGGCGCCTCACCCACGGCGATCGCAGGCGAGAACTCGATGTAGGTCTGCCGCCCATCGTCGAACGCGCGCAGCGGCCGCCAGGCCGGCTTGTCGCCCGAGATCGCATAGTTGAAGTTGAGGCTTTCGACCGAGAGGCCCGACGCGATCGGCGTCGCCGCCACGGCTGCATCGCGCTGACGCCGGAGCGCGATCAGCTCGTCATGTGGATAGGTCCAGGAGATCGCCGCCATCGCGGTCGCGGGCGTGCTTTCGAGCTGGAGATGGTAGGTCCGGCGATCGGTAGCAATGACAAGGTTTGTGCGTAGGCCCGCCGAAAACGGCTTGACGAGGATGTGCACGCGCTTGCTTTCGCCGATGCCGCTGGTGGTATCGCCGACAGTCCAGCGCACGGTGTCGCCGGCGGCGACGGACACAATCGTTTCGCCCGGCTGCAAGGCAATGTCGGTGATGCGCTCGGGCGCGGCATAGAGCCGGTAGAGCACGCCTTCCGCCCAGGGATAGACCTGGACGGCATATATATATCCCGCGCTCGACGGCTCGCGCAGTGCCGCCCGGTTGGCGGCAGTGACGCGCGCGGTGGGTGACGCGGGTTCGCGGCTCTGCGCAGCGACGCCCATGGCAAGCGCCATCGCGCTCGCCGCCAGGATGAGGGCACGGATCATTGGTCGGTCCTTTCGGGGGATGGTGCGGCTGCGGGTTGAGCAAGGGTCGGATCGAGCGGCGAGCCCAGCGGAATGTCGGTGGGCGGCGCGACCGGGAGTGATTGTGCGGGATCGGGCACGGCCGATGGTTGCGGCGAAGGCGGCCGGTCCTGAGGCGTTTCCAGTTCGCGGCTCCAGTCGATCGCGTCAACATAGAGACCGAGCGGGTTTTTTCGGAGCACATCGGCCAAGCGCGGCGGCTTGATCTTCACCGTGAGCATCGCCGTCCAGCGTGACGTGCTGGCGAGGCTTCCCCGCTCATATTGCTGCTCGGTCCATTTGACCTGGAAGCTCGTATCCGACGCGCGGACGACGCTCGTCACCTGCACCGAAACCGTCTTGCGCCCGACATCGGCGAACGGATTGGAGGTGCGGGCATATTCGCCGAGGAACAGTGACGCACGTTCGGTCGCGAAATCATAGGCTGATAGCCAGTTTTCACGCATCAATACCGGATCGAGCGAGCGCGCTCGAACGCCGGTGATGAACCGGCCGAGGAACCATGCGATCTGCGGATCGGTCGGCCGATAGTCCTTGGCGGCAGGCGCGACGGCCTGTGCTTGCCCGAGTGCATCGACCTCGACCACATAGGGCACGACGCGGCTTTGCATCGATTGCCAGACCAGCGCGCCCGACAGACCAGTGGTCAGGAACAGGCCGCCGAAGGCCATCAGCCGCCAGTTCTTCGCCTGTGCGCGAGCCGAGCCGATACGCTCATCCCAAAGCTGGCCCGCTCGTTGGTAGGGTGTCTCGGGTTCGGGCGTTCGCCCATAGCGCTGCAATGCGCGTCGAAATTTCATCGCTCAGTCCCTTTCCTTGATGTCTGGAGTGGCGCCAGCGCCGCCGCGGTCGCCGCCCTGGATTGCGTGGATCGCCATCTGGCGGCGGTGGCGAGCATTCTGGCTGGCATGAAGCTTCTGCGCCCAGGCGGGTGTTCCTTCAGCTGCGCCTATCGGCGCGGCTGCGGGGGCGGCGCCGCCGGCACGGGTGCTTCCTGCTTCCCATGCGGCGCGCTGCCCACGATCGGCGGCAGCGCTAACGCCGAGACCGCCGCTCATCCGGTTGGCAGCCGCGCCGCGCATGGCGGTCGCAACGCCGCCGAGGCCCGCGCCGACGCTGGTCGAGCCCGAGGTTTCCTGCCCGAGCTTGTAGGCAGTGGATGCGGCAGACCCCATCGATGTACCGGCGCGGATCGCGCCGAGACCGGCCCCCGCGAGACCGCGTGCCGCGCCGACGGCGCCAGCGCCTGCCATCGCAAGACCTCCGCCGGCAAGCACGGTAGTGGCGATCACCGATCCGGCGCCGAGCTGCGGCGCGCCGGCGACGAGGCCGGATGCGATTCCCGGGCCGAAGATGGAGAGGCCAAAGATCGCGAGGCTCGCGAGCATCAGCGACACGGCCTGTTCGATCGACACCTCGTCGCCGGTGATCGCACTGGTGAAGTCGGCGAAATAGTTAGAGCCGATGCCGACGATGACCGCGAGCACCATGACCTTGATGCCCGAACTGACGACGTTCCCGAGCACCCGTTCGGCGAGGAACGACGTGCGGTTCCACAGCGCAAAGGGCACGAGCACGAAGCCGGCGAGCGAAGTAAGCTTGAATTCGAGGATTGTGATGAAAAGCTGGATCGCGAGGATGAAAAAGGCGGCGATGACGACGACCCAGGCGATCACCAGCACGGCGATCTCGATGAAATTGTCGAAGAAGGCGATCGGGCCAACCAACTCCTTCGCCTGCTCGAGGAGCGGCCATGCTGCCTCGAAGCCGGTCCCGGCCAGCTTGCCGGGTCGCAATAAATCGTCAGCCGTAATCGCGCTGCCCCCTGCGGTGAGGCCGAGGCCGGCGAAGCTGCGAAAGATGATATCGGACAGTGTCGAGAAGCTGTTGAGGATCAGGGCGAAGACGCCGACATAGAGGATCTTTTTGAGGAACTTGGCGATGACGTCGTCTTCGCCGCCGAGCGCCCAGAACAGCCCGGCGAGCGTGATGTCGATGCCGATCAGGATCGTGGTCAGGAAACCGACGTCACCGCCCAACAGGCCGAACCCGCTGTCGATGTAGGAGGCGAAGGCCTCCATGAACTGATCGATGACATTCAGGTCATCCATATGGGCGGGTTCCTGCTTGAAGTTGAAAGGTGTCGCGGGGACCGGCGGCCATGAGAGGGGCAAGCCCTACGGCCCCCGCGACGAGACAGGTTCGGACCCGGGGGGAGCTGGGGGCGCGGTCCTCGCCTGCCTCAGCTCATTGGCGTGGCGTGTAAGCCTTGCCGTCGCCGAGGAAGCGGCGCGTCGACTCGCGTGCCTCGCGCGCGATCTGGCCCCGCTGCGCCTGCTCGACCGATTCCGCCCGGAACTGCGCCGCCATCATTTGCTGAAGCTGGAGCTGCTGCTTGGCGGTGAGCGCGAGAAGCTGGTTCGTGGCCTGCTGCGCCTGAAGCGAGCCTTCCGCGCCCTGGCTGCGCGCGACGATGTCGGCGAGCGCCTGCGTGTCGCTCCGTACGTTGTCGACGATGCGGTTCTGGACCCCCATCGTCTGGCGAAACGCGGACATCGCGGTATCGAGTTGATCGCGTGCGCGAGCCACACGCTGATCGCGGCGGAACACCTGATCGAACTCCTGCGGGTAGAGCTGGCGGAAGCGCTCGTCGAGCTGATCGATGCGGAAGTCGACGCCCTGCGCCTGGCCCATGAGCTGGTCGATCTGCTGGAGGCGCTGGCGAAGCTCCTGAAGTTGCGGGAAATCGATCCGGGACAGGTTCTTGCCCTGGTTGATCAGCATCTGCGCTTCGTTCTGGAGACTCTGGATCTGGTTGTTGATCTGGGCAAGCGTGCGCGCGGCGGTGAGCAGGTTTTGCGAATAGTTCGATGGATCGAACACACTGAGCTGGGCCGCGACGGGCGTCGAGGTCAACGCGATGCCGATACCGAGCGAGCCGACGGCGCCGAGCGCGAGAGCGGAGAGGCACGCATATTTGCGGATAGGGATACGGGGCACGGGAAATTACTCCTTGTCTTCTGGGGGGCGGGCGGCAGGGTGACGCCCAAGCAGGTCGGCCGCCCAATCGAGGCCGGCTTGGGAGAGAAAGGTCGCGGCGAAGTCGGCCTGGCCCTTTTCGGCCAGCACCGCGTCTATGCGCTTCTGGCTGTCGGGATCGGACGCGCCGCACAACGCCAGCGCGATCGGGCCTAGCCCAAGCTCGAACAGCCGGTTGCCGCGCGCTGATTGCAGATAATATTGCCGCTTGGGCGTCGCGCGGCTGACCAGTTCGATCTGGCGCGCGTTGAGACCGAAGCGGACGTAGACCGTCTGGCCCTGCGGCTCGATCGCCCGATCATTGGGCAGCAAGATGCGCTGCGGACAGCTTTCGATGATGGCCGGCGCGATCGTGCTGTCGGCGATATCGGCTAGGCTCTGTGTCGCGAACACGACGCTGACGTTCTTCTTGCGCAGCACCTTCAGCCACTCACGGATGCGCGCGGCGAACAGCGGGTGGTCGAGGAACACCCAGGCTTCATCCAGTACGAGAAGCGTCGGCCGCCCGGTGAAGCGCTCCTCGAGACGATGGAACAGGTAGGTCAGCACGGGCGCAACGACGCCCGCCTGCCCCATCAGCGCTTCAGTCTCGAAGCACTGCACGTCGGCGATCGCTAGATCGTCTTCGGCGGCGTCGAGCAGGCGGCCGAACGATCCTTCGAGCGTATAGGGCGCGAGCGCCGATCGCAGCGGTGCCGATTGCAGCAGCAGCGACAGGCCGGTGAGCGTGCGTTCCTCGATCGGGGCGGTCGCGAGATTGGTGAGCGCCGACCAGACGGCCTCCTTGATCTCGGGTGTGACCAGTACTTTCTCATGGGCGAGCAGCGCGCCGATCCATTCGGTCGCCCAGGCGCGTGCGTTGGAGCGATCGATGTGGCGCAGCGGCTGGAAGGCGATCGTTCGCCCGCCCACGTCATCGGCATGACCGCTCTCACCGCCAAGCCCGAGCGCGTGATGCGCGCCGCCCATCGCCAGCACGGCCGCGCGCGCCGAAAATCCCTTGTCGAAGACATAGACCTGGGAGTCTGGATATCGCCGGAACTGAAGCGCGAGCATTGCGAGCAGCACCGACTTTCCGGCCCCGGTGGGTCCGACGATCAGCATATGACCGACGTCGCCGACATGCGTGCTGAGACGGAACGGCGTCGAGCCGCTGGTTTCCGCATAAAGCAGCGGCGGACCGTCGAGGTGCGGATTACGCGCCGGTCCTGCCCATACCGAGGACAGCGGCATGAGATGCGCGAGATTCAGGGTGTGGACGATCGGTTGCCGGACGTTCGCATAGACATGGCCCGGCAGGCTCGACAGCCACGCCTCGACCACATTCATGCCCTCGCGGATGCAGGTGAAGCCGAGCCCGTTGACGATGCGCTCGACCGCGCGGACCTTTTCCTCGACGCGGGCGCGGTCGATATCGGCAACGGTGATCGTCGTCGTCAGATAGCCGAACGCGACATGATCGCCGCCGAGCGCCTGCAAGGCGAGGTCGGCATCGACCACCTTGTTGTCGGCATCGCTGTCGAGAAGCTGGACCGGCTGGTTGTAGATGACTTCGCGCAGCAGCGCGGTGATCGACTTGCGCTTGTTGAACCACTGCCGCCGCAGGCGAGTGAGCGCTTTGGTTGCGTCGGTCTTGTCGAGCGCAATGAAGCGCGTCACCCAGCGATAGCCAAAATCCTCATGGTTGAGTCCGTCGAGGATGCCGGGACGGCTCGCGTTCGGAAATCCGAGGATGGTGAGCGTCCGCAGATGCTCGTCGCCGAGCATCGGTTCGAGCCCGCCGGTCAGCGGCGTGTCGGCGAGCAGCCCGTCCAGATAGATGGGCGTTTCGGGCACGGCGACGACATGGCGGCGCGCGGAGATCGCACCGTGGAGAAAGGTCAGCATTTCGCTGTCGCCGAGCGCGCGCACCTCGGGCATGAAGCCTCTGAACAGGTCAAGCGCACGATCCGTCTCGGCGATGAAGCCGGCAAGCGCTTGTCGCCAGTCGCGGCCCTTCGCGTCGTCGCTGCGCTCGATCAGCGCTCGGCCCGCCGTGTCCGCCTGATCGGGCGGAGGCAGGAGGGTGAGCGTCAGATAATAGCGGCTCTCGAAATGCGCGCCCGCGCTTTCGAACGCCGCGCGCCGTTCCTCATCGACCAGCCACGACGCCGCATCGGGAAAGCTGCTGTCGGGATAACCCAGCGCTTCGCGCCGCTCGGCCTCGAAATGGAGTGCCCAGCCCGAGCCGAAGCGCTTCAGGACATTGTTCGCCCGCGCGCAGGCGGCGACAAGCTCGGCTTCGGTGGCGGATTCTAGATCGGGGCCGCGGAACCTGAGGACGCGCAAAAAGCTGCCGTCCTTGTTGAGCACCACGCCGGGCGCGACAAGCGCCGCCCATGGAAGATGATCGGCGAGCCGGTCGGCCTTCTGACGGTATTCGCGCAGATTCAGCATGACAGATGCCCCTTCTGGCGAAGGTGGCGGACAAGGACCGGGGCGAAGTCGGGATCGCGCTTGGCGGCGAACACCGCGAGAGTGTGCCCGAACGCCCACATGGCCAGCCCGGCGATCCACTGCTGGAGACCGAGTCCGAGCGCGGCCGCGATCGTACCATTGACGATCGCGATCGCTCGCGGCGCCCCGCCAAGCAGGATCGGCTCGGCAAGCGCGCGGTGCATCGGCGCCTCGAACCCCTCGATATGGCTGGCGCCATAGGAATTTGGCGCGTTCACGAGATGAGCGCCCCGCCGCCGAAGCTGAAGAAGCTGAGGAAGAAGCTCGACGCCGCAAACGCGATCGACAGGCCGAAGATGATCTGGATGAGGCGCCGGAACCCGCCTGCCGTCTCGCCGAACGCGAGCGTCAAACCGGTGACGATGATGATGATCACCGCGACGATCTTGGCGACAGGACCCTGGACCGATTCGAGGACCTGCTGAAGCGGTTCCTCCCACGGCATGCCCGAGCCGGCGGCCTGCGCGGTGGCGGCGAGCGCAAGCCCGAGGCCGATGGCGGCGCCGGTGAGGAAGATGCTCCGACGATCGGGAATACGGGCAGGAATACGGGACAAGCGCATGGTCATTCTCCTTGGGGTTCGAGGGCGTGGTCGGGAGTAAGGTCGAGGACGGCGTAGCCGCCGTCGGGATCGAGGCCGGCGACGCGCGCGATCGTGTCGACGCGGCGCGCGAGGCCGCGCCCGGCGATGAACACGATCATGTCGATGGCGTCGGCGATCAGCCGGCGCGGAACGGTGACGACGCTTTCCTGCACGAGCTGCTCGAGCCGGTAGAGCGCCGACACTGCCGAATTGGCGTGGACGGTTGCGATGCCGCCCGGATGCCCGGTGTTCCAGGCTTTGAGCATGTCGAGCGCTTCGCGCCCGCGCACCTCGCCAACGACGATGCGATCGGGGCGGAGCCGCAATGTCGAGCGGACAAGATCAGCCATCGTGACGCCGCCGGCTCCGGCAGTGCCAATCGTACGCGTGCGCAGCCCCACCACGTCGGGCGCGGCGCATTGCAACTCACGCGTGTCTTCAATGATGATGACGCGTTCGTCGAGGTGCGCCATCTCGGCGAGCAGCGCGTTGGCAAGCGTCGTCTTGCCCGAACTGGTGCCACCCGCGACCAGGATGTTCTTGCGCTCGACCACGGCCATCGACAGCAGTCGCGCCGTGTCGGCGGGCATGATGCCGTCCCGCACATAGTCGAGCAAAGTGTAGATGCGCGCCGCGGGCTTGCGGATCGAGAAGCACGGCGCGAGGCTGACCGGCGGCAGGATACCCTCGAACCGCTCGCCCGCGCCTTCGCCGTGCGGTGGCAGCTCGGCTGACACGATCGGCGCATTGCCATGAACCTCTGTCCGTGCGTGGCTGGCAACCAGGCGGATGATCCGCTCGACCTGCGCGGGCTCATATTTGGTGCCGGTATCGATCCGGCCTTCGCCGAGTCGATCAAGGCGCAACACGCCGTCCGGGTTCACCATGATCTCGATGACCACCGGATCGGCCAGCGCTGCGGCGATGGTCGGCCCCATCGCGGTGCGCAGCATCGCGCGCCGACGCCCTGCGGAATTATCGGAGCCGAAAAGCGTGTCGCTCATCGCCCACCTCCATTGTCTTTCGCGGAGGCAGCAAGCGTGCGCTGGCCGCTGGCGAGCGCTTCGCCGACGCGGGCAATGAACGCCTCGAAGCGGTCTCGGCCGATCGCACGCGCCGCTTCGTCGGCTTCGGCCAAAGGGGCCTGCACCATCAGTTCATAGCGGATGAACAGCGCCAGGCTCTCGAGCAGCACATGCCCGTCACGCTCGACACGCCCCAGCGCGAGCGACATGCGATCGAGCCGCTGGCTGAACTTGTTCTCCAGCTCGCTCGCCGCCTGCCGGTTGAGCCAGGCGGTGAGCGCGTCGGTGAGGATCGCCGATTTGGACGCGCCGGGCTGGCTCGCCAGCGCCTCGAAGCGGTGGCTCAGATCTTCGGGCAGGAAGAGCTGGTAGCGGACGCGGTTGGGTTTGATCGCGGCCATTGTCAGAAGTCCGGCAGCATGTCGGCGCTGCGACCCTGATTGATCGCGTGAGCGCGGATCAGCGTGCCGGTGGCGCCGGCGCGGTCCATCGCGTGCTTGTCGGCGATCGTGTCGGTGTCGTCGCTGTCCAGGCCGAGCAGGTCGAGCTGCTTTGGCGGCTCGGGTTTTTTGGCGGGTTCTTCGCCGAGGCCGGGGTGGCGCTGCTGTTGCAAGCCGCCGTCCTCATCCGCCTTCGCATCGTCATCGGGCTTGCCGAGCCGGGTATCGGGCGCGCGGACCAGTCCGCTCCAGTCGTTGGGGCGTGCCTGCGGCCGGTCGGGATAGTCTCCGGGCGCGGGCTGCGGCGGCGGTGCGATCCGCTCGCGGAAATTGCGGTCCTCGTAATAGCGCAGCTTCCTCGCGCGGATCGGGGCCATGCCGGAGACAAGGACAAGCTCATCCTTGGGCGGGAGCTGCATCACCTCGCCGGTGGTCAGGAGTGGCCGGGCGGTCTCCTGCCGGCTGACCATGACGTGCGCCAGCCAGGGCGCGAGCCGGTGGCCGGCATAGTTGCGCATCGCGCGCTGTTCGGTGGCGATGCCGAGCGCGTCCGAAATCCGCCGCGCCGTGCGCTCGTCGTTGGTCGCAAACGCGACGCGGACATGGCAGTTGTCGAGGATCGAGTTGTGCTCGCCATAAGCCTTCTCGATCTGGTTCAAGGACTGCGCGATCAGGAAGGCGCGCACTCCATAGCCCGCGAGAAAGGCAAGACTGGTCTCGAAGAAGTCGAGCCGCCCCAATGCCGGGAACTCGTCGAGCATCATCAGGAGCTTGTGCTTGCCCGCCCTGGCGGGATCGGCATCGAGCTTTTCGGTGAGGCGGCGGCCGATCTGGTTGAGCACCAACCGCACCAGCGGCTTGGTGCGGCTGATGTCCGATGGCGGGATGACAAGGTAGAGCGAGACCGGATGGCCGGCCTCGACGAGATCGGCGATCCGCCAGTCGCAGCGCGATGTCACCGCGGCGACGGTCGGGTCGCGATAGAGCCCGAGAAACGACATTGCGGTGGAGAGGACGCCGCTGCGCTCGTTCTCGCTCTTGTTGAGCACCTCGCGCGCCGCCGAGGCGACGACGGGATGGATCTGCGGCGCATCCTTCGTGCCGAGGTGATTGGTGGTCATCATCCGCCGGAGCGTGGCGGTGAACGGCCGCTGCGGGTCCGACAGGAATGTGGCTACCCGTGCGAGCGTCTTTTCTTCCTCCGCATAAAGGACGTGGAGGATCGCGCCGACCAGGAGCGAATGGGAGGTTTTCTCCCAGTGGTTGCGCCGTTCGAGCGCGCCTTCGGGATCGACCAGGATGTCGGCGATGTTCTGGACGTCGCGGACCTCATGCTCGCCGCGCCGGACCTCCAGCAGCGGGTTGTATTTGGCGGAAGCGGGATCGGTCGGATTGAACAGCAGGACGTGGGAGAAGCGCGCGCGCCAGCCGGCGGTGAGCTGCCAGTTCTCGCCCTTGATGTCGTGAACCACGGCGCTGCCGGTCCAGCCAAGCAGTGTCGGTATGACCAGCCCGACGCCCTTGCCCGAACGGGTTGGCGCGAACGCCATGATATGTTCGGGGCCGTCATGCCGGAGATAGCGGCCGCGCGAGCGGCCCAGGAATACGCCGGCATCACCGTAAAGGCCGGCCCGCTCGATCTCGTTCGGCCTGGCCCAGCGCGCCGAACCATAGGTGGTGACGTGACGCGACTGCCGCGCGCGCCAGAGCGAGCCTGCGATCGCCGCGCCGCAGCCGATGAAACCGCTCGCGCCGGCGAGCGCGCCGGCCTTGTCGAAAACATGCGGCGCATAGGCATCGTAGTGATACCACCAGGGGAAGAGCGCCCAGGGACGATAGACCGGCGTGCTTCCAGCCATGAACCAGGCCGGACCAAGTTCGGGCTGGTAGGCGAGCATCGCCGCCGCCCATTGGGTCGCCGCCCAGAGGCCCGCGATCACGATTGCGAACACGACAAGGATCTGGCCGATGAGCAATTTGGTCGGGGTCACGTTGAAGCTCCCGCCCATACCGCCGGATGCGGTCGGGGCGCGGCTTCAAGACTCGGCTATGGGCCGCCCGAAATGAACGGAGCCGCTGGGGGCTGGTGGGTGACCGAAGGAGATCACTCGTCGGCGACTGACTCAATATTCCAGCTCTGTTCTTTTGATCGAGCTATGACCCGAGTTGATGATTCTGCCCTGTCGTTGTCCCTCGAGGTGGCACTGACCACCACACCGCACCGCCGATGACCCGCTACACCCTGCAAAAATCCGAGCTGCAAATTCGGGCTTGCGTGTCGGATTATCAGACATTATATCGCATTTAATGTAGTGAAATCGTGCGAGGCATGCATGGCGACAATCGCTCCTCCGCAGCCCGCGGCAACCGCGTTTCCCAAAGCCGACGCCATTAGGGCGTTGGTCGACGAACTGCTGCAAGTGGCCAGGGCTGAGGCACAGGTGCGCGGAATTGCCCTGCCTCCGGAAAACCCGAAGATCATCCAGGCGCCCGTGCCACTCGACTCCTTGTCCGTGGTCGACACGCTTTGCGCGGTGGAGCAGGTCCTCGACATCGAGCTTCGCGACAGCATCGTCCGCACCGGCGGCTACAATTCGATCGAGAAGGCGATTGACGACCTCCTCCCTAAGATCGAACGCGTCTGGGTTAAGAAGAAAGGGTCGAAGCCATGACCAATCTCGCACTCCGCCAGGAAGGCGACGAGCAGGAGCGGCGGCGCTTGGGCGACCGTCTGCGCGAAGCACGGAAATATCTCGGCCTCAAGCAGGAAGAAGTTGCTGCCTATCTCAAGATTCCCCGGACCGCGCTTACCGATATCGAGAATGGCCAGCGCCGCGTTGAAGCGATCGAACTGACGCGGCTTGCCCGTCTTTACCGCCAGTCGGTGGCCTATTTTACCGGCGAAGACGAGGCCTCCGCGAGCCTTCCCGCCGATGTCGCCCATCTGGCGCGACGCGTTGCGGCCTTGTCGACTGAGGACCGGGCCGAGCTGAGCCGGTTTGCCGAATATCTCCGCTCGCGGTCTGGCGGCGAACGGAGCTGATCGATGGCGTCGGATTATGCGAGCGCGGTTCGCGCTGGTACGATGGCAGCGGGCCGCCTGCATCGCGAACTCGATACGCGCGCACTGATCGAGACCCAAGGCGGCAGCGTCGATGTCTTCGGCGCGATCCATGCCGTGGGTCTACCCTTGCTGCTTCGTCCTCTGAAAGGCCTGCTCGGCGCCTATCTCAGCGCACCTGCTCCTGGCGTTCTCGTCACGACGGAACGACCGATGAGCATCCAGCGCTTCACGGCCGCGCACGAACTCGGGCATTTTTCGATGCGACACGAGCCGAGCCTCGACGATGAGAGCATCCTGCGCCGGATGCCGATGTCGCCCGAACCGGGAAACAACTTCGAGGAAACCGAAGCCGACGCCTTTGCGATCGCCTTCATGATGCCGAAATGGCTGGTGCTCGCGCACAGCGCGCGACAAGGATGGCAGATCGATCATTTCCGGCGCCCCAATGTCGTCTATCAGCTCTCGCTGCGGATCGGCGCCAGCTATGAGGCGACGTGCCGCACCCTGGTTCGCTACAATCTGATTTCGCCATCGGTGATGACCGACCTGCTCCGGACGCAGCCGCGCAGCCTGAAGGTCGATCTCCTCAAGGACTATCGGCCCGACAACTATCGCGGCGACGTCTGGCTGCTGACCGAGCGCGATGCCGGCTCGCGGATCGATGGCAGTCGCAATGATCTTTTCGTGCTGCAGCTCGAAGAACATAGCGGCGGTGGGTATCTCTGGGATCTCGACCAACTGATCGCCAGCGGCTTCGCCGTCGTTCGAGACGAGCGTGAGGCAATCGACGGCGATGGCATCGGTGGTCCCGTTGTCCGCCGTGTCACCGCGGCGCCCGATGCGCCGCGGCGCGGCCGCATGTCGCTCGACGAGCGGCGGCCGTGGCAGCCTGCGCCGGCCCTCACCAGCCTGACGCTCGATTTCGACCTCACCGGCCCGGAACAGACGGGCCTGTCGCGCGCCGAACGGCGGCACCTGCTCGAGGCCGCCTGACGCCCCATGATCGATATCGTCCGTGACCTTCGGCCGCTGTTCGGGCCTGCGCGCGATCAAGGCGCGCGGCCGACATGCCTCGCATTCGCCGCGAGCGACACCCACGCCGGGCTTCGCGACGGCTGGGCACCGCTGTCGTGTGAATTCGCCTTTTATGCCGCGCAGAAACGGGCGGGCAGACCGCCGACGAGCGGCGCACTGCTATCCACAATGCTGGACGCGCTACGGCTCGATGGCCAACCCGACGAGAAAGGCTGGCCGTATCTGGCAGCGGTTCCAGCCGATCATCGACTGTGGACGCCGCCGGCGACCGTTGGCCCGCTCTATGGCCGCAACGGACAGAGGGATGGAACCGACCTGTCATCCATCCTTGCCGCGCTGGATCGTGACACGCCGGTGCTCATGCTGACGATGCTGTCACGGTCTTTCTTCCAGCCGCGCGGTGATGGCGTCGTCGATCCGGCGAACGACGAACTCCCCGAGCCAGCGCAACGGCACGCGGTCGTCGCGGTCGGGCATGGAACCGTGGACGGCACCCCGGCCATTCTCATCCGCAACAGCTGGGGACCAGGTTGGGGCTTGGAAGGCCACGCCTGGCTTACTGAGCGCTTTCTAGCGCCGCGCCTTTTCGCCACGGCAAATTTGACGGAGGAAGTCGATGTATCTTCCCATACCGCCGCAGCCTGACTGCGTTGCTGGCTGGCGCGAGGCGGTCCGGCTCGTCGACCTCGCCACCGGACACCAGGCGCAGAATGTCGTCATCTCCGTGGCCGAGCCGACTGCGCGCGCAACACTCGCCGATCCCGTCGTGGCGGAAGTCGATGCCTTCCTTTCGGGCCATGGCAAGAAGCCCATCGAGACGGTCGCCAACACGATTTTTCCGGCAGCGCTGTACAGGCGCTACGGCGCGCCGCAATTCTTCGACCGGTTTCGCGACAACGTGCTGCCGAAGGTCCGGAGGTCGGGCGCTTGGTCGGGCTATTATTTCGAACGGATGATGGAATTGCCCCGCGCCGACGGCCAGCCAATCAATCAAATCTGGGGCATCGTCGAGCGCCTGCGCAACCCGAACGTCCGAGCGCTCAACAAATTCGAACTGCTGATCTTCGACCCCGCCCGCGACGTGAATGACTCGCCCTACGGCGGTCAGTGCCTGAGCTTTGCCAGTCTCAAGCTGATCGGCAAGGGCGACGATCGTCGCCTCGGCATGACCGCGCTCTACCGCAATCACTACTATATCGAAAAACTGCTCGGCAATCTGATCGGCCTCGGCCGTCTGCTCGAATTCATCGCCAAGGAAGGCGGGGTCGCGCTGGGTCCGCTCACGATCGTCTCGACCAACGCCACGGTCGACACCGCCAACTGGAACCGCGGCGATCTTAAGCAACTCTTTGAACGCTGCGATCAGGCGAGCGCACATCTCCGTGCTGCGGCGTGAGGCGCGCCCAACGGCAGTTCTAGCGGCTCATCGTTGTCATCCGCGACACCGTACAGGCTGAACATGCCCTCGATGAACTCGCGCTGCCCGCCGTAGCTCGGATGGCGGACCGCGGTGGTCGGAATGTCGAGACCGTCCAGCGCCAGGTGAGCGTCGCGCCCGATCGCGACGATCTGGCGGGGCCGGATCATTGACACGAGGGCTTGCAATATCGGCCAGGTCGCCTCGCGCTCGCTTCGCGTGTGGCATCGGTTCGACATCGGATCATCCGCTTCATGGGGATGGAACGGGAAAACGTTCCAGAGCATGACAGGCTGACCGATCCGCTCTAGCACACGCCAGACGATCGCCGCGGTGCGCTCCGCCACGGCGGGTCCCTGCGTCGCACGTTCAAATGCGATGCCGCCCATCAGCGTGCCGGCATGTCCGAGGTGAATTTCGTCGGTCAGCGGTACGCCCGTACGCCGCCCCCCGCGATAGCCGAGATCACGCGCGATCCAGATCGTTTCGACGCGATGATCAAGCGCCGCGGTGAGCAGCATTTCGAGATTGTCGCGGCGCCGGGCGGCGGCGTCGCTGCGGTCATGGACCGTGCAGCGATCGCGCCAGGGATTGAACACTGAGGGAAGTTCGGTCGCCGCCAGGGTGGACACAAAGGATTTCGGGGTCATGACGGCAATTCCTTGATACGCAGGCGGCGATTGGCGAAGTCGATCAGGACGCGGCCGCGCCGATGCTCCTGAAGGAAGCGGAAAGCCGTATAGCCCTGGAGGATCGCTTCCTCCCAAAGCCACAGCGGACAGCGTTCTGATTCGTAGCCGGCGACGAACTGGCGGACATGCTTCAGCATGTCCAGCGGAAGGCCACCGCGCTTCACGTTTTCAAAGTACCGGAGTTGCTGCGCTTGTCCGAAAATCCAGGAAGTTATGCCCTCTTCGATGAGAATCGCCCGAGCACCGTCTTCGGCGTCGTCGAGTTTCGGATCGCTCTTGCGCTTGAGACGGAGCAGCGCACGCAGCACTGGCGACCAGCCAAGCACCGCGACATAAGCGTAGTGAAAGACATCGTGGAAACGATAGTCGTCGGGTTCGAGCGCGTTGTCGGTGAGCCGGTCGCCGACATACACACCGCTTGAGCGTTGATACACGAATGTCTGCCCGCGAACGGTGCGTTCATAGACGTCGATCGCCATCCGCCGCGGCAATTGCTCTTCTGGGTCGAGCGCCGCATCGGTCGGCGCCGGATAGATGCGCTCGCGCGGCCAGCGATCGAAGATCTTGTGAAGATTCTTCACGGCGGCAGCCTCGATGGTAACACCGGATTCGTTTGCCGCCTGGATCAACCGGCGCATGACCGCGACCAGCCGGCCCGCGAGTGCTTCGCGGTCCTTCGCAAGACCGCCCGCCTGGAAATCGTTGATGAGCAGCCCAACGTCGCCTGCCAGCGCGAGCAGGCTATGCTCGAACTGCGGCATCGGTGCCTTGGCAAGCGGAATGTGCTGCGGCTGCAGCGCATGGAAACTGAGCGTTTCGTTGCCGCCCGTCTGCCATTGTCCGCCGTTTGTCGCCGCGGCGGCAGCGATGTCGCTGAGCGCCATGCGGCTGCGCCGTGCGATCGCCGCCAGATACCAAAGGACGTCACCAAGCTCTTCCGCGACGGCGTGAGCGTAACCCAGGTAGGAGGCATCGTCGCGCTGCTTTTTCTTGGCCTCACTGAGCAAGCTGCCGACTTCGCCGAAAAGGCCAAGCATCGAGAAGCCCAGTGCGCGGCCACCGCTGCGTTGATCAGTCCGCGCGGCCTGCTTCGCATAATCCGCAACAGTGAGAGCTTCGAAATCCTCGCTCATCGCCTGCCCTTCCGGCGATCCGATATCGCGTCTGCGGGGACGCTCACGCCATAGGCTTCAAGTGCCCGCAGTACGATCATCCGGATCGGCTCGCGGGAATCGAGCGACCGTTGACCGAGATCGCGTTTCGTAACGGCAGGAATCTGCACCTGAAGATGCTCGTCGCCGACATCGGTTTGCGCTGCGATATTTTTCATGAATCCATGAAAACATAATTTCATGAAAATAGAAAGCCCGAATCCTCCGGATCAGGAGACGCTCGGCCCGCTGCGCTGCCGCCCGAGTGTCCAGTTGATCCCGCCGTCGCGCATGATGCCCGAGACCGATTTACCGACATGGCGATCGAGAACAGAGCGCCACGGCACCAGCGTGAAATCGCGCGACCGTTCGATGAGCGCATGGCGACCACTCGTCATCTCGACTGCGCGCACGAGCCTGCCTTGAACAGCCTCCCCCTCTCTGGCCTCGGCGAACGGAACGCCTAACTTGTCGGAGAGCTGGCGGGCGACACGCAGCAATTCTCGCCGCTGGAGCGCGGCGAGCATCCCTCGCCGATAGACCGTCTGCCCATCCTGTTCGTCTGCAAGCTGTTCGGTGATCAGCCATTGCCGTCGCATCGCCTGCGCTGAACGAACCTCGTGCCCGAACCCAGCATCGCGCACTGGCACCGGCGCTTCGGCGACCAGCTCGCGATCGAGCCAGGTCGCGGCATCGGTTCCCGGTAATTTGTCGAGCGGGATCGCCGACAGGGTTTCAATGGCAACGGGGTGGTCGCGGAACTGCATGGCTTCGAACCTCTCGACCCTGGCGAGATGGTCCGGCGCGATGATCCAGCTTCCGTCGGGCTCGCGCTCGACGACGCCCGAGATTTTTCGCATCGCTTCAAGCCGCCGGACATGCGTTTCGGCGAAGCGTTCGCTGGCGGTCGGATCGTGCTTCAGATGGGCGTCGATCGAATAGCGCCCGCCGTTCGCCGCCGCGATCTCGTCGATCGTCCGATCGACGGCGCGAATGCCGCCCTCGCGTGGCGCGATCCGGACGATGGCATTTTCGGGGATCGTGTCGACCAGCTCGCCCTTGCCGATCTCGGCATAATGGGTGCGCCCGTCGATGCCGTCGACCAGCAGATAATGACGGTCTTCATGTTCGTCGGCGAGCCCGCGCATCACGACGCGGCCGATGATCGGCGTCGCCTCCTTCGCGACCGGGTCGTAGATGACGCGATCGACCGCAGCACGATCGAGCTTCCGCGCGGTCAGCTCGCGCTGCATGGTGCGGATGATGTCGCCGCGCTCGCCGATCTGGCGCAGTGTGTTCGCAAGGTCGGGCTCAAGCCGCCAGGTGCCGTTGCCGACATGCGAGGCGAGTCCCATGCGCCCGAGTTTCTGCAGGCGACCGACGCGAAGCGATTGCTGGAAGGGATCGCCATCGCTCGCGCTGACCAGCCGCGCGGTATCCATGTCGCGGATCAGCCGTCTGTCGATCGCGGTCAGCCGCTCGGCACCCGTATCGCTGCGAAGCCGCTCTTCGATTTCAAGGTCGGTGCGCGGCCCCAGGTCGAGGTTGACGATCTCGATCGCCCGCTGCCGGCTCCCGTGCGAGATATACTCGCGCGCGATCAGCAGATTCTCACCCCGATCGTTTACGCCGCGCACCACGATATGCGTGTGCGGATGGCCGGTATTGAAATGGTCGACCGCCACCCAATCGAGCTTTGTCCCAAGATCCTGCTCCATCTGCGTCATCAGCCGGCGCACGAACGGCTTCAAGTCGGGATACTGGTCGGCGTCCTCGGCCGACACGATGAACCGGAACTGGCGGCGGTCGCCGTCACACCGTTCGAGGAACGCCTTGCCATCGGCGACGTCGCTGTCGGGCGAGTAGAGCGCACCAGCCTCGCCCTCACGGGTCACGCCGTCGCGCTGAATATAGCGAAGGTGCGCCTTCGCACCGCCCATGCCTTTCCCGCCAAGGCCGACAGGCCGTATCTTGACGATCACGCGGCGCGACCGGAACGCGCCCAATCGGTCGCGCGATCTGAGCACCCGCGCAACACTCGCGCCGCGCCCGATCCGGCTGCCGTCGAAACGGCCGCGCCTGCCCGTTTTCATGCCGGCCCGCTTTGCCGCTTTCACGACGCGGCTCAGGTAGCGCTGCTCCTTGCCCCGGCCGCGCATCCGGCCCAGCTGCGGTTCGAACTCATCATCGCGCATAGCGGCGTCCTTCCATGCCGGAATGACGCTCCCCGCCGATAAGAATGGCGCGTCCTCGCCAGAGCGCAAGGAGTCTCGCGATTGGGATCGGAAAAGCCCAGAAAACCGCCACTCCTGGTAACCCTGTCTCGCACTCAAAGGGCGAGTCTCGCAAAAGCCTTCAAAAAACGATGTGCAGACAAACACTTACAAAATCGCGAGATTTTGCCTCTATCTTGCCATCGAGCCCGACTGCCACCTGCCGCCCCAGACGCCCGCTTTGCCTTCCCGCCTTCCCGATCAAAAAAGGGGAGCGGCGCCATGCGGCACCACTCCCGCGAACCTGCCCCTTCAACAGCGCATCGCCTTATTGCCAGCCTGCCTGTTCGGCCTGACGCAGCGCCCGATTGCACCGCTTCAGCCTCTTCTCAGCGGCCCTTAATTCGGCTTCGATCTGCCGCCGTTCTCCCGCGTCATCGCACCATGAAAGCTCCGCGCGAAGCTCCTCGATCTGTTGTTCAACCGACATCTCATCCTCCTGATACAAGCGAAAGATGAGCCATCGCCCGGCGGGGAGCGGGCGGGGTCAACCACCGCGCAGCGGCCGCGAAGCGGGCGACGGGGGAGCCGATTTTCTCGTCGCCGGAGTGGAGCGAAGCGGAACGCAGGTGGCGTGAAAATTGGGGGAACCGTCGATGGTTGAGGCGGTCCGTTCGCCGCCGGATACTCGGTGCTTGCTGAGCGGATTTCTTCCTCTCTGCAGGCCCGCAAGCGCGTTCCGGTGCAGGAAAAGGCCCACGCCAAGCCCTCAAGGCATGAGGAAAGCCCCGCGCCGGGTGACCGGCGCGGGGCCGATCCGGCTCAGTCGCCGGGGTTCCAGATAACGGCGAACGCGTCGTCGTCGTCCTGCCCGGCGGCGCGGCCGAGATTGGCGTAGAGGGTGCGGCCGCCAAGTTCGGGGGCCGACATGGCGAGGCGGACATATTCGCGCTGGCTCACCTCGCCGGTGCGGATCCAGCCGCCGCCCAGTTCGACGCCGTTCGACAGCACGCGGTAGTCGGGCTGGTCCCCGGTCTTACTGCGGTTGGGGATGATGGCGATCTCGGCATTGACCGAAAGCGTCTTCAAGGCGCCCCGGAACGAACCGTCGTTCTGGCGCTGGACATGACCGATTGAGGGCATTTCTCGTCTCCTTGCACATTCGCCCGACCCGATGCCGGGCGATGGGCGGACCGAAGGGACGGCCCTTGAGCGCGCTGCGAACCGCAGGCCGAAGCGAAGCGGAGGACCGGAAGCGCGGGGCTGATTTGGAGCGAAGCGGCCGCGAGGAGCGCCGCCAAAGCGGCGCGGGGAAATCAGTTCCGCGCGATGGTTTCGCGAGGCGCGCGGCCGTCCCAGGTCATGCGCCCAAGGAGCCGGCGACGGGTTGGTGAGACACGAAAGGACGAGATGCGCGCGCGGACAGGAAGCCCAGTCCGGCGTCTTTCCGGGAAGCCATGATTGCTTTCGCGGCCACGAGGCCGCGGCTATAGCCTCACGGCGATGAACGAAGGAACGACGATTGCGGGGCAGATCGAACGGCTGATCGTGCGGCTGGACGGCGCGGCGGTGTGCGATGCCTGCGTGACTGACCGGCTCAACCTGTCGGTTACCGCACAGGCCAATGTCGTCACCTGCGCGCTCGGCGGCACGCGCGGATTCGAGCGGCAGAAGGACGAATGCACGTTATGCGGAAGCGCCCGGACGGTGATCCGCCGCACCGCCCGGTAGGTCAGGCGGCAGGGGTTTTCGGCACGCGAGCGCGCAGTGCGGCGCGATTTGGGCTAGTTGCCGTCGCCCGCGAGCGCGCGCGACAGCGCCTCGTTGGTCGCGTCGATCTCGATGCGGTCTGCGAAAATCGCGCACCAGCCGCCACCGAACTCCCCGATGCGGGGCTTGGAACAGGTCATGGCCCATTCAAAGCCGATCGGCCCCTTGGCGAGCGTTTCGGGGCAACATCGCTGGATCACCACCGCGATGGCAGCGGCATCGAAATCGTCCATGCTGGCGAAACACACGATCCGCGCGGATGGATCGTCGGGGCAGGTTTCAGCGATGAAATCGGCTCCGATGGTGGGAAATTCGGGATCGTTGAACGCCTCGCGAAACCCGCTCCACCGCGCGTTCGCATCGTCCGGCGGAAAGGCTGCGAGCAGCGCCGCGCTCGGCGGATCGGGCGCGTCGTCATTCGCTAGCGCGTAGCCAGCGTTTGCGACTTCCTCGATCAGCGCGCACTCGGCGGCGGTGCAGCGAAAGGCGAAGCTGCCCTGAATCCAGATGTCAGCCATTGCTCGCCTCCTCCCGTTCGGGCGTGATGACAAGCGGGGGCACCGCGAAGTCGGCCGCATCGAAATGCGCGATGATCGCCGCATAGCTGCCGCGTAGCTTTGCGGTTCGCCGCTGCCGGTGAACACGGTGCGTTCCGCACCCCACTGGCAGGCATAGGCGCCCGACCAGCGCGCGAAGAAAAGCCCATGCGCGATGCAGAAGGCTTCGAGTCCCTCGAACCGCCCCCAGGCGACCTCGTGCGCCATGAGCGCCAAGGGCTCGCCCTCGGGCAGATCGCCGAGCGCGAAGGGTTCGCCGTCCCATTCGGTGGACAGCCCTTCGTTCGCGATGGCCTCGGCGAAGGCGGGAAGCTGGCTGGCGGGGAGCGTCCCGCCGATGGTGATGGATGCCGAAACACGGTCGGCCATGACAAGTCTCCTGTCTGAAATCCGCGCCGCGAGGGCCGCTTGCGGCCGAGCGGCGCGGCGATTTTATGGGGGACGGAACGGGCGGCGGGTGCGCCGCCGCCCGTCCAGTTTCATGCGGCTTCGCGCTCGGGCTGTTCCTGCGGCTCGGCCTTGGCAGGGGCCGGAAGCGCAATCACCGCGCCGGGGCCGGTCGGTTCCGGCTCGCGGTCGGGGCGCGCCGCGAGCACCTTGGCATGAGCCGCGACGGTGCCGACGCCGCCGCGCGCCGTATAGGTAGCGGGCGGGAACGCCATCCATTTCGGCACCCAACCCTCGACCTTGGGCCGCCCGTTCGCACCCTCCAGATGGTCGCGGACGATGCGCTTCAAGACCTTGCCCGGTTCCTTCGCATTGGCGGCGGCGACAGGTTCGCCCGCCACCTCGGCGACGATGCGGGTCAGCACCTCCTTGTCGCGGACACACTCGAAAAAGGCGTCGTCGGCCTGCCAGTAGCGGGCCATATCGACGCCGATCTCGCCGCCGACCGCCTCGATGGCGGCGCTGCCGCTGGCGAGCGTTTCGCCCATGACGATGACGATCACGTCCATTACGGCGCGGTCGGGCACGTCGAGCAAGCGCAGGAACACGCCGACCAGTCCGAAGTCGTCGCCGTTGCCGCCTGTGACGGTCGGTTCCTCGGGCGAGAAGCCGAGAAGGTCCAATACGGCGCGGCGCTTCGCGTCGAAGTCGGTTTCCGCGCGGCAAGTTTCGACGCTTTCGCGCACATCGTCGTTGCGCGCGGTCTGCGGCTCGGGCTTGACCGTCCACAGTGGCGACCCGACGATGACATGGGCGACCATCAAGCGCAGCGCGACCTTGGGATGACGGGTCAGCGAGGCGCGGACAGCGGCATGACGGTGCAGGTTGATATAGGTCTGCATCGTGCTCGTCACTTCGGGGCGCGGCACTTTGGGGCCGGTTTCGATTGCCTCGCCGCGTTCGAGCCGCTTGGCCTCCTTGCTCGTCACATAGCCTTCGTGGACCTCGACCTCGCCGCTTTCGCGCACATCTATATACACGCGCCCGCCCTTGCGCTTGGGTGCCTTGGCGAACTCATAGCGGTAGAAATATTCGCCGGGCGGGACGATCACCACGTCGAACCATCCGGCATCCAGATAGTCCTCCTTGCGCGCGTCGATTACGGCGTTCTGCGCGGTCCAGAACGCGTCGGCATCTGCAAAATAGCGGTCTTCGCCGAACAGATCGGCGACGATCGCAAGGCCGCTCGCATCGACGTCGAACAGGGCATGTTCGACCTTGATCGACTGCCCGCCGAACAGCCATGCCTTCAATTGCTGGCCGGTCGGGCAATAGGCGTCGTCATCGTCGTAGAGCGCCAGCCATGCCTTCTGCTGCTGCTTGCTCGCCAGCGTCAGATGCCGGACGGTCGCCGCGTTGATCTTCTCCTTGCGGTAAAGATCGCGGATGCGCGGAAGCAGGTTGCCGAGCGCTAGGATACGCTTCACGCCAAGCTCGGGAATGCCGAACGTCGCGGAGATATCCGCAATGTCGCGGCCCTCCTTGACCAGCCGTGCGAAGGTTTCCCATCGCGTCACCTCGTCGGGATCGAGCCGGGTGTTCTCGAGAAGCGATGCCTCGATGGCGTCGGCGTCGTCCCCGGCGTCGAGGATGGCGACGGGAAGCGGGCCGTGGTCGATGCCCTCGACAAGCGCGATGGCGTTCGCCGTCCAGCGCCGCCGCCCGGCGACGATTTCGTGGACGCCATTATCGTTGCCCGCCTGCGGGCGCACGATCAGCGGCACGATGACACCGCGCTTGCGGATCGAGGGCAGAATGTCGCCCACGTCCGGGGGCTTGGGTCCGTGCCGCATGTTCACCTTGGACGGAACCAGCTTGCTATGGTCGATAAAGTCGAGTTTCATTGGTCTGCTCCTTCTGGAGCGCCGGTCCCGTTTGTCTTGCTGGATGGGCGGGACCGGCACTCAATGCGGCGAAACGCGCCGCGCGTCATCCGGCCCCTCGATCATCAAGAGGCGGCGGAAGCTCGTTGCCGTTCCGGCTATCGGTGATGCGGCGAAGTTCGGCTTCGGCCAGAACGATTGCACCCATGCGCCGCGCGGTATCGGACCATAGCGAAAGCGGGGCCAGCGGCTCGAAATGCTCGTCGCGCTCGATGAACAGGCCGAAGGGCAAGCGGACGCCCGCAATCTCGGTAAGCGAGAACACGCCCATTTCCGGGCATCCGAACCCCAAGTCGGCGAGGCCGAACAGCGTGTCTCCATCGTCGTAAAGCTCGGTGGCGATCCACGTCGCCGCGCCGACCGGATTGAAGAATTTGACCACCGGGAACGGGTCGAACCGTTCGTCGCGCTGCTCGTGGAGGCGGCTGGCGCGCGCATTCGCGCGCAGCGCCGAAAGGATCGCATGGGGGAGCGTAATCATGCCGCTTCCCTCCCTTCGTCCTGCGTCTCGGCGTAGCGGGCAAGCAGCCAATCGGCGGCCTTGCTCGCCTGACTGGCCGCGCGAAAGATCGCGCGATTGTCCTCGCGCAGCACGTCGAGCCATGATGCCAGATAATCGGCGTGACGAACGGTCGGCACGATGCCGAGCGCGGCGCAAAGGAAGGCCGATCCCATCTCGGCGACATATCCTGACAGTCCAGCCCCAATCTGACTTC
>NZ_LSJY01000185.1 GCF_001556865.1 Sphingobium sp. CCH11-B1 | reverse complement strand
CCCGATCCCAGCCCCCCCGATCCCAGCCATGGCCATAGCCGTAGCGGGGTTGCGCCTGCGCCGCGCCGATGCTGCCTGCCATCAGGCCCGCGCTCACCAGCGCTCCGGTCATCCAGCGTGCCTTGGTCCCGATCATGCGCGTTCCTCCTGCAGGCAAAACCCTTAGCGCCGCGTGGCTGTCCAGCGGCTGAACGGGGATATGGCTTGTTTTTCAAATCCACCGCTTAGTACACGTAGATGTCGGGCGACGTCTGGGCGTTGTAGACATAGGACTGGGAGAAGAAGGGAAGGGTGACGAAATATTTTTCAAATGTGATCGAACGCCCCAATATGGCCGAAAACAGAGGCTGATATTGATAGGACGCCGTCGTGAAGATGATCGATTCATTGGGTGAGTAATCGGCGGCGGAGATATGGCCGGTGGAGAGAATGGTCGTGCCAGACCCCAGCAGCGTCTTTCGGCTCATTTGAGTCTGCAAAGCGCCGTTCGTCTTCACATAGCTTTCGATGCTCATGTTGATATTGGAACTCCCGTTCCCCGGCATCATCGCGTCAGCCAGAATGGGCGCATAGGCCCGCACGCGCGAATCATATTCCGGGTAGCGGGAAGCCATGCGCGTCACCCCGATAAAGGCGTTTTCAAACGCCCTCTTTTCAAGCCACAGGCGCGTGACTTCCAGCACGAAGCAGAAGAGGATCATCAGCAGTGGCAAGGCGAGCGCAAACTCGACCGCCGCGACGCCGCGATGATCCGCCTTCAGGCCCATTTTTTTGGCGATGTTCGACTTCATCATCTCAGTCCATCGGTCTTTCCGCGAGCAGAGCGTAGTTGAATATCTGAACTTGGGTACGACCGCCGGACGTAGGCAGGATCAATCGCGCCGTCGGCCACGGGCTGGACCATTCATAGCCCATCGCGACGATATAGGCGTCGTTCGTCAGCACCGCTGGCGCCAGATTGTCGATGATCACGGGCGGAGTGACGGGATTGGACACCAGATTGGTGGCATCATAGAGAGCGATCTTCATGACCGCCGCATCGCAACTGATGCTCACCAGTTTGGGCGCATTGCACGCCGCGTCGCGCATCCCGACCGTCGTCGGGATCAACTTCTGCACCCGCTGGTCCCGTAAATAGCGCGCAACCGCGTCGGATGCCGACGACATCGACGATTGGTACAGAGCAACGAACCCAAGCTCGAAGAACATCAGCAGCAAGACGATATAGATCGGCAACAGCAGGGCGAATTCGGGAATGGCCGCGCCGCGCCGGTTGCGCCGGACGCGATCAAGAACAGTCATTGGCCGGTGCCACGTCGCTGGGATAGGTTTCAGACGGTCGCTTCACATATTTCAACTGCAGCGAGTTGAAATTGCCGCCATAGGTGTCGTCCTTCCCTTCCGCTGCAATAGTCAGGTCGTAGATGGAGTAGAGATCGACGGGAAATTCGAACACCGCGCAGATCCACCCCTTGCTGGCCGGCTCGGATATGGTCAGCTTCTTTACCGTGGGGGACACGGGGCGAACGCCAGTCAGATAGACGGAAATGGTGTTGCTGCCGGTGTCGTTGATGCGCCCGTAATACCAAAATGAAAACTGATATGTGCCCCGGTGCAGTTCGACCCTCTTGGTCATGCTGCTGTTCGTGGGGCCGCCGTTATTGGAATGGCTGTCCAGTTCGACGACATAATTATTCTTCGCGTTGGCCGGAAGGGCGCCATAGTTGTTATTCGACCAGTCCTGAATTTCCACGCCCGGCCCGGTGCCATAGTCCCAGCCATAATCCTGCGGTTTGAATACCGCCCATGTCTGGTTGAGCTGTAGCAGGGGCTGGGTGGTCGGGCGCGTGAATTGCGAGGACAGGATCACGCTGTTCTTGGCAGGATAAGGCGGGATGCCCTGACAGCTGGCCGACACGTGAACCGTCATCGTCTTTCCGGGGTTGCCGAAAAACTGCAGCGCAGGAATGGTCGCGACCGCGGACACCGACCCCGAATTGAAATCCTCGACCACGGTGCGCGACGTGATGGCAAAACCACGGTCCTGCGCCAACGAGTCGAACAGCTTTTCGGCATAGGATTTGCGGGCCGAGTCGTCATACACATTGGTGCGCGACGGCTTGAGGCCACGGTTGCAGGCGGTTTCGGCTATATTTTGCAGTTCCGCCTTGCGGGCAAGCGCCATCATGATCGTGGCGCCACCAAGCGTCAGTATCAGAATGGCGGGCAAGGCGATGGCGGTCATCAGCAATATGCCGCCCCGCTGATCGGTCCCAACGGTCAGCAAGCGCGCATGCGCCGCCTTCGATCCCCACCACAGTTTTACAGCCACGACGATCACCAGTTACAATATCGAAGCAGCTTCATAACCGATGTTAATAAAAATTGGATTACCGGGGCTGGTTCAGTGGCCGAACGCCGGGGTGCCCAGCTTCAGCCCCGTGAATTTTGCAGCGAAGGCATAGCTGTCGGCCATCTCCTCGATCAGCTTGTCGATCGGCTTGCCTGTGCCATGGCCGGCCCGCGTTTCCACGCGCAGCAGCCGGGGCCGCGCGCCCAGGTCGACGGCCTGGAGCGCGGCGGCATATTTGAAGCTGTGCGCCGGCACGACCCGGTCGTCGGTGTCGGCCGTGGTGACGAGGATCGCGGGATAATCCTTGCCCGCCAATATATTATGGTAGGGCGAATAGGCGTAGAGCAGGGGAAAGTCGCGAGGATTGTCGGGCGATCCATAATCGTCCACCCAGTATCGGCCGGCGGTGAAGCGGTCGAAGCGCAGCATGTCCATGACCCCCACCGCCGGCAACGCGGCCTGGAACAGGTCGGGCCGCTGGTTGACGACAGCGCCGACAAGCAGCCCGCCATTGGAGCGGCCCTCGATCGCCAGCCCGTCCTGCGGGGTGAAGCCATTGGCCTTCAGCCATTCGCCCGCCGCGATGAAATCGTCGAACACATTCTGCTTGTTCGCGCCGCGCCCGGCCTCATGCCAGGCCTTGCCGAACTCGCCGCCGCCGCGCAGGTTGGCAATGGCATAGACGCCCCCCTGTTCCAGCCACGCCATGCGCGTCGCCGAATAGCCGGGCGTCAGGGAGATGTTGAACCCGCCATAGCCGTAGAGGATGGTCGGCGCTGCCACCGCCCGGTCGGCCAGCGCCTTCTTGCGCAGGATGGTGATGGGGATCATCGTCCCGTCCTTCGACGGATAGGCGCGCTGCTCCACCCCGTAATCGTCCGGGTCGAAGGGCAGGTCGGGCTCGGCGAAGAGCTGGCTCTGCCGGGTCGCGGTGTCGAAGCGATAGATGCTGGCGGGCGTGACGAAGCCGGAAAAGCTGAAGAAGGTTTCGGGATCGCCGTCGCGCCCGGAGAACCCGGCCGCCGTGCCATAGCCGGGCAGCGGCACGTCGCCGACCTTGCGCCCGTCCAGCTCCACCAGTTCCGCGACCGTCTGCGCGTCGCTCATATAGGCGAGGATCAGGCGGTTGCCGACCAGCGATCCGCCCGCCAGCGTCTCCTTGCGTTCGCCGATCAGCGGCCTGGGCCGCCGGCGCGGGTGGGCCGCGTCCAGCGTCACCACGCTCAGGGTGGGCGCGTGAAAGTCGGTGACGAAGTAAAGGGTGGTGCCCCGGCTGCCGATCAGCCGCCAGTCGTTCTCCGGTCCCCTGACCAACAGACGCGGGCGGACCGCGCCGCCGGTGAGTTCAGCGACATGGACCTCGCGGCGGGGGTCGATGCCCTCGAAACTGCTGATGACGAGCCAGCGGCCATCGCTCGTCACCTGTGCCTGATGGCTGAGCCCCGGCCGGTCGGGCGTGGCGTAGATCAGCTGGTCCTGCGACTGGGGCGTGCCGATGCGGTGATAATAAAGCTGCTGGTCCCGGTTGGCGGACCGATAGGCTTCGCCCTCTTCCGGCGCGGGGAAACGGGAATAGAAGAAGCCCTCGCTGCGGCCGTCCCAGGCGATCTGGGAGAATTTGACCCAGCGCAGTTCATCGTCGAGCGTCCGGCCGCTGTCGACGTCCAGCAGGCGCAGCGTGCGCCAGTCGCTGCCGGCTTCCTGCACCGCATAGGCGAGGCGGCGGCCATCCGGCGAGGGCGCCCATTCGGCCAGCGCCAGCCCGCCGTCCTTCGCCCAGTCGTTGGGATCGAGCAACAGGCGCTGGCGCCCGTCCAGCCCGTCGCGGACATAAAGCGGCGTCTGGTTCTGAAGCCCCTTGTTATAGCCGTAGAAATAGCGGCCGCCCGCCTTGCGCGGCAGCATGTAGCGACCGTGTGACAGCAGCGCCTGCATGCGCGCCTTGAGCGCGTCGCGGCCGGGCAGCGCATCGACATAGCGGCGGGTGAGCGCATTTTCCCGCCCTACCCAATCGGCCACCGCCGGGTCGGCGCGCAGGTCGTTTTCCAGCCAGCGATAGGGATCGGCGACCTTTACGCCGAAATGATCCTCGACCAGATCCTGCCGTGGGGTGGCGGGATAGGCGAGCGCGCCATTGCGGCCCCCGCCTGCGTCAATGACGGCATTGTCCGGCGCGGCGAGGGCGCGGGCAGGGCCGGAGAGGGCGAGGCAGGTCACCGCCAGCAGCAGCGGCAGGAACGGGGCGGCGCGCATCCTCTTGTCTTTTAACTCTTATCAAAAGCGAACAGGCCGCAGCTCTAATGAGCCGCGGCCTGTCGGTAAAGCGTCCAGTCCCGCGACGCAGGACCGGTTCGGATCAGGCGTCTTCCAGCTCGTCCGCGTCGGCGCCCTGGACCGGACCGCTGTCCTGACCCTTGGCGGTGACGTCGCGGTCGACCAGTTCGATGATCGCGACCGGCGCAGCGTCCGATGCGCGGAAGCCGGCCTTGATGACGCGGGTGTAGCCGCCGTCGCGATCCTTGTAGCGCTCGGCCAGGACATCGAACAGCTTGGTGAGCTGGGCGTCGTCCTGCAGGCGCGACTGGGCCAGGCGACGGTTGGACAGGCCACCCTTCTTGGCGAGGGTGATCAGCTTTTCGACGTAGGGGCGCAGTTCCTTCGCCTTGGCAGTGCCGGTCAGGATCTGCTCATGCTTGATGAGCGAGGCCGCCAGGTTGCGGAGCAGGGCGGTGCGGTGACCGGCGCTGCGCTGAAGCTTACGATGACCAACCTTGTGACGCATATGTCTTTCCTTCGTTCGTTAAGGGGCCGTTTCAGGTACCCCAGACCAGGCGACCGTTGGAGGTCGTCGCCCATTCACCTTCCCGAGCCGTCCGGTAACCGTCACGGGAGTAAATCCCGTGACGTCAGTCGATGCTGCGCATCGCTGGCCGGTCGTTCGCGTTCGCGTTGCGAACCGCCGCGCTGCTGCGCTGCGCGGCTCGCTCCGACTTAGCCCAGCAGCTCCTGTTCGAGCTTCTTGGCCATTTCCTCGATATTCTCCGGCGGCCAGCCGGGGATGTCCATGCCCAGGCGCAGGCCCATGGACGACAGCACTTCCTTGATTTCGTTCAGCGACTTGCGGCCGAAATTGGGGGTGCGCAGCATCTCGGCCTCGGTCTTCTGGACCAGGTCGCCGATATAGATGATGTTGTCGTTCTTGAGGCAGTTGGCCGAGCGGACCGACAGTTCCAGTTCGTCCACCTTCTTGAGCAGGTAGCGGTTGATCTGGTTGGTGTCGCTCTCGCCTTCCGAAGACGCGGCGGCCGCGGCATGGGTGGCCGAAGGGCCAGCGGCGGGCAGCGCGTCCTCGAAGTGGACGAACAGCTGGAGCTGGTCCTGCAGGATGCGCGCGGCATAGGCGACCGCGTCTTCCGGCGTGACGGTGCCGTCGGTTTCGACGGTCAGCGACAGCTTGTCATAGTCCAGTTCCTGGCCGACGCGGGTATTGTCCACCTTGTAGGCGACCTGGCGCACGGGCGAGTAAAGCGCATCGACCGGGATGAGGCCGATCGGCGCATCGGCCGGACGGTTGGCGACGGCGGGGACATAGCCCTTGCCGACGTCGGCGGTCAGTTCCATGTTGAGCGTCGCGCCCTGGTCCAGGTGGCAGATCACCAGGTCCGGGTTCATCACTTCGATGTCGCCCACGACGCTGATGTCGCCAGCCTTCACCACGGCCGGGCCGGTGGCGGAAAGCTGAAGGCGCTTGGGGCCTTCGCCTTCCATCTTCAGCGCGACCTGCTTGATGTTGAGGACGATGTCGGTCACGTCTTCGCGCACGCCGGCGAGCGACGAAAATTCATGCAGGACGTTCTCGATCTTGATCGAGGTGACCGCCGCGCCCTGAAGCGAGGACAGAAGAACCCGGCGCAGCGCGTTGCCGAGCGTCAGGCCGAAGCCGCGCTCCAGCGGCTCGGCGACGAAGGTGGCCTTGCGCCGACCGTCGCCCGAAGCCTTGATCTCGAGGCTGCTGGGCTTCTTCAATTCCTGCCAGTTCTTCATGTTGACAGTCATGTATTTCCCCTGGGGATGGGCCGGAACGCTTGTTTATCCTGCACCCGACAGGACGTTCCGGCGATGCAAACGGGCAAAGGGCGACGCGTCCGCCGCCCCGAAACACGCGCTGTGCGCTGTTAGACGCGGCGGCGCTTGGACGGACGGACGCCGTTGTGCGGGATCGGCGTCACGTCGCGGATGGAGGTGATGTGGAAGCCCACGGCCTGCAGCGCGCGCAGGGCCGATTCGCGGCCCGAACCGGGGCCCTTCACTTCGACTTCCAGTGTGCGCACGCCATGTTCGGCGGCCTTGCGGCCCGCATCTTCCGCGCACACCTGAGCGGCGTACGGGGTCGACTTGCGGCTGCCCTTGAAGCCCATCATGCCGGCCGAGGACCAGCTGATCGCATTGCCCTGGGCGTCGGTGATGGTCACCATCGTGTTGTTGAAGCTGGCGTTGACGTGCGCGACGCCGGCCGAGATGTTCTTGCGCTCGCGCCGCTTGATGCGCTGGGGTTCGCGTGCCATTTTTTCTGCTCTTCCTACAAAATCTGCTAAGCCTAGGCTGTGCCCAAGGAGGGCTGCCTCCGGCGGAGTAAGGCTGAAAACAGTCCCCCGGACTGTTTCCGGGCGCCTTACTTACTTCTTCTTGCCAGCGATCGGCTTCGCCTTGCCCTTGCGGGTGCGCGCATTGGTGTGCGTGCGCTGGCCACGGACCGGCAGGCCCTTGCGATGACGCAGGCCGCGATAGCAGGCCAGGTCCATCAGGCGCTTGATGTTCATCGCCGTTTCGCGGCGCAGGTCGCCTTCGACGGTCAGGTCGGCGTCGATGGTCTCGCGGATCTGCAGGACTTCGGCGTCCGACAGGTCCTGGACGCGGCGACCATGGTCGATGCCCAGCTTATCAGCGATGTCGACGGCGGTCTTGCGGCCGATGCCGTGAATGTAGGTGAGCGCGATGATCACGCGCTTGTTGGTCGGGATGTTGACACCCGCGATACGTGCCATGGTAATCTTTTCTCCTGCTCCACAGGGCGGACGGGCCGCCCTATCTCAAAGCGTCAGGACCGGGCTTCCTTGGCATGGAAAAACGGCCAAATTCATGTCCCCCCGGACGCAAAAAAGACGGCCGGTGCAGGAAGCACCGCCGCTCGCCAGCGTCTTGGGGAGGGCCGCCAATAGCGAGTCGCCGGAAATGTGTCAATCGCCCTGCGGCGACCCGTCCGCTGGAGCAGCAGGATGCGTCAGTGCATCAGGTCGATCTCCAGTTCGCCCTCATCCTGTCCATCCCAATAATGGGCGCGTTCGGCATGGACGTGGATCATCACCAGGCCCGGCGTGTCGGCGCCCTGCTCGAACCAGGCCTCCAGGTCCGGGTTCCAATGATCGTCGAACCGGCTCCGGTCGCGGATCAGGTCGGCGTGGCCTTCCAGCGCGATGAACAGAGGCCGCTGGCCGAACAGGCCGCTCTTGCCATGGAAGGACAGGCTGACGCGGGGGTCGCGTTCTATATCGCGGACCATCAGCGTGTCCTCGGTCGTGAAATAGAAGGAATCGCCGCCATGGGCGACGTCATGGTTGTTGCTCATCGGGCGGGCGCCGATATGCCCGCCGTCGGTGTGCGTGGACAGCATCGCAAAGTCGATCTGCTGCATCTTTTCCGCCAGGCTGGCGAGGGTGTGCTGCGTCATGCGCGTCTCCTTTCCACTATTCGTCCCCAACGCAGGACAGGGCGAGTCGGGTTCCGCCAAAGGGATTCGACAGCGGAAGGATAAGAACATAACATGAACAATATCGCTCGAGTCGGAGGATGTCGCCATGCATAGTCGCCTTCAGCCCCTCTACCGGGCCTTTTACGCCATCAAGCCGCCGGAGCGCGTCGCGCGGCAGATCGATCATTTCGCGGATGCCCTTGATCCGACGGCGGACCGCGTTCCCACCGGCCACCAGCATATCACGCTCGGCATCACCACGGACGCGCCCGTCTATCCCTATGAGCGTATCAAGGCACTGCGCCGGGCAGGCGCGGGCATCCGCGCCGAGCCGTTCGACCTGACGCTCGACCGGCTCAGCATCGGCGGGCGGTCCGCGGCGCTGAGGCCGGCGCACGCCGTGCCGGGCCTCACGGCCCTTCGACAGGAGATCATCCGCGCGATGCAGAATGCCGACGCGACCACGCGGCCCGGCTGGACCTTCAGCCCGCACCAGACGCTGTTCTACCGCGACGGCCGCCCGGATCAGCGGCCAGTGCCCGGCTTTGGCTGGCGGGTGGAGGAGGTGGTGCTGATCTGCAGCCATGTCGGCCGCACCAGGCATGAGATCGTCGGGCGCTGGCCGCTGACGGGAGACCGGCAATATCGGCTGCTGTGACGGGTCAGCGCTTGCGGACGAATTCCGCGCGCAGCACCAGCCCCTTGATGCCGTCATAGCGGCAGTCGATTTCCTGGCTGTCGCCGGTCAGCCGGATCGACTTGATGAGCGTGCCCCGCTTGAGCGTCTGGCCCGCGCCCTTGACGGTCAGATCCTTGATGAGCGTCACCTGATCGCCGTCCGCCAGCAGGTTGCCGACCGCGTCCCGCACCTCGACCCTGTCCGGGGACGCGGTTCGCGATGCGGCATCGGCCGCGCTGATCCATTCGCCACTCGCTTCGTCATAGACATAGGCGTCGTCGCTCATCGCTTTTCCTTCAGCCTTGCGTCACGCTTTCGAGCACGGCGGCGCGTAGTTCGGGGAGGCCCATGCCCTTTTCGCTCGACGTCGCGATGATGTCGGGATGGGCGGCGGGCCGCTTGCGGATCGCGTCGGCGGTGGCGGCGGTCACGGCGGCAAGGGCGCTCGCCTTGATCTTGTCGGTCTTGGTGAGGACGATGCGATAGCTGACGGCGGCGGCGTCGAGCATGTCGAGCATGTCGTTGTCGACATCCTTGATCCCGTGGCGGCTGTCGATCAGGACCAGCGTGCGCTTGAGCGCCGCCCGCCCGCGCAGATAGTCGTTCACCAGGAAGCGCCACTTCTTCACCATGTCGCGCGGCGCCTTCGCATAGCCATAGCCCGGCATGTCGACGAGGCGGAAGCGGAGCGGATCGCCCACGTCGAAGAAATTGAGTTCCTGCGTACGGCCGGGCGTGTTGGACGTGCGCGCCAGGCCATTGCGGCTGGTAAGCGCGTTCAGCAGCGAGCTTTTGCCGACATTGGAGCGGCCGGCGAAGGCGACTTCGTTCACCGCCATGTCGGGCAGGAACTTAAGGTCCGGGGCGGACTTCAGGAAGGCGATATGCCCCGCGAAGAGCTTGCGCGCTTCCTCCATGAGATCGGGGTCGGGTTGGTCGGTCACACTCATTCTCCGTTCGCCCTGGATAGCCGCTGAGCGAAGTCGAGCAGGAGAACGATCCGGGGATGGTCCTCCTGCGCAAATATCGAAGGGGATGTCGCCATGCTTCGACGCGGGACTTCGACTTTGCTCAGTCCCTCTTCAGCACGAGCGGTTACGCCCCTTATTTCGCTGTCGCCGCGGTGTTCAGCACGGGGTGACGGCGATAGAGCCACCATTGCTGCGCCATCGACAGGCAGTTGTTGGTGATCCAGTAAACCAGCAGGCCCGCGGCAAAGGGCGCCATGATGAACATCATCATCCACGGCATGATCGAAAAGACCTGCTGCTGCATCGGGTCCATCTGCGCCGGGTTGAGCTTGAACTGGAAATACATGGAAATGCCGAGCAGCAGCGCCAGCACGCCGATCGCCAGGAATGACGGGGGCGTGAAGGGCAGCAGGCCGAACAGGTTGAGGATATGCAGCGGGTCGGGCGCGGACAGATCCTTGATCCACAGCACGAAGGGCTGGTGCCGCATCTCGATCGTCAGCTGCAGCACCTTGTAGAGGGCGAAGAAGATCGGGATCTGGATGAAGATGGGCAGGCAGCCGGCGAGGGGGTTCACCTTCTCGGCCTTGTACAGCTCCATCATCTTGATCTGAAGCTGCTGCTTGTCGTCCTTATATTTCTCCTGCAGCGCCTTCATCTTTGGCTGCACCGCGCGCATCGCCGCCATGCTGGCGAACTGGCGCTGGGCGACGGGGAACATCAGGGCGCGGACCACGAAGGTCAGGCAGATGATGGCGACGCCGAAATTGCCGATATGTTCGAACAGCCAGTGGAGCAGCGCGAAGATCGGCTTTTCGAACCAGTAGAACCAGCCCCAGTCGATCGCCCGGTCGAACAGGGGAACGCCAAGTCCGCCCGGCGCGTCCTGATAGGCTTCGAGCGTCTTCACTTCCTTTGCGCCCACGAACAGGCGCAGCGTCTGCGTCGCGGCCTTGCCCGGTGCGACCATCGTCTGGGAAAGGGCGGCGTCGGCCTGATATTGCGTGCCCGCGCCCTTGCGGAACTGGCCGGCGAAGTCGGCGTCGGCGGCGGGCACGAGGGCGGACAGCCAATATTTGTCCGTAAAGCCGATCCAGCCGCCCTTGGACTGGAAGCTCTGGGTCGAGGGGCCCTTGTCCAGATCCTTGTAGTTCACGTCATAATTGGCCGCCCCGTTGAACACGCCCATCGGCCCCACATGGATGGTCCAGGTGTCGGGATCCTTGGGGATGCCGAGACGGCTGATATAGGCATAGGGCTTTACGCCGACCGCGCCCGCGCCGCTGTTCGACAGCTTCTGCGCGGCGGTGATCATGTAATTCTGGTCGACCGAAAGACGGATTTCGAACAGCTGGCCCGCGCCATTGTTCCAGCTCAGGGTGACCGGGCTGTTGGGGGTCAGTTCCTTGCCGCTCGCGGTCCAGACCGTGTCCTTGTTCGGGGTCTTGAGTCCTTCGCCCTGCCAGCCGAAGCCCGCGAAATAGGCGTCCTGCGTACCCGACGGGCTGTAGAGGCGGACGTCGGGCGAATCCTTGGCGATCGTTTCCTTGTAGGTCGGCAGCACGATGTCGTCGATGCGCGCGCCCTTGAGGTTGATCGAGCCGGAAAGGCGCGGCGTGCGGATGGGGATGCGCGGGCTTTCGCGCAGCACCGCCGCCCGGTCGCGGATCACGACCGGGCCATCGGCGGCGTCGGTGCCGGGCGCGGCGACGGGGGTCGTCTTGCCGCCCTCGATCTTCGTCACGGGCGGGTTTGCGGCCGGGAAGACATAGCGCGACACATAGGGCCAGCCGAACAGGATCGCCGCGGTCAGCAGCACCGCCAGGATGATATTCTTCTTGTCGTCCACGTCTGTTCGGCTCCGCCGTCTGGTGATCTTGTCTGTCAGGGAACCGGATCGTAGCCCGAGCCGCCCCATGGATGGCATCGCATTAGCCGCTTGAACCCCAGCCAGCTACCCTTGATCGCGCCATATTTGCGCACCGCCTGAATTGCATATTCCGAACAGGAGGGCGCGTAGCGGCAGGTGGGGGGCAGGATGCGCGATGGACCCAGTTGCCAGCCGCGCGCCAGCAGGATGAGAAGGCGGCCGATCATGGCCTTGGGCCGGCGGGCGCTTGAGCTGCCGCGGGGCCGCGTCCCCGGCCGTGATGGGGTCGCGAATCGCGCGGTGCACCCGGCTCGCGGCTCATGACTTTGACCAGCGCCCTGCCAAGTTCGTCCCGCAACCGGGAAAAATCGCGCTCGATCCCGCCATCGCGGCCGATGAGCACATGATCCGCCCCGGCAATGCCGTGGATCGGCAGCAATTCGCGCACCAGGACGCGAAAACGGCGCTTCATCCGGTTGCGGATGACAGCGCCGCCCACTTTCTTGGTCACCGTGATGCCATAGCGCATCGCCGGATCGCCGTCGCCGCGCTCACGCACCAGCAGGACAAAGCCCGGCATGGGGGCGCGACGTCCGCGATTGGCCGCCAGAAAATCCGCGCGCCGGACCATCATGGCCGGCGCGGCAGGCTTTTCCGGCGATGAAATCAGGCGCTCAGGCTCTTGCGGCCGCGCGCGCGGCGGGCGCGAATCACGTTGCGGCCGCCGGGCGTCGCCATGCGGGCGCGGAAACCGTGACGGCGCTTCCGAACCAGATTGCTCGGCTGAAAGGTGCGCTTCATCGTTCATTCCTCAAGACAAATAACAAGAATCGGGCGTGACGAAAAAGGGCCGCTTGTGCAGCGGCCGCTCGGGTCAGGGGGCGTCCGATACGGAAAGGGCCGGGGGAAGTCAATGGCGGAAGCGCGCACCCCAAGGGGCGGATTACTTGCCGCTTACTTGCCGCGCGCGCTCGCCACGCCTTCCTTGAGGGCGTCGTAGCCGACCGCGCCGTTCAGCACCTGGTCGCCGATGACAAAGGTGGGCGTGCCGCTCGCCTGCAATTTCTGCGCAAGCGCGATGTTGGACGCGATTTCGGCGTCATATTTGCTGGACGCGATCGCGGCTTCCGCTTCCGACTTGGTGATGCCGGCGCGCGCGGCGGCGGCGACGATGGTGTCGCGCGTCACCTTGCCCGCGCCGTAGAGCGCCTTGTGATAGGCCATATATTGGCCGCGCTCGGCGGCGAGCAGCGACACCTTGGCCGCGTCCCCGCTTTCGTCGGACAGGATGGGCAGTTCGCGATAGACGATCTTCACCTTCGCGTCCGATCCCACCAGCTTCGCCAGATCGGGCAGCGAGGCGCGGCAATAGCCGCAGGCATAGTCGAAGAATTCGACCACGGTGACGTCCGCGTTCGGCGCGCCTTCCCACGCCCCGGCATAGGGCTTCTCGATCGCGCTGCGGCTGCTCTCGATCGTGCTCGACATCCGTTTCGCCTGCAGCTTTTCCACCGCCTGCGGGATGATTTCGGGATGCTCCAATATATAGTCGTGGACTATTCTTTCGATCGCGGCCTTGTCGGTCGGGCTGACGGCGGCGGGCGCCTGGACGGCAAGGGCGGCGCCGGCGGCGGCCGCGAGGAAGGCGAAACCGCCAAGGGTCATCTGCATGGTCCTGTTGGAAAGGGCGGCGCGAAAGCTCGGCCGGTTCTGATCGGTCATCTTTATCGTTTCTTCCGCTGCTGCTCGATCGCCGCGCGCGAGACCATGGCGATATCCTGCGCCCGCAGATAGTCAACCGTGCCGGGCTTCAATCCCTGCATCGCGGCGTCCGCGCTGCGCAGCGCCATCTGGTCCTGCCCGATCATCGAATAGCGTTCCGCCGTGGCGAGCGCCGCGCGGGGCGTGTCGCCGCGCCGTTCATAGACGACGCCAAGCTGATACCAGGCAAAGGGGTTTTCCCGGTCGCGCTGCACGGCAAGGCGCAGCACCTGTTCGGCCTCCGCGAAATTCGCCTCATCCTCGCTGGCGATAAGCGCATGGGCGAGCAGGGTGGAGATGAGCGGCTGGTTGGTGAGCTTCACCGCCTCGCGCAGCGGCGCGATCGCCTCCTTGGGCTTGCCGCTTTCCAGCAGGATCTGGCCCTTCAGCTCCAGAAAATAGGGGTCGTGGGGCAGCGCGGCGAGCAGCGCGTCGGTCTCCGCCAGCGCCCGGTCGGGATAGGCGCTTTTGTGCCAGGCATAGGCGCGCGCATAATGGGCGGGGATCGACTGGTCGCTTTCGGGATATTTGATGAGGGTCTGCTGCGGTTCGGACGCGAAGCCGATCAGTTTCGCCTTGATCCGCTCGAACCGCTTTTCAAGATAGGGATCGGACGGACGGTTCCACGCCGGATCGGGCTCATAGACTTCGCGCAGCACCTGGATGCGCTCGCCCGACAGGGGGTGGGTGCGGCCGTAACTGTTGTCCTGCGGAATGGCGAGGCGATATTCCTGATTCTGCAGCTTCTTGAAGAATTCCAGGCTGCCCCGGCCGCTAATCCCGGCGGTGTGGAGATAGCCCGCCTCGCCCGCGCCACCGGCGATCGCCGCCGCGCCGAGCACCAGGCTCAAGAGCGTGATCCCGGTCGCTTCCTTGATCCCTTCGCCCGATCGGATGATATGGCCGCCCTCGATATGGCCGAGTTCGTGCGCGACCACGCCCTGCAACTGGTTCACATTGTCGGCCTGCGCGATCAGGCCGCTATGCACCCACACATATTGGCCGCCCGCAACGAAGGCGTTGATCTCCGGGTCGTTGATGACCAGCACCTGCACATTGCGCGGCTCCATCCCGGCGGCCTTCACCAGCGGAGCCGACATGTCGGCCATGAAGGCTTCGGTTTCCGCGTCGCGCAAGATCTGCTGGGCGAAGGCGGGACGCGCCATCAGCGCCAGCGAGGCCAGCGCGAGGGCAAGGAACTGCAATAGGCGGGCCATCGCGTAAGGGCCATGCCAGCGCGCAACTGAACCTGCCATGAAGACGGCGGAAACAAAAGGCGCCGCTGCCCGCCGGGTCGAACCGGACATGCAGCGGCGCCTGATCATCGCGACAGAGCAGCCCGGCTTACTGGCCGAAGGTGCGCTGCCACCAGCCGCGACGCGGGGCTCCGTCGGCCGTTTCGGCTTCCGCGTCGGCAGGGACGTCGTCATTCACCGCCACATCCGCATTGGCCTGCGGCGCGGGTTCGGCGGACGACTCTTCCGGCGCGGCCGCGATGAGGGTGTCGCTACCTTCCACGTCGCTCGCCACGGCCTTCTTGCGGCGGGCGCGCTTGGGCTTGGCGGGGGCTTCGGCTTCGGCAACCTCGGCTGCGACCGCTTCGGCAGGCGCATCCACGGGCGCATCCACGGCGGCGTCGGTTTCGGCCGTCGCCTTCTTGCGGCGGGTGCGCTTGGGCTTGGCGGGCGCTTCCTCAGCGGTCGGCTCGGCGGGCGCAGGCTCGGC
>NZ_LSJY01000184.1 GCF_001556865.1 Sphingobium sp. CCH11-B1 | reverse complement strand
AACGCCACGACGCCGAGCACCAAGGCCGATCACAAATCATTCATGCCATCTCCTTGCTTTGGAGAGCGTTATCCTATGTCCAAAGTGATGAGAACCGCTGCCTTAGTGGTGGGGGCTGTTGCGCTTGTAGCAACGGGGGTCGGAGCGGCCGGGGGCATCGGTATCTTCGGGAGCTTTTCGGCTGGCACGATGTCAGCGGCAACTGCCGCTACCTTGGAAACGGTCGCCTCGATCGGCACCATCGCGTCAGTTGCCGCAGGCGCTTTGACGGTCGCATCCGTTCTCACCGCCAAAAAGCCAACGGCGCAAGCATCCGGGTCGCAGACGCAGTTCAGCGCCGACCCCGACGCCGGCATTCCCCTCGTCATCGGCCGAACCGGCAATGCCAGCGACATCGTGTTCCGGCGCGGCTGGGATACTGCCGACAAGGGCGACAATGACCGTCAGGCATTTGTAGCGGTGCATTCCCTTGGTCCGATTGACGCAATCGAGCGCTTCACGGTCGACAAGTCGCAGGTGACGTTCAACAGCGCGGGTCAGGCCATCGGGGCGTTCGCCGGCTTTATGTGGATGGTGTCGCAACTTGGCGCGACGCCTGAACCGTCGGCCCTCTCGTTCGGCGCTGGTGCCGGGTCGCCCCCAGGCTGGACCACTCAGCACAAGCTATCGGGTAAAGCGGCGAGCGCATGGACGTTGCGGTTCGACACGAAGGCGAAGCTGTATCAAAATGGTCCGCCTGCGCCGATGTGGACTATTCGCGGGATCAAGGCTTACGACCCGCGCAAGGACTCGACTTATCCGGGAGGCAGCGGCCCGCACCGCATGGCCGATCCTTCCGACACGGCGGCCTATGACGCTGCGGTCGATACGTGGGAATGGACCGAAGACCCTTATCTGATCGGGCTGCGCTGGGCGCACGGCATCTGGCAGCGCGACCGCAGTGCTTCTGGATCGGTTTATCAGCGCGTCATGGGCATGGGTGCCCCTTGGGAGACCATTGATGTCCCTGCCTTCGTCGAAGGGGCGAACGTAGCCCAAGCCAACGGCTGGAAAGTGGGCGGCGTCATCTATTCGGGTGACGGCAAATGGGACTCGATGAAGAAGATTTTGCAGGCCGGGATGGGCGAGCCGCTCACCCTTGGCGCGCGGATTTCCTGCCTCGTCAATGCCCCCAAGGTTTCGCTTGCAACCGTCACCGTTGATGATCTGGTGGGGCCGGGGAGCGTGGCAGCGACGCAGCCGCGCCGGGACCGGATCAACACCATCACGCCCCGTTTCCGACTGGAAGAGAATAATTGGCAGCTTTTGCCCGCCGCGCCGATCAGCGTGCCGGCGCATGTTGCCGAGGACCGGGGGAAGCGTTCGCGGGTTCAGGACTATCCTTTCATCCAGCAGACGAAGCAGGCGGCCGTCGCGGCGCGGTATGACATCGAGAACGCTCGCGAGTTTGGGCCGATCAGTCTGCCGCTCAAGCTGGTGTGGATGGGGTATAAGCCGGGCGACTGTGTAACCGCGATCCTGCCCGAGCTGGGACTGAATGGGCAGCCCATTCTGCTTCTTAATCGCGAACTGTCCCCTGCGACCGGCATCGTCACCATGACGGCGCGCAGCGAGACGGCGGGCAAGCATCCTTTTGCCCTAGGCCAGACCACGACGCCTCCGCCGACGCCGGGCGTCAGCGGTCCACCATTGGTGCCGGTTCCTGGCTCAGGAAGTTGGTCTATCGTAGCGAACAAGATAGAGGCCGATGGGGCGGTATCTCCCGCCATCGTTGTGGCAGGCGCTACGGATGCTGCCACCGCCGAGGCCGTGGTGATAGAATATCGGCGGTTCGTCAGCGGGCAGTCGATGGATGCCGGATGGCTCTCGGCGGGGACTTTCGAGCCGTCTCTAACGCGCCACGTCATTACCGGAGTTGAGGGCGGAACGGCTTACGAGGTTGGGATCAGCTATCAGCGTCGGGGCGTCACGGGAGGCCGGCTCATCGTCGGGCCGTCGGAGACGGGTTGGACGGCGCTCGATTTCGACAATGTGACCGGCCCTAATAAGCCAGAGAACGGGGCGACCGTCGGCGCGACGCCCGAGCAGGTCAGCCTCATGGATCAGATAGAGCAGCAGGCGGCAGCTGCAGCTGCCGCTGCGGCGGAGGCACAGGCCGCCATCGCCCAGGCGCAGCAGGACATTGCCGAAATCACCGGAGCCATTGAGGGCGACTTCGGCCTGATCATGGACGAATTGAACGACCTTCGTTCTGACCTGACTGCGACAGAGGGCAATATATCCGCGCTCCAGTCGGCATCGTCGGCGGTTCAGCAGAGCGTGTCGACGCTGCAGGGCGACGTAACTGGTCTTCAAAATCAGGCCGCCGACATTCTGTCGAGCATCGGCCAGATCGGCACCGAGGTCGACCAGCTTAACGCTGCTGTCGTCACGCAGGGTGGGAGCATCCTCACGCTCCAGCAGAGCGTGACGAGCCTCAATGGTTCGGTGACGACGCTGCGGCAGCAGGTGCGCGCGGGCGGCAATCTCCTCACCAATACAGATTTTGCCGCCGACACATCGGGGTGGACCTTTGCCAATGCGGGCCAGCCCGGCGCGGCGGGGGGGCGCGACCTTGCGGGCGATCAGTGGCGCCTTCCGGGCGGTCACAACATTGGCATCACACAGCCCAATGCCAATTCCGGCAGCCACGCCGAATGGACGCAGAAGGTGCCTGTCATAAGCGGGGCGTGGTATGAGTTCTCCAGTCGAGTGGCGGCACACCGCTGCGCCGCCGAGATCATCCTGCAATGGCTGGACGCGAACGGCCAATGGATCAATCCGCCGACGCCGTCCCAGAGTGTCGCCACCTATCCACAAGGCGGCGCGGTTCTCGGCAACTGGTTCCATGCCGGGGTCAAAGGTCAGGCACCCGCAGGCGCGGCTTCCGCCGTGCTCCACCTCCGCAAACAAGCAACGAGCGCGGGCACGACCGACAGCTATGCTTGGTTCTGCCAACCCATGTTCCGGCCAAGCACGGCCGATGCCACTTTCCCCTCGGCCTATTCGCCGGGCAGCGCACAGGCGTCGATTGAGACGCAGGCACAGGCAATCAGCACCGCCACAGCCTCTCTCGCCACCCTGACAACGCGCGTGGGCACGGCTGAGGCTGAAATCCTCAGCACCGCCACAGCCATCTCGGCGGCGAACGGCAGCCTTGCATCGCTGAGCACGCGCGTCGGCACCGCAGAGAGCAGCATCGTCACGCTTCAGTCCGCCTCTTCGACGCAGGCGGGCCAAATCGCCAGCCTTAGCCAGACTGTGACGACGCAGGGCGCCTCGATCGCCACTAACGTGCAGGCCATCTCGACGGCGCAGGGAAGCCTCGCCACCCTGACGAACGTCGTGTCGGCCTCGAGCAATCCGAACGTGCTGCCAAATGGCGGTTTTGAGAATGGACTAGCGGGATGGGTAGCAAGCGGTAGCGCTGGTGCACCGCTCAACTGGTTTCAGGCGATCAACGCAGCATGGGGCAGCTATGCGGCAAATACGACCCCGTGGACCGGGACGTCGACCCTTCAATTTGCCCACATAACGAGCCAAGTCCTAAACGGAATTGATGTAGGCTCCTACTATACTGCCGCCGTTGATGCTGGCATTCAAGCCAGCCAGCCCGGCGCAGAAGCATGGGTGCAGTTCATCTGGTCAACGCCATCTGGGCCTCAATATGTGGACTGTCCGCGCAGGCAGGTGGGGACGGGAATAGGCTTTGAGCCCACCGGTGCGAGCCGCGCCGCTTTTCAAGGCACCCGGCAGGTTCCGGCTGGGGCTACTGGTGTTCAGATCAGCCTGGTTGTCTATGCGCCACCGGGCGTCACGATCAACAGCATGGCATGGCGTCAGGTCAAGCTGGAGCGCGGTTCGATTGCAACCCCGTACAGCGGTGAGGCCAGCGCGCGGCAGACCTACCAGGCATACTCGACGCTCAACAGCAGCTTCGCCAGCCTATCTACCACCGTGTCATCTCAGGGCGGCAGCATTACAACGTTGCAGCAATCCTTCACGAACCTGAACGGCACGGTCAGCACGCTGTCAAGCACGGTCAGCGCGCAGGGCAGCAGCATAAGCAGTCTGCAATCGGCGTCCTCGACGCAGGCGGGCCAGATTGCCACGCTCCAGACGCAGGTGACGGCTGGAGGCGGCAACCTGCTCGTCAATACCGATCTTGCGGCGGACACCGCGGGGTGGGTCTTCAACTCTGGCAACGGCACGATTGGGGACCGCGTCGGATCTGGCGATCCGTGGATCGTCACAGGCGAAAACGGCCTCCGAGCAACCCTGCCGTCAACGCAGTCTGCTGGTCAGGGTGACTGGACGCAGGAACTCGCTCTCGAGCAGGGCAAATGGTATGACGTGTCGGTCTATGCCGCGTCGCACCGCTGCAATATCCAGGTATATCTCCAGTTCCTCGACGTGGGCGGTGGCGTGCTTTCCACGCCCAGTAGTGGCCTGATCGGCCCAACCGGCGGCGGCATAAATATTGGGGACTTCGCCCGCCGCTCATTCAAGGCGCAGGCTCCCGCCGGAACAGTCCGGGGCAGGCTGTTCCTCCACAAGTTCGGAACGCTGTCAGGGGCCAACAGCTATGCATGGTGGCTACGTCCGCAGGTGGCCGAGACAACCGCAGCGGCAGCAGCATCGCCTGCCTACTCGCCGGGTAGCGCGAGGTCATCGATCGCGATCCAGGCGCAGGCGATCAGCACCATCAACGGGCAGCAGGCGACCCTTTCCAGCACCGTCGCCACGCAGGGCGCCTCGATCAGCCAGAACGCGACGGCCATCAGCAATTTGCAGGGATCGCAGGCTTCGCTTTCGTCCACAGTGTCGAGTCAAGGTGCGGCGATCAGCAATCTTCAGACGGCCACCTCCACGATACAAGGCGATGTTGCGACCCTTACGACAACGGTTAGCGCAGGTGCGACCAACCTCGTTGCCTATGGATCATTCCCCGATGGGCTAACTGGATGGGCGACGACTGGCACATGGAGCGCTTCCAGCGCTAACGATCCCAGCTGGGGGCGATATGTTTCGGCTTTGGGGGTCCAGAATGCGGGGGATCATTATGCCTCGACCGCAGCACAGCCCGCCATCGTTGGCGATCCTTACACGATAACGGCCGACATTGACCGGGGCGGCACGACGGGGGGCGTCGCGTTCGCCCGCATCGTGTGGCTCAATTCGAGCGGCAGCGTTCATTCGATCGGCCCGACAATCTACGGCACCGGCAGCTTCACCAATGACTTCAGTCAGCGCCAACGGGCCACGCAGGACTGCCCGTCTGGTGCCGTGCAATTCTTTGTGCAGCTTGGCGTCGAGGGATCGCCAACCGCGGGGAACATTGCTTTTCGACAAGTGAAAGTCGTCAATGGGACGGTAATCGGGCGCTTCTCCGATGAAGCCACGGTCTCGCAATCCTTCCAGACGCTCTCCACGCTCAACACCCAATATGCATCGCTATCGTCCACGGTGAGCGTTCTCAACGCCAGCGTCAGCACGAACGCTTCGGCTATCACCAATCTTCAGGGTCAATATGCGAGCCTGTCGTCCACTGTGTCGGTCCTGGGTGGAACCGTCAGTCAACAGTCTCTCGCCATAGCCGACATCAATGGGAAGGTCTCGCTCTACTGGCAGGTGGTAGCGACCGGCCCCAACGGCGAAGTGTATGTGCGTCTCGTCAATTCCGCAGGCCAGTCCGGCTTCTTCGTTGGGACCGGCCTGTATGTGGACGGGGACGCTTTCATCAATGGCACCGTTAACCCGGAGGCTCTGGCGCTCGACCGGTTTGTGAAGCGTGATGATGCGAGCGGCTCCGGTTCGCCGGCGCGGGGGCAGTCGCTGCTGCTCTATGCCGACAATCTTGGAGTGACCACGCCGAACGGTTCCTATGTCATGGAGATCAACGCCGGGTTTCAGACCACCGTCGGCAATTCGATCACCCCTTACAACGGCAAGCCATTCTCCCGCGTCGACGATGCTGACGGCGGCATCCGGATCGCGCTGAGCAAGAACGGGACTGAGTTCTGGTCCACGCTCATAAACGCGAGCGAATGGCAACAGCAGAACAACACCAATTTGCGGAGCTATTCGACGATCCGGACTTTTGTGGCCGACGCTCCAGGCGGTTCAGACGCGGGAACCGGCAACGTAGTGGTCGCAGTCTATGCCGTCCAGGGCGCGTCGGACACGGGAGTTATGGATGAGGGTGATAGCTACAGCCAGCAGCGCAGCGCCAATTACAGCAGCTTCGCCTTCACCATGAAGACCAAGTGGACCTTCATCTGACGCCTCCCGGCGTCTCCCTTTCAACATCGTCAGGAGCATATCATGCTGCATTTGAAGACAGCCGCAGGCGAGCGGCTGGAGATCCCCGCCGTCTGCATAATGGCCGTCATGAAACCGTGCGACGGCATCAACCCTGCCGCCATCATCTATGACGTCGGCACCGGCCCGCAGGCCGACCAGCTGGCCGATCAATATGGCTACGTGAAGAAGGCGGTGATCGACAGCCAGGGCATGGTCAATCCGCTTGAGGTGCGCATCATCGAGCAAGTGACGATTGGCACGGACGCTGACGCGGTCACCGGCTTCCACGAGGGTCGCATGTTTATCGCGCGCGACCGGATCGTGGGCCGCCGCGAGGTGCTGGATGACCCGCATGGCGTGAAAGCTCGCCTGTTCATCCGCCTGTTCGACCGTCCGAACACCATCAACGTCGCGGACACGCTGGACGAGATCGACGGCATCGAGCCACCGACGAAACCTGCCAACCGCACCGCCAAACCCATCCCCCTGCAAGGAGCCTGAACCATGGCAAGCACTCCCCCGACCCGCGCCGAATTGCTCGACCAGCGCAACGAGATCGACCGCCAGATTGCCATGGCGAACCTTGATGGCCTGAAAGCGGCGCTTGCTGGCATGAAGGCTGGCAAGGTCGCGACCTTGGCCGATGATCTGCAAGCGATCATGCCCCAGCTCACTCCCGAGCCTGAGCTTGGCTCCGCCTACAACCAGGTGCTGAACGTCATCAGCGTTGTGCGCAACGTGGCTGGCTTCCTCGATCGCGAAGTGACGAGGGTTCAGGCGATTGTCGATGCTCAGGATCAGTCCTGAGGCTGACATGAGGGCCGCCATTATGAACATGCAACCGGGAGGCTCAGCGATGACGCCGTGGATTGAGGCGGCCGTCGCCAAATACGGATGGATCGTGCTTGGGCTGACCTTCGGCCTGGCCGCGAAATATGCGCTGCTGATCAAGCGCGGCGTGCCGATTAAGCCCGTCCTTGTGCTGGCGGACATCCTGCTCCTGCCGATGGTGGCGTTGATCGCCTACTGGCTGGTTAATCAGGCAGGGGTGCATAACGAAGGAGCGGCGCTGATTACGGCGGCAGCGACGGTCGGCGCTGATCGCATCGTCAAGCTCTACACCGACCGGTTCATGCGGGGCGTGGACGCTATAATGGCCGATGAAGCCGCGCGTCGGAAAGCAATGATCCGCGAAGAGGTGCAGACGGAATTGAGCGCCGAGAGGACGCTGCAGGACATTGCTGAAGGAAAGAGGCCGATCGGCGGCGAATAACCGGGCGCGCAGCGCTGCGGCAGGCGGGCGCTTTCGAGCGCCCTTTTTCATGGGAGAATGACATGGACGTCGACAAGCTGATCGATGACGTGATTGGGCGCGAGGGCGGCTATAGCAACCATCCTGCCGATCGCGGCGGTCCCACCAATTTCGGGATCACCGAACAGGTCGCGCGCGCTTTCGGGTTCAAGGCCGACATGCGCACGATGACCCGCGTTACCGCCGTGACGATCTACCGGCAGCGCTTCTGGACAGGTCCGCGCTTCGATCAGGTCGCCGGCATCTTTCCCCAGATCGCGCATGAGATGTTCGACACCGGCGTCAACATGGGGCCGGGGGTCGCCGCCAAGTTCCTCCAGCGGGTGCTGAACGTCTGCAACCGAGGCGCTGTCGACTATCCCGACATCACCGCTGACGGCCAGATCGGGCCGATGACGCTGGAAGCCCTGCGCGCGCTCAAGGCCAAGCGCGGCGAGAAGGCAGGCGATGTGCTGCGAGCCGCGATCGATGGCTTGCAGGCGGCACGCTACGTCGAAATTGCGGAAAAGAACCCGAGCCAGGAAGCGTTCGCCTGGGGCTGGCTCGCTAGCCGCATCGGCGCGCTGGCATGAGCGACCGTCACGACCTCATCGCCTATCTGGCGACCATCGCCGCTCTGGTCCTGATCTTCGCGCTGGCGCTGATCGTGTCCGCGATCCGGCCGGACATCATCGGCAAGATCGAGGCGTTCGGCCTCGGCACCATCACGGGCGGCCTCATCGGCATTCTGCGCATTCCCAGCGCCCGAACCGTGCAGGTCGACCAGCCCGCCAACGATCCCATCCCTGTGGAGCCTAAGACATGATCCGCCTCCTGCCCCTCCTGCTGCTCGCGGGCTGCACCACCATGCCCGCCGTCAATTGCGCCAACGCTGATCGCGTCCGCGCAGCCGCCGCGCTCGCCCTTCAGACGCTCGACCGCGTCTGTCCCGCCACGTTCAACTGAAGGAAGATAGACATGGTCCGTGCCAATAGCCGCGCCCCGTTCGGGTCGCCCGCCCGCAAGGCGCATTCTCGCGCCGCATTCGTCGCGGCGGTATCGCCTGATGGCAGGTTCATCGAATCTCCATCCGTTCCGCTTCCGGCCCTGCCACTCACGCTCCCGCGCGTCATGATGTTCGGCGACAGCCAGTCGCAGTTCAACCATGCGCTGATCAGCGGTATCAATGCGACGGACCCCGGCCCGACCTATAAGGGGCCTGTTACCGCCGCGTTCAGCAAAGACCCCCGGTTCAACATGGACACATGGACCGACGTGGCCGACCCGCTAGCGCGCGGCTTCAACGGCGCCAACCAAGGCCTCGCCGCCGACCACTTCCGCAACCAGACGGGCAGCCCATTGCCGGGCGGCGGGATGATTGCGCGCATTCCCTATGCCGTTGCCCGCAAGCCCGAGATCGTGATCCTCAATTCGCTGGGCACCAACACCATCCATAGCGGCGACGTGGACGGCAGCTCCGCCGCGCCGACTGCCGCTTATGTCATCTCGCAGGTGGAAGCCGAAATCGCGGCGTTCATTCGGGCGGGCGTCTATGTGATCCCGGTGACGATCTATCCCCGCAACTGGGCGGCAGGCGATGTTCGGCACACAATCACGCAGGACGTCAACACCTACATCAAGGCGCAGGCAGGCCGCACCGGCGTTTTGGGCGTGGTCGATCCTTACGACGCACTGCGCCTGCCGGGCGTCGTGCAGCCGAACCCGAAATACTTCCTTGAGGAAGGCGGCAACAGCACGGTTCACCTGAACGGCAACGGCGCAAATCTGGTGGGAGACCTCATCAAGACCGTGATCGCGTCGGCGACCACCACCGCGACGCGCTTCAACATCGATCCCTCGGTGTCGAACCTTTTGCCGCAAGCGACCTACAATCTTCCCGGCACCACCGGGACGCGAACTGGCGCGACCACCACGAATTTCACCGTGGGAACGGACACCGACCCGACCGGCGAAATCACGGCGGGCGGCGTCGCGACCGGCTGCAACGTCTATATGTCGCGCGGGACCGCATCCTCCACGCAAAAATGCGGTAAGTCAGGTACCCAGGCGAGCACGGCGAACAAACAGATCCTTCTCATTTCGCCTGTTGCCGATGCAACGCCGTGGCACCAGTCGCGGGTGACGATGCCGCAACTTGCATTGACGCCCGCGCAGGCTGCGGCGGACAGTTGGATCCGCGTCGCCGTGCGTGTCGATACGCGCGGCGCGAAGGGACCGGCCAATTTGTTCCTACAGGCGACCCTGAAAAACGGCGCAGGAGACGTCCGGGTCGATGTGCAGCCCGGCCAGATCGACAGCCTCGCCTACAACAACACGAAGACCTATAGCGACGATGCGCGCGGGCAGCATTGGCTCACGGCGTTGATCCGGCTGCCTGCTGACGGCGACTATGCGACGCTCGATCTCACCGTCTATACGAACTTCCGTCCATCCGGCTTCACTGCCGGCGACGTGTTCGCCGTGCTGATCGACCGGCCACTGGTGCGCACGACCACTGATCCTCGCACCGCCTGGGCATTGTAATAGACTGAGGTGACCCTGCCGCGCGCCGCGATGAAGGTGCGGCAGGGTCGGGCGCGCATTACAGCCGTCTCATGCTCCTGCCAATCCGGTCCTAGCCTATCTGCGCATCCCGAAGGACATCGTTCACCCGCGTCTGCCAGCCTTTCCCGGTCGCCCGGAACTTCGCCAGCACGTCCGCGTCGAGCCGCAGCGTCACCTGTTCCTTGGTGGCCGACAGCGATCCGACCGGGCGACCGGGCTTGCGCTTCACCAGCGCCGCCGCGACCTGCGGGGCATGCACCTCGCCGGCAGGCTTCGCCTTCGCGAAATCCTCATCCGTCCATTCGGGGTTTTCGTCATAGCCGACCGGGGGCTTGCTCTTACTCATAGCGGCGCATCTCCTTTTCATGTGCCCGGCGAAAGCTGATGAGGCGGATGCCGGTGGCCGTCTCGGTATAGACGATGCAATGGGCATCGCCATCGATCCGACCGAATGCCCGGAAGCGGGTTTCGCCATAGTCATAGCGGTCATCGATCAGGACCGTGGGTTCAGCGTCAAAGCCGGCGAAGTCCGAAAACGACAGGCCATGCTTGGCGGTGTTGCTGGCGTCTTTCGCGGGGTCGAAGCTGATTTCCATGCGTTTCTTGTAACTACATATAATTATGTCGTCAACAGTTATTTGTAGTTACACAAAATAGACGGCCATCATTCGGCAGCCCTTTTGTCGCGCTCCATCCACACTTCCTCACGCTCATAGCTCCAGAGGTTGCGGTAGACGCCAAACAGATACATGAACTTGACCCAGCCGTCGCATCCGGGGGTGAGCCGGCATGGGCTTCTGCGATCGATCAAGCTGTAATCCGGCCCGACCTTCGCAGCCAGCGCCTGCAGGTCGACATCCCTGAACAGCTTGCACTTGCCGCAGAAGGCCCTGACCTTGCAAAATGGCTCCGCAGCCATCTCATGTACGGTCGCTACCCACGAGGGGAGCATGCCAGGTCTTCTTGCGCCCATAGGCGTCGTGATCCGCCTCCGTTCCCGATTCGGTCAAGGTTGCGACTCGCTGCGGCTGCAATTATGTTCTTCCTATGTTCCAAGGCTCGTCATCCATCGCCATCGAAGGCGCGATGCGCTCGACGCCGCTCGCCGCGGCTCGCCTGGCGGAGATCGCGAAGTGCCGGCCGGGTGAAATCCTCGAACTGCGTCGCGAGCGGCACAAGGTGCGCGGTGGCCGCGCCGTCGGCGTCTATTCGCCACGCGGCATCCAGATCGGCTATGTCTCGTCGCCCTATGCCGACCACATCGCCGGACAGGTGGCGGTCGCGCGCGCCGTGTTCCAGCGGCCGGACAGCTTCGGCGCGGTCATCGCCCTGACGCTGGATGGCACCGCCCCTGCCCTGCCCCAGCCGAAGCCAGAGCGACCGCGCGGCCAGCCGGTGCCGGAGCCTGTCGATGATTTCTGTGAGATATCCTTTACCCAACCATGATAGCTGGCAAATCTTCAGCAATTTACAGCCGATAGCGCTTCCGCTATCGAGCGTTGATTGTTCAGCGCCGGTGCATATATAAGGGGGCAGGAGATGGACATGGACCTGATGATCGGCATCTTGAGCGCTGCGTTCAAGTTTATCGCCGCTTTTCTTATCGTGCTAAATATCGCTTCGGTTGTGGGATATGCTCTCCATAAGCGGAAACTGGTGGATAATGTCCAGCGTCGCCTTGTCCGGGTGACCGCGCTGCTTCGCTTGGGGATTCGTTGAACCCAGCTTTCGTCGAACTCGGCCTATCCCCTTATTGGGTCGGAGTTATCGGAAGCGGGGTAGTCGAGTTCTTTGCCTTGGCGCGGGCCTGCGCCAAGCTTGATGGACATACCCCGAAACGCTATCAAAAGCCTGTTTACCTTGCGACACGCTTCGGGATGCCGTTCGTGGCTGGGACCCTGCCCATGATCATGGACGCCGGCTCTCCGTTGATTGCCTTTTACCTGGGCGCGAGCGCTCCCGTGATCATCGATAAGCTCGCGGAGGGCGTCATGCCCCGCCTTCCAGATCCCGATGCAGGACCCGCCGCACTTCCGCACGAAGGCTAAAAGTCGCAGCCTGTCACTTTGGCAATCCAGTATAAAAATCAGTGGGTCAACGGTTCGATACCGGCCAATCCCGTCATTTCGACAAATTCCGCTAGCCTTAGAGGTAGCGTCCGTGAACAGAACGTGTAACATGTGGAAATAGGCACTGAAAACAAACGACTTTCTACCGACTTTTAATCAGTAGGTCGCTGGTTCGAATCCAGCAGGGCTCACCACCGCAATGGATCGTGCGGCGACGTCTTGTTCGCTCTCCGGCAGGTGGAAGCGGCAGGGCGTATCCGATCCGTTGACGCAGATGGAAAAGCCGCTGTTCCGGTGGCGCAGCACAAGGCGGCGTCGGGACGGGTCTTCCCATTGGTCGGTCCGCAGGCGGTGTCCGTCCTCCGACAGCCATTCGACATCTGTATCCGTCAAAAAGTGGGCGGACGCCAATTCGGCCCTTTCCGCGCGCAGCCCGGCCAACGCGAAGGCATGCGCTTCCAGCGCCGCATCCCGCCCTTCCCAATCGATCCAGCCGATCGCATTGTCCTGCGCATAGGCATTGTTATTGCCATGCTGCGTGCGCCCGAATTCGTCCCCCGCGCTCATCATGATCGTTCCGCGCGAAAGAAACAGGGTCGAGAGCAGCGCCATGATGTCCCGGCGGCGGGCGTCCCGGACGGCCGGATCGTCGGTTGCACCCTCGATCCCGTTGTTCCAGCTGAAATTCTCGCCATGGCCGTCGCGATTCTGCTCGCCATTGGCCTCATTGTGACGATGTCGATAGGCGGTGAGATCGGCCAGCGTGAACCCGTCATGCGCCGCGAGGAAGTTGACGCTGCGCGTAACGTCGCCGGAAAAGATGTCGGACGATCCGGCAAGGCGCGTGGCGAACGCGCCCAGCATCCCTTCGTCGCCGCGCCAGAATCGCCGCATGTCGTCGCGATAGCGGTCGTTCCATTCGAGCCAGCCGTCGCCGAACCGCCCCAACTGATAGCCCCCAGGGCCGATGTCCCAGGGTTCGGCAATCATCACCCGGTCGGACAGGGTGGGATCGGCCCGTATTTCCTGAAGCAGGGGCGCGGCCGGATCGAAACCGCCCTCCATCCGCCCGAGAGCGGGGCCGAGATCGAAACGGAAGCCGTCCACCCCCGCCTCGCGCACAAAATGACGCAGCGAATCGAGAATCAATCGCCGCGCTACAGGCGCGTTGCAGGCGATGCTGTTGCCCGTCCCCGTATCGTTGATGAGGCTGCCATCGGCAGCGTGACGAAAATATCCCCGCGCATCCAGGCCGCGCAGCGACAATGTGGGGCCAAGGGCGTCACTCTCCCCGTCATGATTATAGACCATGTCCAGGATCACGCCGATCCCTGCGGCGTGCAGCGCCTCCACCGCACCGCGCAGTTCGGCCAGTCCGCCCGGCGCGATGCGGGGGTCGAGGGCAAACCAGCTGACCGGATTATATCCCCAGGCATTGGTGAGGCCAAGCGGCCCCAGATGCCGCTCGTCGATCCAGGCATTGATCGGCATAAGCTCGACAGCCGAAACGTGCAGCGCCTTGAGATGCGCAATGATGGCGGGATGCCCAAGTGCCGCAATCGTCCCGCGCTGGGCCTGCGGCACCTGAGGATGCAGCATGGTGAAACCGCGCACCTGCACTTCATAGATCAGCCCGCCTGGCGCAAAAGCAGGCGGCGGGACCGATAGGGGTGGAAGGGCCGGCATCACCATGCCCTTGGGCATGAGCGGAGCCGTGTCCGCCCCGTGGCCCCGGCGCGCGGCGAGCATTGGATCGTAGAGGAATGGCCGGTCGACCGCCCTGGCATAGGGGTCGATCAGCAGCTTGTCGGGATCGAACCAAAGGCCCGCACCGGGATCGTAGGCGCCGTCGGCGCGCAGTCCGTAGCGCGTGCCGACGCCGGCCCCGGCCAACTCGACATGCCAGACCCCTTCCGCATCGCGCAGCATGGGTACGCGGCTTTCGCGGTCGCCCGCACCGAACAGGCAAAGCCAAAGCTGCGCCGCATCGGGCGACCAGACCGAAAAGCGCGTGCCCCCGGTTCCCACCAGCGGCCCCAGGGTCACGCCGCCTCCGCGATCAGCCGGGCGTACAGCGCGGCGTAGCGGGCCGCACTGTTGCCCCAGGAAAAGTCGGCGCGCATGCCGGCTCGCTGCATTCCCAGCCAGACCGGCCCATCCCCGTGAAGCTGCACCACCCGATCGATCGCGCCGTGCAGAGCCAGCGGATCAGCCGGCGCAAAGACGATGCCGGTCGCCGCGCCGGCGGCAATCGCCGCTTCGTTGGCGTCGATCACCGTGTCGGCCAGCCCCCCGACCCGCGCCACCACCGGCACGCAGCCGTAGCGCAGCGCATAAAGCTGGGTGAGGCCGCAGGGTTCGAAACGGGAGGGGATCAGGATCGCGTCGCCGCCCGCCTGCATCAGGTGCGACAGCGGCTCGTCATAGCCGATCTGGACCCCGACACGGCCGCGATGCCGCTCAGCCGCACTCAGGAACGCGCCTTCCAGCGGCGCGTCGCCCGATCCCAGCACGGCCAGCTTGCCGCCCGATCCCACCAGATGATCGATAGCGTCCACCATCAGGTCCAGCCCCTTTTGCCAGGTCAGACGGCTGATGATGACGAAGATCGGCCCGGCGCCGGAATCGAGGCCGAAGCGCCGCTCCAGCGCGCGCCGGTTCACACCCCTGGCCGCAAGCGACCGCGCCTGATAGCTTTTCGGGATCAACGGGTCGGTCGCCGGATCCCAGACCTGCGTGTCGATCCCGTTCAATATGCCATGAAGGCGGTCGACACGACCGTTGATGAGGCCATCCAGCCCCATGCCGTTCATCGGCGACCGGATTTCCTGCGCATAGGTGGGGCTGACCGTGGTGATCGCGTCCGCCGACACGAGACCCGCCTTCAGGAAACCGATACCGCCATAATATTCGACGCCATCGACGGCCCATGCTTCGGGCGGCAGGTCGAGTGCGGGGAATATGTCCGCTCCGAACCGGCCCTGAAAGGCGAGATTGTGGATCGTCACCAGCCGGGGAACGGCAGCCGCCGGGCCATAGCGCATATAGGCAGGCGTCATGGCCGCCTGCCAGTCATGGACATGCACGACATGCGGCCGCCAGTCCTTCAGGCTTCCCGCAGCGATGTCCGCGCCCACTCGTGACAGGGCGGCGAAGCGCCGCCAATTGTCGCTCCAGTCCTGCCCGCTTGCGTCACCGTAAAGGCCGCCGTCGCGCTGAAAGAAGGCCGGCGCGTCAAGCACCAGCAGGGAAAGGCCATCCACCTCCCCCGCCAGCACCGAAGCGCTCGCGCCAAACAGATCGGTGTAGCGCGCGAGCCGCCGGCCCTTGCCGATGCGCGCGAGCACAGCAGGATAACCGGGCACCAGCGTCCGGGTCTCTATCCCGTGCGGCGCAAGCGCGCCCGGCAGCGCGCCGACGACATCGGCCAGCCCCCCGGTCTTCACCAGCGGATAGATTTCGGATGCGACCGACAGCAGTTTGATGGACATGCCCCCCTGCCCCCGGTTCAGCGCGCCAAGGCGTCTATCATGGGCTGGGTGATGAGGCAGACGCCATTGTCGCTCACCCGGAACCTTTGGGCGTCATGTTCTGGATTTTCGCCGACAATCAGGCCGGTCGGTATGATAATGCCGCTGTCCACCACGCATTTGTGCAGCCGCGCGCCGCGCCCGATCTCGCAATTGGGCATGATGACGCTGTCCGTGACGGAGGAGAAGCTGTGCGTGCGCACGCCGGAAAACAACAGGCTGCGGTGCAGCGACGATCCCGACACGATGCACCCGCCCGCCACCAGCGAGGATGTGGCGGAACCGCGGCGGCCATCCTCATTGTGCACGAACTTGGCGGGGGGCGTGACTTCAGAATAGGTCCAGAGCGGCCAGCTTCGGTCATACAGGTCGAGCGCGGGAACGACGTCGGTCAGGTCGATGCTCGCCTGCCAATAGGCGTCGATAGTGCCGACATCCCGCCAATAGGGTTCCAGCTCGCTTTCGGCACGTACGCAGCTGCTGGAAAAACGGTGGGCCACCGCTTTTCCATGTTTCACGACATAAGGGATGATGTCACCGCCAAAGTCGCGCTTGCTGCCCGGCGTGTCGGCGTCCCGGCGCAGTTGCTCGATCAGGAACTTGGTCTTGAAGACATAGATGCCCATAGATGCCAGCGCCATGTCGGGCTGGCCGGGGATGCCGGGCGGATCCTTGGGCTTTTCCACGAAGGCGGTGATGTTGTCCTTCTCGTCCACATGCATCACGCCAAAGCCGACCGCTTCCATGCGCGGCACTTCCAGGCAGCCCACGGTCACGTCGGCTTCCGTGTCGCAATGCTGCTGGAGCATCAACTCATAGTCCATCTTGTAGACGTGATCGCCCGCCAGGATGACCATATATTCGGGCGCATAGGCTTCGATGATGTCGATATTCTGGAAGACCGCGTCGGCCGTGCCTTCATACCACTGGCTTTCGGATATGCGCTGGCTGGCGGGCAGGATGTCGAAGCTTTCGTTGCGTTCGGGGCGAAAGAAGTTCCAGCCGCGCTGCAGGTGCCGGATCAGCGAGTGCGCCTTATATTGCGTGGCGACGCCGATACGCCGGATGCCGCTGTTAAGCGCGTTGGAAAGCGCGAAGTCGATGATCCGGGCCTTGCCGCCGAAATGGACCGCTGGCTTGGCGCGCTTGTCCGTCAATTCGGCAAGCCGGCTGCCCCGTCCGCCGGCAAGGACATAGGCCATCGCATCACGGGCGATCGGCTGATATTTGCTGCTCACTTCGGCCTCTCCTTCATGCCCGCTCGATCGACTGGCGGTTCAATAATCCAGTTCCAACATCAGGGTTGCAAAGGGCGGGATGGTGATGTGGGCCCATCCTTCCTCATCGGCCTGAACCTGGCCCATATTGCCCGCGCCGTTGCCGCCATAGTCATGCGCGTCGCTGTTCAGGATTTCGCGCCACTTTCCACTGGACGGCAAGCGCAGACGATAGCTGTGGCGCAGGATGGGCGTGAAATGGCTGATGACGACGACCGGCCGCGCGCCCGGCGCGCGACGGACCCAGGCGAAGAGGCTGTCTGCAGCCGCATCGGCCAGCACCCATTCGAACCCTTCGCCTTCGCAGTCGCGCGCATGGAGCGCGGGATGGTCGCGATAGATCCGGTTGAGATCGGCCACCAGCGCCTGCACGCCGCGATGCGGCGCATGATCCAGGCTCCACCAGTCCAGCGCGCGCGCCTCGCTCCATTCCGCCCGCTGGGCGAATTCCTGTCCCATGAACAACAGCTTCTTGCCGGGATAGCCCCACATCATCGCGTAATAAGCGCGCAGGGTGGCGAATTTCTCCCAGTCGTCGCCCGCCATCTTGTTGAGGAGCGATCCCTTGCCATGCACCACCTCGTCATGGCTCAAGGGCAGGACGAAATTCTCGCTGAAGGCATAGACGAGGCCGAAGGTAATATCGTCATGATGATGGGCGCGGTGCACCGGATCGCGCGTCAGATAGCGCAGCGTGTCGTGCATGAAGCCCATATTCCATTTGAAGCCGAAACCAAGGCCACCTTCATGCACGGGCCGCGACACCCCCGGCCAGCTGGTCGATTCCTCCGCGATGGTCATGACGCTCGGATGCCGGCCGTACAGATCCTTGTTCATCTGCTGAAGAAAGGCGACCGCCTCCACATTCTCGCGACCGCCATGGTCGTTGGGGATCCATTCGCCCGGCTTTCGCGAATAATCGAGGTACAGCATCGATGCGACGGCATCGACGCGCAGCCCGTCCACATGAAAACGCTCGGCCCAGTAGAGCGCGTTGTTGACCAGGAACTGCGCCACTTCGCGCCGGCCATAATTATAGATCGCCGTGTTCCAGTCGGGATGGAAACCCTTGCGCGGATCGGCATGTTCGTAGAGCGCGGTGCCGTCGAAACGGGCGAGCCCATGTTCGTCGGTGGGGAAATGCGCCGGCACCCAGTCGAGGATGACGCCGATCCCGGCCCGATGCGCGCCATCGACGAAGCGCGCGAAGCCGGCCGGATCGCCAAAGCGCGCGCTCGGCGCATAAAGGCCCAGCGTCTGGTACCCCCAGCTCGGGTCGTAGGGATGCTCGCTGATCGGCAGGAATTCGATATGGGTGAACCCCATGCCCACGACATAGGGGATCAGCCGGTTCGCCAACTCGTCCCAGCTCAGGAAACCGCCGTCCTCCGCCCGCTGCCAGGAGCCGCCATGAACTTCGTAGATGGACATGGGTTGCCGGCGCGCGTCGGTCTCACGCCAATATTGCCGATGGCGATCGTCGCCCCAGTCCTGATCCAGCGGCGCGGCGACGATCGACGCGGTCGAAGGGCGCATTTCCGCCTGGAAGGCGAAGGGGTCGGCCTTCAAGGGCAGCATGGCGCCGTCCGCGCCGACAATCTCATATTTATACGCCGTGCCCGGGCCGACTTCCGGCACGAACAATTCCCACAAACCCGCGTCGGCGCGCCGCCGCATCAACCCGCGCCGCCCGTCCCAGCGGTTGAAGTCCCCCACCACGGACACCCGCCGGGCATTGGGAGCCCAGACGGCGAAATGCGTACCGGCGACGCCTTCATGCGTCATGATATGCGCGCCGAGCTTGTCGAACAGGCGGCCATGCGATCCTTCCGACAGATAGTAATCGTCCATCGGCCCCAGCACCGGGCCAAAGCCATAGGGATCGATCAGGCTGTAGGTCGATCCGTCGCCGAAGGTCACGTCGTAGCGCAGCGCCTGCCGCTCCGCGATCGATACCGGGCCCGCGAATAGTCCGGCCGGGTGGATGCTTTCCAGATCGCCCACGCTCTCGCCCGACAGGGTCCGCGCCTTGACCGCCACCGCATCCGGCATCAGCAGCCGTGCAGAAAACCCCGCCCCGTCCGGATGGACGCCCAGCGCGGCGAAGGGATCATCCTCCTGTCCCTGGACGAGCCGGTCGATCTGTTCGGGCGTCAACACGTGAGCAGCGCACTCCTCATACCGGGATTTTCCAGATGTCATTGGCATATTCGCGGATCGTGCGGTCGGACGAGAACCACCCCATGCGCGCGACATTGTGGATCGCTTTCTTCGCCCAGGCCCGCTGGTCCGCCCAGAGCGCATCCACCTGACGCTGCGCGGCGGAATAGCTGTCGAAATCGGCGGCGACCATGAACCAGTCATGATCGTAAATCCCCTGCACCAGCCCCTTGTAGCGATCGGGATCGTCCGGTGAAAAGACGCCGCCGGCGATCGCCTGCAATGCCTGTCCCAGTTCCCGGCTGCCCTCGATCACGTCGCGGGGGACATAACCGTCCATGCGCCGGGCATTCACCTCCCGCGCGGTGAGGCCGAAGATGACGATATTTTCTTCGCCCACATGATCGCGCATCTCGACATTCGCGCCATCGAGCGTGCCGATGGTGAGCGCACCGTTGACCGCGAACTTCATGTTGCCGGTGCCGGACGCCTCCATGCCCGCGGTCGATATCTGCTCCGAAAGGTCGGCCGCCGGGATCATCACCTCCGCCATGCTGACATTGTAATTGGGCACGAACTGCACCTTGAGCAGCCCCTGCACCGCCGGGTCGTGATTGACCGCGCGAGCGACGTCATTCGCCAGTTTGATGATCAGCTTGGCGTTGTGATAGCTGGGCGCTGCCTTGCCGCCGAACAGCTTGACGCGCGGCACCCAGTCCTTTTCGGGATGCGACCTGATCTGGTCGTAGAGCGCCACCGCCTCGATAATGTTGAGCAGTTGCCGCTTATATTCGTGAATGCGCTTGATCTGGATGTCGAACAAGGCCGACGGATCGATCCGCGCCCCCACACGCTGCCGCAGCAGAGCCGAAAGCGCACCCTTGTTGGCGCGCTTCACGGCAAGGAAGCTGTCCTGAAATCCGCTGTCGTCGGCAAAGCGGTCGAGCTCGCGCAGCGCTTCCGCATCGTCCAGGAATCCGTCGCCTATCGCCTCGCGGATCAGGCCCGTCAGCCCCGGATTGCACTGCATCAGCCAGCGGCGGAAGGTGACGCCGTTGGTCTTGTTGTTGATCCGCGCGGGATAGAGGCGGTGCAGGTCGGAAAAGACCGTGACCTTCATAAGGTCGGTATGGAGCGCCGACACCCCATTGACGCTGTGCGACCCGGCGAAGGCCAGATTGCCCATCCGCACCCGCCGCTCGCCGCCCTCGTCGATCAGGGAGATGGCGCCGATCGCGCCATCGTCGAACTGACCCGACCGCCGCGCCTCGCCCAGCAGGCGGCTGTTGACGGCATAGACGATCTGCATGTGCCTTGGCAGCAGTCGCTCGAACAGCGGCACGGGCCAGCTTTCCAGCGCCTCTGGCAGCAAGGTGTGATTGGTGTAGCTGAACGTGCGGCGGGTAATATCCCATGCCTCGTCGAAGTCGAGCCCATGGTCATCGACCAGGATGCGCATGAGTTCCGCGACCGACACCGCCGGGTGCGTGTCGTTGAGCTGGATCGCCGCCTTGTCCGGCAGCGTGCGGACGTCGCCGAAATATTGCACATGCCGCCGCACGATGTCCTGCAGCGATGCGGAGGAGAAGAAATATTCCTGCCGCAGCCGCAACTCCTGCCCGGCGGGCGAAGAGTCGGCCGGATAAAGCACGCGGGTCAGCGCTTCGGCGCGATTGCTTTCCGCCAGCGCGCCCAGATGGTCGCCCGCATTGAACTTGTCGAGCAGGATGGGGTCGATGGGCTGCGCTTCCCAAAGTCGCAGCGTGTTGACGCGGTTGCCGCGCCAGCCCGCGATCGGCGTGTCATAGGCGGTGGCGATGACACGCTCATTGGGTCGCCAGCGCATCTGGTGCGGCCCGGCATCGTCGCCCTCCGCCGGATCGACGCGTCCGCCAAAGCCGACCTCGTAGCTCGCCTCGCGCCGCTCGAACTCCCAGGGATTGCCGTGGGCGAGCCATGTTTCGGGCAATTCGACCTGCCAGCCGTCGGAAATCTCCTGCCGGAACATGCCGTTCACATAACGGATGCCATAGCCGTAAGCAGGCACATCGACCGTCGCCATGCTTTCCATGAAGCAGGCCGCGAGGCGACCAAGGCCGCCATTGCCAAGCGCGGCGTCCGGCTCCAGCGCGGCGATGAGGTCGATGTCGACCCCGAGCTTGTCGAGCGCTGCCTGAAGGTCGTCGAGCATTTCCATGTTGGACGCTGCATCCCGCATCAGCCGGCCGATCAGAAATTCAAGGCTGAGATAATAGACCCGCCGCCCCTGTTCTTCATAGGTTTTCTGCGTCGATGCGATCCAGGCGTCGATCACCCGGTCGCGTATCTCCATGATGACCGCGTGCAGCCAGTCGTGCGGCTTGGCCGCCGCCGCATTCTTGCCGAGGCGATAGGTCAGGCGCTCGACGATTTCGACGGCGATCCCGTCCGGGTCTAGCCGCCGCGGCACGGGCGTCGGAAGCGCGGTTTGCCCCTTGAACGTCATGGCGAAATCACCCCCTGCTGCTGAACATGGCCGATGATGGCACAGCCTCCCAAGCCGCGCCATCGCCATTTTTGCGCTGCAGCAACCGAACGTGTCAGGGGGGCTTTCGATCCGTCCCGACCATTAACACCAATTATGTCAGCGGCGCTTCACGATGGCGTCGGCCACCCCCTGCCGGAGCCGAGCGCGCACGGGATAGGTGCTGGACGGCAGATGCTGGGTCATGAAGATGCCGATCAGGCGCTGGACCGGGTCGATCCAGAAATAGGTGGAAAACACGCCACCCCAATAATATTCGCCGCTGCCCAGCCCCATGGCGAAGCCCAGGCCAAAACCCACGCCCTGATAATCCGCCTCGCTGAACATCGCGCGGGACAGGCGGGCAAGATCGCCCCCGCCGGGCAGTTGATTGGTGCGCATCTGCCGCACCGTCTCCGGCATCAACAGCCGCGCCCCGTCCAGTTCGCCTTCGCGCAACAGCATGCGGGCGAAGCGGTGATAGTCCGCCACGCTGGACACCAGCCCGCCGCCCCCCGAATGGAAGCAGCCGGTGCGCCGCCATCCGCTGCGCGCGCCATGGTCCGCCACGACGATGCCGCCGCCCTCCTGCAGCCGCCAGGCGTCGGTCATCCTGTCCGCCTTTGCATCCGGCAGCATGAAGGTCGTGTCCTTCATGCCGAGCGGGCCGAAGATGCGCTGCTGAAAGAAAGCTTCGAGGTCGAGGCCGCTCAACCGCTCGACCGCGACGCCCAGCACGTCCGTCGAAACGGAATAATTCCACTGCTCGCCGGGGGAAAACTCCAGCGGAAGAGCGGCGAGCGACGCGATGAACTGGTCGGACGTGCGCCGTTGCTGGAACTCGTCCAGCCCCAGTGCCCGGTAGGCCGCGTCGATCGGCGTCTGCCGCTGAAGGCCATAGGTGAAGCCCGACGTATGCCGCATCAGGTCGATCATCCGCATCGGCCGGGCAAGCGCCGGGCCGTCGGTCGTGCCCACGCGCAGCGATGCAAGTTCGGGGATGATGTCGGTGACGGGATCGTCCAGCGCGACCTTCCCCTCCTCGACCAACATCATGAAGGCGACGGACGTCACCGGCTTGGTCATCGAGGCGATACGGTATAGCGCGTCTTCGCGTAACGGAGCGCCATCCTCCCGCGCCCGGCCGCGCACCACCGAGAGCAGGATATGCTCGTCGCGCGAAAGCAGCATGTGCATGTGCGGCAGTTTCCCGCTTGCGAGATAAGCGGCGTCCAGTTCCTCGACCAGCGCGTCCAGCCGATCGGCGTCCATGCCGGCCGCTTGGGCCGCCGCCCTGTCCGTCACCTGCCCCATGCTGCGCCGCCATATCCTGTTGCCATGCGCGTCATGGCTAGAGGAGCGAGGCGGCTGCGTAAACCGCTTGACGATTGCCAAAGCCCCTTCCTCTTCTTTATGGCGCACGCCAGACCCGCTTGACTGGACGCTTCACCGGCATGGCCACAGGCCTATCCCAGATATTCATGGCCAATCGCGCCGCCCTGCTCCGCTTCCTGCGCGCGCGCGGCGCGGGCGAGGATGCAGAAGACCTGTTGCAGGACATCTGGATGAAGCTGCAGGCAAAGGACATCGGCCCCGTCTCCGATCCCCTGCCCTATCTGTATCGCACGGCCAACAACCTGATGCTCGACCGCTACCGGTCCGCGTCGCGCCGCGAACGGCGGGAGCAGGACTGGGCCAAGGAAGCCGGCGGGGTCATGGCCGATCCGACCGATGAGGTGCCGGTCGATGAGCGCATGATCCTGAACCAGCGGCTCGAAGAAGCCCAGGCGGTGCTTCGCGAACTTGGGCCGCGCGTGGAATTCGTGTTCCGCCGCTTCCGTCTGGAGGGCGTGGGGCAACGGGCCATAGCCGAAGAACTGGGCATCAGCCTGACGACGGTCGAAAAGGATCTGCAGAAGGCCTATCGCGCGATGCTGGCCCTCAAGCAGAAAATGGATACGGAATGATGACGACCGCGGCGTCATTCCTGACAAGGGGCAAGGAAACAGGGCTGGAACCATGATGAACGAGGAGGCCCTGGGTTGGGTGATCCGCACCCGCGATCCCGATTTTGCGGACTGGACGGGCTTCACCGCCTGGCTGGAAGCCGACCCCGCGCATGCGTCCGCCTATGACGCGCTGATGGCGGCGGACAGCGACATGGACAGCCTGATCCCCGTTGAACCGGTGGCGATGCCCGTAGCCGCGAACGACGCCGGCGATCGTCGTCCCCGCTTCCGCTGGATCGCGGGCGGCGCGCTGGCGGCGGCGCTCGTCGCGACCGTCTCGATCTCCGTCCTTAATCGCAACGACATCTACAGCGTGACCACGCGGCCGGGCGAAACCCGCACCATCGCGCTGGACCACGGCACGACCGTCCACATGAACGGCGGTACGACGATGCGTTTCGACCGCAAGGACGCCCGCTTCGCCGCCCTCGACCGGGGCGAAGCCGCCTTCATGGTGCGGCACGACACGGCCCATCCGTTCCGCGTAACCGTGGGCGACGACATATTCGAAGATGCCGGCACCGTCTTCAACATCGTACGCAGCAGCGAAGCCACGCGGATCGGCGTGTCGGAGGGCAAGGTCATCTACAACCCCGCGGCGGAGGCGATTGCCCTGCCCGCCGGGCGCGGCCTGACCGAAGATGCCGCCGGATTGCGCGTGATGGACGTTGCGCCCGCCTCCGTCGCCAGCTGGCGCCAGGGCCAGTTGATCTACGCCAACGCCCCGGTGTCCCAGGTGGCGCAGGACGCGTCCCGCTCGCTCGGCATCGCGATCCGCTATACTCCGCAGGCTGCGGCGATGCGCTTTACCGGCACGATCCGGCTGGACCGCGATCCGGCGCGCTTCTTCGCGCAGGCCGCGCCGCTGATGGGCCTTGACGCCGTGCGGCAGAAGGACGGCTGGCTGTTGGAAGGAGGGAATGGGTCGCACGACTGACTTCCTGATCGCCGCCGCCCCCGCCATCGCGATCATCGCAGCGACAGCGACGCCCGCTTCGGCGGCGGACAGACAGGCCATCGACATCGCCCCCGGCCGGCTCGGGGAGGCGACGATCGCGCTCGGCCGTCAAACCGGCGCAAGCATCGGCATGTCCGACCAGTCTCTCGTTCGGCTTCCCACGCCCGCCGTGCGTGGAATGCTCTCCACGGAATCCGCGCTCAAGGCGCTTCTGAAGGGTACAGGCGCAAGGGCGCAGCGCATCGGCGCGGGGGCCTGGCGCATCGTGCGCACGCGCTCCGGGCCGCAGCCATCCCCGCCCGCGCAGATTCCCGCCTCGATGGCACCCGCGCCGGATCAGTCGCAAGCGGACATCATCGTCACCGCGTCCAAGCGGGACACGCCGCTGGCGCGCTATGCTGGCGTGGTCGAAGCGCTGGACAGCAACCTGTTCAGCAGCGCAGAGGCCGCCGGAGGCACCGCGACGCTGCTCTCCCGCGTGGCGAGCCTCAGTTCCACCCATGCCGGCGCGGGCCGCAACAAGCTGTTCATCCGCGCCATCGCCGATTCCGGCGTCGCCGGGCCGACGCAGGCCACCACCGGCCAATATCTGGGCGACATGCGGCTCAACTACGCCGCGCCCGATCCCGACCTCAAACTCTACGATGTCGGCCGGGTGGAGGTGCTGGAAGGACCGCAAGGCACGCTATATGGCGCAGGGTCGCTGGGCGGGATCGTCCGCATCATGCCCAACGCACCCAACCTCGGCGAATGGGGCGGGCAGCTGTCCGCGGGCCTCAGCGCCACGCAGCATGGCGAGCCGGGCGGAGACCTTTCCGGCACGATCAACATTCCGCTGGTGGCGGAGAAGCTGGCGCTGCGGGTCGTGGGCTATGGCGTGCGGGACGGCGGCTATATCGACGACGTGCGCCGCGACAGGGATGACGTCAACCGGGTGCAGACATGGGGCGGTCGCGCGGCTCTACGCTTCGCACCGGACGCAGACTGGACCATCGATCTCAACGGCGTCTATCAGCATATCGACGGCGACGATGCGCAATATGCGTCCCGATCCGTCGGCCGGCTGGAGCGCGCGTCCGCCGTCGCCCAGCCCTATGCGTCCGACTATCTGCTGGGCAATGTGCGCATCGAGCGACAGTGGGACACGCTGCGCTTCGTGTCGTCCACCGGCTATGTCCGGCATCATCTCGGTGAAAGTTACGACGCGACGCAGCCGGAAGGATTTCCTGCGCTGTTCGCCCAGCGCAATCATGTCGACATCTTTTCGACCGAAAACCGGATCGTGCGGGATCTGGACAACGGCCTGGGCTGGATCCTTGGCGCGTCCTACCTTCAAAGCAGTTCCAAAATCCATCGCTCGCTGACGGGCTACGGGACGCTGGGGACGGCGGTGGCGGAGCCGGTCATCATCCCCGGCGTGCCCATCTATGGCCGGGGCATTTCCGCAGCGGCGACCGGCGTGCGCAACAGCGTCAGGGAAGCGACCCTGTTCGGCGAAGCGTCCTTCGAGCCGGTGAGCGGTGTGATCGCCACCGTTGGCGGACGCCTGACCAACAGCCGCCTGTCCGGCGAGGCGCTGGACGCCGTCACGGCGCTTTCGACCGCCGACCTCGCCCGTGCGGAGGCACAGGCGAACCGGAACGAGACGATCTTCCTGCCATCGGCCTCGATCCTGACGGATGCCTTTGCGGACATGACGCTTTACGCCCGGTTCCAGCAGGGTTTCCGCCCCGGCGGCCTGGCCGTCGACGATCAGCGTGTCCGCCGTTTCCAGAACGACAGGGTGTCCACTGTCGAAGTCGGCGCGCGCAAGGGCGTGCCTGGCGTCGACCGGTTCGCCGCCAGCGCGAATGTCGCCTGGACCGACTGGCGCAATATCCAGGCGGACGTGACCGACCGGATCGGACTGCCGACCACCGCCAATATCGGGGATGGCCGCATCTACACGGTGGAGGGGCGCGTCGTGCTGCGTCCGGCCGCACCGCTGACGCTGGACGCAAGCATCATCTACAATGACAGCCGCCTGACGCAGCCGGCGGCGTTCCTGCGGACCCTGTCCTTTGCAGGCCGGTCGCTCGACCTGCCCAATGTGGCCAATCTGGGCGGCCGGCTGGCGGTCGACTGGCGCGCCACCATGGGTGATGGAAGCATGCTGCACCTGTCGGGGGCCGCCCGCTATGTGGGCAAGTCCCGACTGGGCGTCGGCCCGGTTCTTGGCCAGACGCAGGGCGACTATGTCGATACCAGCCTTGCGGCCAGTTTGCGGCGGGGCGCGGTTCAATACAGCCTGTCCCTCACCAACCTGCTCGACAGCAACGGCAATCGCTTCTCGCTGGGCACCCCGTTCGATCTCAACACGGACTATTATACGCCGCTGCGTCCCCGCACGGTGCGGCTGGGCGTCGATTTCGCCTTTTAGATCAACTTTTTGCGGCTTTGCCCACGGAAGCCGGCTTTCTGCGCCGTCCTTTCGTCAACGCGCGGTCAAGAACCAGCGCGGGACGCAGAGGAGACATCATGCGATATTATCTGGCTTGCACGGCCATCGCCCCCGCGTTGGCGGCCCTGACGCTCGCCGACGCGGCAGCGGAAACGACAATCGGCACCGCGACCACTACGCCCGTCCGCACGTCCACCGCCGCAAATGGCGCGGGGGACAGCATCACGATCAGTTCGGCCGGATCGATCACCCTGCCCTCCGGCACCGCCGTGACCATGGACAGCAGCCATGCCGTCTCCAACGCCGGCACCATCACCATCAACGATGCCGACAATGCAACCGGCATATTCGTGACGGCAGGCAGGAACGGCGCGGTCACGAACAGCGGCACCATCACGCTGACAGAAAACTACACCGCGACCGACACGGACAATGACGGCGACCTCGACGGTCCTTTCGCAAAGGGCACCGGCCGCAACGCCATCTGGATGGAAGGGGGCGCAGCCCATAGCGGCGCCATCGGCCAGAACGGAACCATCTCTATCGAAGGCAACAACAGTGCCGCCATCCGCATCGACGCCACGCTGAATGGCGCCTTGTCCACCAGCGGGTCCGCCAATGTCGTTGGCGACAACAGCTATGGCGTCCGCGCCAACGACATCAATGGCGACGTCACGCTGCGCGGCGCGACGGTCGCGACCGGGGCCAACAGCATCGGCGCGGCGTTGCTGGGCGACATCAACGGCGCGCTGAAGATCCAGGGGAGCATCGCCAGCACCGGCTATCGATCGACCACCCGCCCGACGGACGTGACCAAGCTGGACGCGGACGACCTGTTGCAGGGCGGATCGGCCGTGGTGATCGCCGGCAATGTCAGCGGCGGCATCATCTTCGATATCCCGCCGGCGCTGGATTCGACCAAGCCCGATGTTGACAATGACGGACTGACCGATGCGAGCGAAGGGTCGGCCGTCGTCACCAGCTATGGCCGCGCGCCAGCGGTGCAGATCGGGTCGGCAAACCGCGACAGCGTGATCGGCGCGGTCGCTGCGGGCGGCACCGGCTATGGCCTGATCGTCAATGGCGGCATTGCGGGATACGGCATCTATGATGGGGTGGACGCGAACGGCCTGGTCATCGGCGGACTGGGCGGCAACGTGTCCATCGCCAAGGGCGTCAAGATCGCCGGTTCCATCACCGCGGTTTCGTACGACAGCAATGCCACTGCGATGCGCGTCGGGTCCGGCGCGACCGCCGGGGCGATCGAAGTGAGCGGCAGCATCGGGGCGACCGGGTCCGCCTCCACAGGAACCGCAGCACGTGGGCTGCTGATCGACAGTGGCGCGCGGGTGGACAGCATCGTCGTGACCGGCGGCATCGGCGCGGCGGCGCTCGACACCAGCAAGGGCACGGCGGTCGCGATCCTGGACAATAGCGGAACCGTATCGACCCTGTCGAACAGCGGCACCATCAGCGCGACCGGCGGCCTCGCCAACACCGCGATCGATCTGCGCGCCAACAATGGCGGGGTCACGCTGACGCAGGCGCTGGCATCGGCCACTGCGACTGCGCCCACGATCAACGGCGCGGTCTATCTGGGGTCGGGCAATGACAACATGACCGTGTCGGCCGGTCGGATCACCGGCAATATCGACCTTGGCGCGGGCAATGACAGCGTGAGCTTCGCAGGATCCTCGGCGCTGACCGGCAATATCGCCTTCGGCGCAGGCACGTCGGCGCTGACCCTTGCCGATACCGCCACGGTTACGGGCAATGTCGATTTCGGCGGTGGCGCGGGCACCTTGACGCTGGCTGGCACTTCCGGCCTCTCCGGCTCCATCAGCAATGCCGGCAACGTCGCGGTGACGCTGAACGGTGGCAAATTGGCCGCAACCAACAGCGGCAGCGTGGCGCTTGCCAGCCTGACGGCGAACGGGACGTCCACGCTGGGGGTCACGATCGATGCCGCCAACGGCACCAATACCCGCTATGACGTGGCCGGCGCCGCCAGCTTCGCCGCTGGGTCGCGGGTGCAGGTGAACCTGACCCGCGTCGGCGGAGCGGCCGGAGATTATGTCATCGTCCGCGCGGGATCGCTGAGCGGCGCGCCGACGCTCGATACCGCCACGCTCCTGCCCTATATGTTCAAGGGCAGCGTCAGCGGCAACGCCGCAACGGGCGACGTAACCCTGTCGATCGCGGCCAAGAGCGTGTCGGACCTCGGCCTCCAGGGATCGCTGGCCCGCGCCTATCCCGCCATCTTCCAGGCGCTGGACAACGACGCGGCTGTTGCGGGCGCCTATCTGGCGGTGCAGGATAGCGCGACACTGAACGCCAGCCTGCGTCAGATGCTGCCCGATCATGCCGGCGGCACGTTCGAGGCGGTGACGTCCGGGTCACGCGCAACCGCGCGCATCCTGTCCGATCCCAACGGCATCTATCGCACCGCGGACGGGCGCTGGGGCTTCTGGCTGCAGCAGGTCGGTTTCGGCGGGGCAAAGAGCGTCGGGGACACGGCATCCTACGACATCACCGGCTGGGGCGCGGGTGGCGGCGTCGAATATCTGTCGGAACTGGGCGCGTTTGGCGGGTCCATCGCCTATCTCCACGGCAGCGATTCTGCAGGCGAGTCCGACAACGCGGTCGATTCCGACCAATATGAGCTGGCGACACATTGGCGTGGACAATGGGGGCCGTTGCAGGCCTTCGCTCGCCTTTCGGCCGCGACGATCAGCTTTTCGGGCTCGCGCCATTTCAACAATGGCACGGTCGCCCGCACGGCGGACGGCGAGTGGGACGGCAAGCTCTATTCCGCGACCGCCGGCCTGTCCTACCAGTTGCAGATGGGCCGCTTCAGCCTGCGGCCCGCCGCAGGGGTCGACTATTATCGCCTGAAGGAGGACGGTTACAGCGAAACCGGCGGGGGCGACGCGTTCAACCTGACGGTGCTTGGCCGCACCAGCGACGAAACCACCGTCAACGGGACGCTCACCGCCGGCTATGATTTCGGCAGCCTCAACCGGGAGGACAGCTGGGTGCGTCTCGAGCTGGAAGGTGGCCGTCGCCAGATCGTCGGCGGATCGCTCGGCGACACCGTCGCCTATTTCAAGGGCGGTGACCAGTTCACGCTGGTGTCCGAAGACCGCACGAACGGCTGGACCGGCCGCGCGCGCCTTTACGGCGGCACCGACACATTCCGGGTCGGCGGCGAGGTCGGCGCGGAGGAGCAGCAAAATCACGTCGCCCTGTCATTTCGTGCGACGGTTAACTTCGTCCTGTGACGTCTAGGGCATGACAGGCGAGCCACACCCCGAGACCCTCCCGGTCCGCCTGTTCCCGCTGCGGCATCGACCCCCTCCCCCTAAAGGGAGCCGCAGCATCAAAGAGGGGCGTCGCCGACCCGCGTCGGCGGCGCCCCTTCTTCCTTTTCGGGCAGACATGAAAAAGGGGAGCGCTCCGGCCGAGCGCTCCCCTTTTTCCTTCATCAGAGTGTCGGATCAGGCCGACAGCCCCTTCTTCACCAGTTCGTTGACGACTTGCGGATTGGCCTTGCCCTGCATCGCCTTCATCGTCTGGCCGACGAAGAAGCCGAACAGCGCTTCCTTCCCGCCCTTATACTGGGCGACCTTGTCCGCATTGTCGGCCAGCACCTTGGCCACGGCCGCCTCGATCGCGCCGGTGTCGCTGGTCTGCTTCAGCCCCTTTTCCTCGACGATCTTGCCGGGCTTGTCGCCGGTCTCAAGCATGATCTCGAACACCTGCTTGGCGATCGTACCACTGATCGTGCCGTCTGCGACCAGTGCCAGCAGTTCCGCACCTTCTTCGGGGCTGACCGGACTGTCTTCCAGGCTCCTGCCGATCCGGTTGAGCGCGCCGTAAAGTTCGGACAGCAGCCAGTTGGCCGACGCCTTGGCGACGTCGCCCTCGCTCTTGCCCTGAATGCGTGCGCCTTCGGCCAGCAGTGCTTCGAACCAGCGGGCGGTGTCCGCGTCCGCGGTCAGCGTCGCGGCGTTATAGGCGGACAGGCCCAGCACCTGCTCGTAGCGGCGACGCTTGGCGTCCGGCAGTTCGGGCAGCGACTGACGACATTCCTCAAGGAAAGCGTCGTCCAGTTCCAGCGGCAGCAGGTCCGGGTCCGGGAAGTAGCGATAATCATGCGCGTCTTCCTTGGACCGCATGGACCGGGTTTCGTTGCGGTCGGGATCGTAGAGGCGCGTTTCCTGCACGACCGTACCCCCGGCCTCCAGCACGTCCACCTGACGGTTCGCCTCATGCTCCACCACGGCCATTACGAAGCGGACGGAGTTGACGTTCTTCGTTTCGGTCCGGGTGCCGAAAGCCTCGCCGGGCTTGCGGACGGAGACGTTCACGTCCGCGCGCATCGACCCCTGGTCCATATTGCCGTCGCACGACCCCACATAACGCAGGATCGTACGCAGCTTCGCCAGATAGGCTCCCGCCTCGGCGGGAGAGCGCATGTCGGGCTTCGACACGATCTCCATCAGCGCCACGCCCGAGCGGTTGAGATCGACATAGGAGCGCGTGGGATGCTGGTCGTGCATCAGCTTGCCCGCGTCCTGCTCGACATGGATACGCTCGATGCCGATGGTCTTGGTGCTGCTGTCGGGATTCTTTTCATCGAGTACGATGTCGATCTGCCCCTCGCCCACCAGCGGGTGGTAAAGCTGGCTGATCTGGTATCCCTGCGGCAGGTCGGCGTAGAAATAATTCTTCCGGTCGAAACGCGACCATTTGTTGATCTGCGCGTCGATCGCCATGCCGGTGCGCACCGCCTGACGGATGCATTCGCGGTTGGGGACCGGCAGCATGCCGGGCATGGCCGCGTCGACCAGGCTGACCTGCGTGTTCGGTTCCGCGCCGAACGCCGTCGCCGCGCCGGAAAAAAGCTTTGCGTTGGACGTAACCTGCGCGTGGACCTCAAGGCCGATCACGACCTCCCACTCGCCGGTAGCGCCCTGGATGCGATAAGTTGATTCAGTCATATTACCACCACTTGTCCGGCCGCGCCGCGAAGCCCGCGCGTTCTTCGATTGCTTGGGCGGCGTTCAGCACCGTCTGTTCGTCCAGCGCCTTGCCGATGACCTGGAGGCCGATCGGCAGGCCCGCCGAATCCAGCCCGCCAGGCACCGCCATCGCCGGCAGGCCCGCAAGGCTGGCAGGCACGGTGAAGACGTCGTTGAGATACATGGCGAGCGGATCGGCCTGTTTCTCGCCCAGCGCGAAGGAGGCGCTCGGCGCGGTCGGCGTCAGCAGCAGGTCGCATTGTTCGAAGGCCAGGTCGAAATCGCGGGCGATGAGCGCGCGCACCTTCTGCGCCTGGGTATAATAGGCATCGTAAAAGCCCGCCGACAGCACATAGGTGCCGATCATGATGCGGCGCTTGACCTCCGGCCCGAAACCGGCGGCACGGGTCGCGGCATACATGTCCTGCAATCCCGCCCCATCGGGCAGGTCGCGCTGGCCATAGCGCACGCCGTCATAGCGCGCGAGGTTGGACGAAGCCTCTGCGGGGGCGATGATATAATAGGTCGGCAGCGCATATTTGGTGTGGGGCAGCGACACATCCACCACATTGGCGCCGGCGTCCTTCAGCCATTCGATGCCGCGATCCCACAAAGCGGAGATTTCCGGATTGAGGCCGTCAGGACGATATTCTTTCGGGATGCCTACCGTCTTGCCCTTGAGATCGGCGGAAAGATTCGCTTCCCACTGCGGCACGGGCAGGTCGAGCGACGTCGAATCCTTGGGATCGAAGCCAGACATCACTTCCAGCAGGATGGCGTTGTCGCGCACCGTCCGCGCCATCGGGCCTGCCTGGTCGAGCGACGAGGCGAAGGCAACGATGCCCCAGCGCGAGCAGCGGCCATAGGTCGGCTTGATCCCCGAAATGCCGGTGAAGGCGGCGGGCTGGCGGATGGAGCCGCCGGTATCGGTGCCGGTTGCCGCCGGGCAGAGGCGCGCGGAGATGGCGGCCGACGAACCACCCGAAGACCCGCCCGGCGCCAGCGCCGCATTATCCCCGCCGCCACGCCGCCAGGGCGATATGACGTTGCCGAAATAGCTGGTCTCGTTGGACGATCCCATGGCGAACTGGTCGAGATTGAGCTTGCCCAGCATGCCCGCGCCAGCAGCCCACAGCTTGCAGGACACGGTGGATTCATAGGTTGGCGTGAAACCTTCCAGCATGTGCGAAGCGGCCGTGGTCTGGACGCCCTGCGTGCAGAACAGGTCCTTCATGCCGATGGGCACACCGGCCAGGGGCCCGAGCGGATCGCCGGCAGCCTTCGCCCTATCGGCGGCGTCGGCCGCCTCCAGCGCCTTTTCCGGCGTTTCCACGATGAAGGCGTTGAGCGCCTTTGCAGCGGCGACATTGGCGTTGAACGCCTCCGCCACTTCGCACGCCGAAAAGTCGCCGGCACGAAAGCCGTCGCGAATTTCGGCTACGGTGAGATCAGTGAGATTGGTCATAGAAAACTTCCGTTCGCCCTAAGCCTGTCGAAACCTGTCCTGAGCGACTGCCGCAGGCAGGCAATCCAAAAGGCTGCTCTTTTCCTTAGAGGGGCCAGGCTTCGACAAGCTCAGCCCGGACAGGTGCAGCGCCCTATTCGATTACCTTGGGCACGGCGAAGAAGCCATGCTCCGCCTGCGGCGCGTTCGCGAGCACCTTGTCGCGAACATTTCCGTCCGTCACGACGTCTTCGCGCAGCCTTTGGTGATTGGCGATGACGGCGGTCATCGGCTCCACGCCGCTCACGTCCACCTCGCCCAGCTGCTCCACCCAGCCCAGGATGTTGTTGAGTTCGGGCACCATCGCCTCGGCCTCAGCCTCGGTCACGGAAATGCGCGACAGGCTGGCGATCTTTTTTACGGTCTGAAGGTCTATCGACATGGGCCGCCGCTACCATCCGCGCACCGTTGCTTCAAGCGGCTTTCGTAGGCCTTGCGCGGGCTGAACGCATGCGCCAGACAGAAGGCAGGATGGGGGACCGTATCGGCCGTCCATCCGCTTGGCCGGGAGAGAGCGGAAGGTGGCGCGGAAATTCCTTTATGTCATAGCGACGCTGGTGGTGCTGGTGATCGCCGCGCTGCTGGTTTACCGCGTCTGGGGCATGCAGCTGATCCGCTTGGTGATGGTGCCGCGTGAGCCCTTCTCGCAGCTTCAGCCGCTTCCCGCCGACGCCTATGCCGACGCCAGCATGTGGATCGCCCGGCCCGACATTGTGAAGAACAATCCCGCGCTCTGGACCCCGGAGGGCGTTGCCCCGGCGAAAGTGACCGACCCCAAGGCCGCGATCTTCTTCATCCATCCCACAAGCTACATCACCACTTTCGGCGACGCCCACTGGAACGCCAGACTGGACGACAAGGATGCGGACGCCACCGCCCGTCGCTTCGTCGCGAGCCAGGCAAGCGCCTTCAACGGCGCGGGCGCGGTGTGGGCCCCCCGCTATCGCCAGGCCAATTACGGCGCCTTCCTGACCGACAAGCCCGCGGGCGAGGAAGCGCTGGCGGCCGCCTATCGCGATGTGGCGCAGGCCTTCGCCGCCTTCCTGAAAGCCAATCCGACCGGGCCGCTGATACTGGCAGGCCACAGCCAGGGGTCGAGCCATCTGTTGCGGTTGCTGCGCGAGCAGGTGGCGGGCAAGCCGGTGGCGGACCGGCTGGCGGCGGTCTATGCGGTGGGCTGGCCGGTGTCGGTCGAGGCGGACCTGCCGGCGCTCGGCCTCCCCGCCTGCGCCGATCAGCATCAGGCGCATTGCATCGTCAGCTGGCAAAGCTATGCCGAGCCGGCCGATCCGTCCGCCGTGGTGGAAAGTTTCGAGCGCAAGACCGGCTATACCGGCCGCCCGCGCAAGGGCACGCACATGCTCTGTACCAATCCCATCACCGGCGCGTTCAACGGATCGGCTCCGGCGAGCGCCAACAAGGGGACGCTCGACGCGCGCGAGGAAGGCAAGCCGCCCAGGCTGCTGAAGGGCGTGGTTCCCGCCCGTTGCGACACCAGCGGCGTGCTGATGATCGGGGAGCCGGTGGACATGGGGCCCTTCACCCTGCCCGGCAACAATTACCACGTCTATGACTATGCCCTTTTCTGGGGCGATGTGCGGGACGACGCGCAGAAAAGATTGGCGGCGTTCCTCCATAAGTGACAGGGCATGCGCCCATGACTTTGGTGACGACGGATCGCGCCGCCTTTCGCGCCGCCCTGCCGCAGGGCGGTCGGCTGATCGGCATGGACGTGGGGACGAAGACGATCGGCCTTGCCCTGTGCGACGCTGCATGGACGATCGCCAGCCCCGCCTACACGGTGACGCGCGGCAAGTTCGGCAAGGACAAGATCGGCCTCGCCGCCTTCATCGACCAGCAGCAGGTCAGGGGCGTCGTCATCGGCCTGCCGCTGAACCTGGATGGCAGCAGTTCGCCACGCGCGCAGGCGAGCCGCGCCTTCGCCCACAATATCGCGGACCTTGGCCGCCCCATCCTGCTGTGGGACGAGCGATGGTCGACGCAGGCGGTGACCCGCACATTGCTGGAGGCGGATGCCAGCCGGGCACGGCGGGACGAACTGGTGGACAAGCTGGCGGCGAGCTACATCCTTCAGGGCGCGATCGACGGCCTGGTGGCGGGAATGGAGTGAAAGCATGAAGATTTCGACGGTGGCGGGCATTGGCGCGGCGGTCACGGGCCTGGCCTTCCTCCCATTGCCCGCGCAGGCCGGCTTCTACAGCGGCGACGCGCTGTACGAAAGCTGCTCGACGCCCAAGGACAGCAAGGATTATTTCGAACGGTCCTACGAATGCGTCGGCTATATCAGCGGCGCGGTCGATGCGTTCAATACGACGCGGGAAGCGAACGGCCTCAAAAGCTGCATCCCGGCGGACGTGACCATCGCCGACCTGCGCAAGACCACGGTCGATTATCTGAGCAAAAATCCCAGGGACCGGGCCGCCAACTCCGCCTCGTCTCAGGTGTTTGCCGCCACGCGCAAGGCCTGGCCGTGCAAGGCTGCGGCGAAAAAGGCGCGTTCGAACAAGAAGCGCTGATCGCCTATTCAGCGGCCCAGTCCCGCCGCGCGATCCCCTGCGCGTAGAGCAGCGCGGAAAGGTCGCCATGGACGATCTCGGCCGCGGCGGCCGCGCGTGTCTTGGGCTTGGCATGATAGGCGACGCCCAGGCCCGCTCCCTCGATCATCGGAATGTCGTTCGCGCCGTCGCCCACAGCCAGCGTCAGCGCGCGATCGATGCCGCCGTCGATCGCCGCCTCCAGCTCCGCCCGCTTGCGTGCGGCGTCCACGATGGGCGTGACGACAGTGCCGAGCAATGCGCCATCTGCGATCTCCAGCACATTGGCGACATTGGCGTCGAAGCCGATCTCTTCCGCCACGGGACCGGTGAAGCGGGTGAAGCCGCCCGACACCAGCAGCGTGCGCGCGCCCCGCGCCTTCATCGTGCGGACCAGCGCCTTTGCGCCCGGCATGATCCTGACGCGTTCGGCACGACACTGGTCGATGGCGCTGTCGGGAAGCCCCTTCAGCAGCGCGACCCGTTCGTTGAGCGCCCCGGCGAAGTCCAGCTCTCCGCGCATCGCGCGCTCGGTGATTTCCGCGATCTGCGGCTTGATGCCCGCATAGTCGGCCAGCTCGTCGATGCACTCGACGGTGATCATGGTCGAATCCATGTCAGCGATGATGAGCGCCTTTTCGCGGATGGCGGCGGGCTGGACGATGACGTCGATGGCGTCGCCCACCTCGGTCAACACGGCGCGGGCGGTGACGGGGTCCATGGCGAAGAAGATGTCGGCGGCCTTGCCCTCGTCCAGCCAGACGCCGTCGACGGGCGCGCAGCCGGCGGTGGCGAGCCGGCCGGTGGCCTGCGCAATATCCCCCTGCCCCATGGAGCCACTTGCCACTAAGGTCGCGACGAACATGCTTACTCCCGAACCCAGTCCCGGCGAATCCCGCCCACGGGTCGCGCTTATTGCCGGGCCGACCGCCAGCGGCAAGAGCGCGCTCGCCATAGAGCTTGCAAAGCGCACCGGTGGCGTCGTCATCAATGCTGACGCCAGCCAGGTTTACGCCGATCTCGCCATTCTTTCTGCCCGCCCCTCGGCCGCAGAGATGGGCAGCGTGCCGCACCGCCTGTTCGGCCATATCGACGGTGCGGACGCCTGCACCGCCGCGCGCTGGGCGGCCGAAGCGAAGGCGGAGATCGAGGCGGCGCACCACAAAGGCAAGGTGCCTGTGCTGGTCGGTGGCACAGGCCTTTATATCCGCACCCTGCTGGACGGCATCGCCCCGGTGCCTGAGATCGACCCGGACATCCGCGCGGCCGTGCGCGCCATGCCGGTGGCGGCGGCGCATGCGGCGCTGGCCCGCGAAGACCCCGATGCCGCCGCTCGCCTCGCCCCCGCAGACACGACGCGGGTGGCGCGGGCGCTGGAGGTGGTGCGGTCGACCGGGCGGACCCTCAAAAGCTGGCAGGCGCGCAAGGAAGGCGGAATCGGCAACCGGATCACCCTCAGCCCGATGATCCTGCTGCCACCGCGCGATTGGCTGATCGACAGATGCGACCGCCGCTTCGCGCTGATGATCGAACAGGGGGCGGTTGCCGAGGTCGAGGCGTTGCTGGCCCGAAACCTCGATCCCGCTCTGCCGGTGATGCGCGCGATCGGCGTGCCGGAGATCGCCGCGTACATCAAGGGAGACAGCGATGTGGACAGCTGCATCGAACGCGGCCGCATCGCCACCCGCCAATATGCCAAGCGGCAATATACCTGGTTCGCGAACCAGAGTCCCGCAGGGTGGCCGCGCGAAGCTGGAAAGATTGATAATGAAATAATCAATGAATTAGTAATTAAATTACAACAATAGTGGTTGACCAGCCATTTTATGTCCACTAGAGGCAGGCGCCTTGCCATTGGCGGCACAGGGGCGCAAAGCCGCACCCTGCAACAGTGAAGGAGTTCCCACGTGGCCGAAAAGAGCGGCGCGGACATATTGGTCGAATGCCTGGTCGATCTGGGCGTCGAAGTCGTGTTCGGCTATCCGGGCGGCGCGGTGCTGCCCATTTATGACGCGCTCTTCAATCATCCCACGATCCGGCACGTGCTCGTCCGCCACGAACAGGGCGCGACGCACATGGCGGAGGGCTATGCGCGGTCGACCGGCAAGCCCGGCGTCGTGCTCGTCACCTCCGGCCCCGGCGCGACCAACGCGGTCACCGGCATCACCGACGCGCTGATGGATTCGATCCCCATGATCGTCATCACCGGACAGGTGCCGACGCAGCTGATCGGCACCGACGCCTTCCAGGAAGCCGACACGGTCGGCATCACGCGCCACTGCACCAAGCATAATTATCTGGTCAAAGATCCGGCCAGACTGGCGCAGGTCGTCCATGAGGCGTTCCATATCGCCACCACCGGCCGCCCCGGCCCGGTCGTCATCGACATTCCCAAGAATGTCCAGATCGCGACCGCGCCCTATGCCCGGCCGGAGCTGAAGGTCCATGCGAGCTATCGCCCGCAGACCAAGGCGGACGCAGCGGCGATCGACGCGGCGGTGGAAATGCTGGCGGCGGCGGAACGGCCGATCCTCTATACCGGCGGCGGCGTCATCAATTCGGGGCCGGAAGCCAGCGCGCTGCTGCGCGAACTGGCGGCGCTGACCGGCGCGCCGGTCACGTCCACATTGATGGGCCTGGGCGCTTTCCCCGCATCGTCCGACCAGTGGCTCGGGATGCTGGGGATGCACGGCACCTATGAGGCCAATTGGGCGATGAACCAGGCGGACCTGATCCTGTGCGTCGGCGCGCGCTTCGACGATCGGGTCACGGGGCGGCTGGACGCCTTCGCGCCGCACGCGCGGAAAATCCATGTCGATATCGACCGCAGCTCGATCAACAAGATCGTCGATGTCGAGGTCGCCATCGTCGCCGATGTCGGCAGCGCACTGGACGATATGATCGCGCTGTGGAAGCAGCGAGGCCGTCAAAAGGCCGACCTTGGCGAATGGTGGGCGCGGATCGCGGGCTGGCGCGCCAAGCGCAGCCTGGACTATGCCGAAAATGGCGTCGAGATCATGCCGCAACGCGCGATCACCGACCTCTACAAGGCATGCCGGGCGACCGGCAAGGACGTCATCATCACCACCGAAGTCGGCCAGCACCAGATGTGGGCGGCCCAGCATTTCGGGTTCGAGGCGCCGAATAAATGGCTGACCTCCGGCGGGCTCGGCACGATGGGCTATGGCTTTCCCGCAGCGATCGGAGCGCAGATGGGCAATCCCGACAGCACCGCCATCTGCATCGCGGGCGACGCATCGATCCAGATGAACATTCAGGAAATGGGAACGGCCAGCCAGTATCGCCTGCCGGTCAAGATCTTCATCCTGAACAATGAATATATGGGCATGGTCCGCCAGTGGCAGGAGCTGACCTATGAAAGCCGCTATTCCAACAGCTATTCCGACAGCCTGCCCGATTTCGTGAAGCTGGGCGAAGCCTATGGCTGGACCGGCATCCGGATCGAAGGGCCGCAGGAATTGGAGAGCGGCATCCGCCAGATGCTGGAAACAGACGGGCCGGTGATCGTCGATTGCCGGGTGGCCAAGCTTTCCAATTGCTTCCCCATGATCCCGTCGGGCGCGGCGCACACCGACATGCTGCTCGATCCCAACCAGATCGCGGGGGTGATGTCGGACGAAGCCAAGGCTCTGGTGTAAGGACCGGCATGTGACGCAGCATCTGAAGCTCCGCATCCATGTGACGGAGCCATGGGATTTCGAGCGGAACGCCGGCACCGCCGAACTGACCGGATGGACCACCGATCATGTCGATCCCGACAATGAGGAGTGGGAGGTTCATCTCGACCATGGCTTCGATTTCAACAAGGGGAGGATCGCCACGCTGCTGGTCGGTCCCCGCTATGTGGGGGAGCGATTGGAACGGATGTTCGACGCGGTCGCCGGCTTCCCGGTACGGCTCGCCCATCGGCTCGACGGCGAATGGCATTTCGCCTTCGTGGCGATGATTTCGCAGCGGCACGAAAAATCCGGCCCGGACACGACAACGGACGACAGGCCGGCCGACGACCATCAGGATCACGGAACCATCTGATGCATATCCAGGAAGAATTGAGCCAGCGGCACGTCCTGTCGCTGACCGTTTCGAACGAGGCGGGCATATTGGCGCGCATCGCGGGGCTGTTCACCGCGCGCGGCTATAATATCGACAGCCTGACCGTGGCGGACATCACGCCGGATCATGGCGTCAGCCGCATCACCATCGTCACCAGCGGCCCGCCCAAGGTGATCGACCAGATTATCGCCCAGCTCGACCGGCTGGTGCCGGTGCACAAGGTGACGGACCTGACCGACGAGGGGCCGTTCGTGGAGCGCGAACTGGCGCTGGTGAAGGTCGCCGGCACGGGCGAGGACCGGATCGAGGCGCTGCGCCTGGCCGACGTGTTCCGCGCCAAGGTGGTCGACACGACGATCGAGAGTTTCATTTTCGAGCTGACCGGCACCACGGAAAAGGTCGACAATTTCGTCGCGCTTATGCGCCAGATCGGCCTCGTCGAGGTCGGCCGCACCGGGGTCGTCGGCCTGATGCGGGGGAAAGAGGCGAATTGACGGTCCCTCGCCCCATTTGGGGGGAGAGGGAAGCGAGACTTGGCAGCATGCTGCCTGATCGCAGCCGGAGAGGGGGCGGCGGCGCACTCCTCTCCAACTTCATCTAGGTCCGGCTTCGCCGAACCAAGATTTCATATCCTCCCCGAAGGGGCGAGGACAATGTTCGAGGGAAGAGACAAGACATGAAAGTATATTACGATCGTGATGCGGACATCGGCCTGATCAAGGGCAAGAAGGTCGCTATCCTGGGCTATGGTTCGCAGGGTCATGCCCATGCGCAGAACCTGCGCGACAGCGGCGTAGCCGAAGTGGCCATCGCGCTGCGCCCGGCATCGCCCAGCGCCAAGAAGGCAGAGGGTGCAGGCTTCAAGGTGCTGCCCAACGCCGAAGCCGCCGCATGGGCCGACGTGTTCATGATCCTGGCGCCCGACGAGCATCAGGCGGCGATCTACGCCGCCGACGTGCACGACAATCTGCGCCCCGGCGCGGCGCTGGCCTTTGCCCATGGCCTCAACGTCCATTTTGGCCTGATCGAGCCGCGCAAGGACGTCGACGTCATCATGATCGCGCCGAAGGGGCCGGGCCATACCGTGCGTGGCGAATATCTGAAGGGCGGCGGCGTTCCCTGCCTGATCGCGATCTATCAGGACACGACCGGCAACGCGCATGACATCGCCCTCTCCTATGCTTCGGGCGTCGGCGGCGGCCGCAGCGGCATCATTGAAACCAATTTCCGCGAAGAGTGCGAGACCGACCTGTTCGGCGAGCAGGCGGTGCTGTGCGGCGGCGCGACCGCGCTGGTGCAGGCGGGCTTCGAAACGCTGGTGGAAGCAGGCTACGCCCCGGAAATGGCCTATTTCGAATGCCTTCACGAACTGAAGCTGATCGTCGACCTGATGTATGAAGGCGGCATCGCCAACATGCGCTATTCGATCAGCAACACCGCCGAATATGGCGACATCAAGACCGGTCCGCGCATCATCACCGAAGAAACCAAGAAGGAAATGAAGCGCGTTCTGGCCGACATCCAGTCGGGCCGCTTCGTCAAGGACTTCGTGCTCGACAACCGCGCCGGCCAGCCGGAACTCAAGGCAAGCCGCATCGCCGCCCAGCGTCACCCGATTGAGGAGACGGGCGCGAAGCTGCGGGCGATGATGCCCTGGATCAGCGCCAACAAGCTGGTGGATCAGGAAAAGAACTGAGCTTGCTTTGCTCCCCTTGTGGGTAAATGATGGGCCGTAAGGTCTGAATGCGGGGTCGGGAGGGCGGTCATGCATGGGCATGACCGGTCTTGCCGACCCCTCCTTCGTCCTGGCGCGCTCCCTCCCCGCTCCGCAGATTGCGCACAAAACGGCACTCGCGTGGGCTGTCCTGCCTGCGCTCCGCCGCCCATGCCCGCTGCCCATGCGGATACGGAACGGAAACGATCCGTTCGCCGTTACGGCTCTGGATCAATCGGGGCGCGCTGCTATGGTGCGGCGTCCCTTGAGCGTTTCGGAGTCTCTGAATCCATGCGTAAATTCCTGATCCCCGCCGCTGCCTTCATTGCGCTTGCCGGCGGCTCCGCCCTCATCGCCCAGATGCCCGCCGCCCCCGGCACCAAGGATCCGGCAAAGGTCACTGGCGGATCGTACAAGGTGGACGGCGGTCACACGCAGGTCGTGTTCGCCTGGGATCATATGGGATTCACCAACAACGCCGGCACCATCGCCGAGCCGACCGGCACGCTGACGCTGGACAAGGCCAACCCGGCCAATTCCAAGGTGGAGGTCACTTTCCAGATCGCCAACCTGCGCACCGGCGTCGCGAAGCTGGACGAGCATCTGATGAAGGCTGACTTCTTCGATGTCGCGAAGTTTCCGACCGCGACCTTCGTATCGACCAGCGTGAAGCCCGAAGGCGCGACCGGCGCGGAGATTACGGGCAACCTCACCCTGCACGGCGTGACCAAGCCGGTGACGCTGGACGCCGAATTCTATGGCGCCGGTCCGCAGCCGATGAGCAAGAAGGAAAATATCGGCTTCGTCGCCACCGGCACGATCAAGCGCAGCGATTTCGGCATGGGCATGGCCGTGCCGCTGGTCAGCGACGCCATCGCGCTCAAGGTGATAGCCGGCTTCGAAAAGCAGTAAGCGCGATGCGCATGGCGGCGCGGGCAGGCAAGCTGATCGGTGTGATCCTGCTCACGCCCGCCGCGGCCTCCCCGACGCTCTACCAGCCCGGCCGCTATGCCGTCGATGCGCAGGCGACGCGCGTGCATTTTCACGTCAAGGCCGCGATCGGCAAATATGAAGGCGATTTTCGCGACCCATCGGGGGCCGTGACGATCGATCCCGCGCGCCCCGGCCGCGCCGCCATAGACATCAGCTTCCCCGTCGAAAACATGACGACGGGCGACGCTTCGACCGACGCGATGCTGAAGGGCGGCAGCTTTTTCGACATCGCGCAATATCCGACCGTGCGGTTCAATGCCGAGGATGCGCCGCTCGCCACCGCGCAGGGCGAAATGCAGATCGCAGGCCAGCTCACCATGCACGGCCAGACGCAGCCCGTGACCTTGTCCGTCCGCCTGGTGGGCGTAACGCCTGACGAAGCCCCCGGCCTGTCGACGCTTCACTTCACCGGGACCATGTCCGTGCGGCGAAGCGAGTTCGGCATGGGCTTTGGCCGACCCTTCGTCGCGGACCGGGTCGACCTGTCGGTGGACGCAATTTTCCGTCGTTCCTGACGGGCTGTGCGAAAGAAACGGCTTTACCCTGCCGCCGCATTAGGGTTATGGGCATGTCCATGCACAGCCAGGCGCTTCTTACCCTGCTACGACTTACACGCCCTTAGGCGTGGCATTTAGGCTGCCTTCCGGCTAAGGGCAGCGTCGATCCGCCTAAGGGCACCCTACACATAGTCAAGTCGACCCAACGGACGCGCAGGCGCGCGCCGCGCAGGAACAGATGCCATGATGCTGACCGAACCGTCTTTGAAATATCGCCCCTTCCCGCAGGTTGACCTGCCCGACCGGCAATGGCCGTCGCGCGTCATCACAGCGCCGCCCCGCTGGCTGTCGACCGACATGCGCGACGGCAATCAGTCGTTGATCGATCCCATGAACGCCGAAAAGAAGCGCCGCTTCTTCGACCTGCTGGTCAAAGTCGGCGTCAAGGAGATCGAGGTCGGCTTCCCCAGCGCGGGCGCGACCGAGTTCGACTTCATATCGGGGCTGGTGCGCGACGGCGCGATCCCCGACGACGTGATGCCGCAGGTGCTGACCCAGGCGCGGGCGGACCTGATCGCCACCACGTTCGAGTCGCTGCGCGGCGCGCGCCAGGCGATCGTCCATGTCTATAATGCCGTCTCGCCGGCGTGGCGGAATATCGTGTTCCAGATGGAACGGCATGAGGTGCGTCAGATCGCCATCGACGCCGCCAAGCTGCTGCGCGACCACGCCGCCGCCCAGCCGGACACGGACTGGCATTTCGAATATTCGCCGGAAACCTTCTCCACCGCCGAACTGGATTTCAGCCTGGAATGCTGCGAGGCGGTGATGGAAATACTCCGGCCCACGCCCGAACGGCCGCTGATCCTGAACCTGCCCGCCACGGTCGAGTGCGCGACGCCCAACATCTATGCCGACCAGATCGAATGGATGTGCCGCAACATCAGCAAGCGCGACAGCGTGGTGATTTCGCTCCATACGCATAACGACCGGGGCACCGGCGTCGCGGCGGCGGAGCTGGGGATCATGGCGGGCGCGGACCGCGTCGAGGGCTGCCTGTTCGGCAATGGAGAGCGCACCGGCAATTGCGATCTCGTGACCGTGGCGCTCAACATGTACACGCAGGGCATCAACCCCGGCCTGGACTTCAGCGACATAGACGAGGTCATCCAGACGGTCGAATATTGCAACCAGCTGCCCGTCCATCCACGCCACCCCTATGCCGGCGAACTGGTGTTCACCGCCTTTTCCGGCAGCCATCAGGATGCGATCAAGAAGGGCTTCGCCGCGCAGGACGCGCGCAACGACCAGATCTGGAACGTGCCCTATCTGCCGATCGATCCCAAGGATCTGGGCCGCGACTATGAGGCGGTGATCCGCGTCAATTCGCAGTCCGGCAAGGGCGGCGTCGCCTGGGTGCTACAGCAGGACAAGGGTTACAAGCTGCCCAAGCGGATGCAGGCGGATTTTTCCAAGGTCGTGCAGGCGCTGGCCGACAGCAGCAGCCGCGAACTCAACGCCGCCGACATCGGCGAGGCGTTCGAGAGTCATTATTGCCTGACCGGCGAACAGCCCTACGCCCTGATCGACTATCATGAGGGCGGCCAGGCGGGCGACCGCATCTTCACCGGCAAGATCGGCCACAAGGGGAGCGAGCGGTCGGTGTCCGGGCGCGGCAACGGCCTGCTCTCTTCCGTGCTGGCGGCGCTGCGCGAGGCGTTCGGGGTCGAGCTGGAGATCGCGGACTATAGCGAACATGCCATCGGCGCGGGCAGCAACGTGAACGCCGCCGCCTATGTCGAATGCCGCACGCCCGACGGCCGCACCGTCTTTGGCGTCGGCACCGACAGCGACGTCGCGACCGCCTCCGTCAAGGCGGTGCTGTCCGCCGCGAACGGAGTGGCGGTGCGGGGCTAGGCCAAGGGCCGTTCGCTTCGAGCGGATCGAGAAGCGCCAGCACCTCATTGGAGCTGGTCGGATGGCGTCATCGGCCGTATCTCGACTTCGCTCGAAACGAACGGAAAGCCCGGCCCTATTCCGCCAGCTTCCGCACCACCCGGTCCCACTGGTCGAGCGAGGCCGGGATGCCGGCGACCGGCACCCGTTCATTCAGACCGTGAGCAAAGCCGTCCTCCGCCTTCATGAACAGGCTGGAGACCCCGTAGCTGGGCACGCCCAGCGCCCGAAAATAGAGGCTGTCCGTCGCGCCGGAAGACATGGCGGGCATCACCACGATGTCCTTGCCCCGCGCCTTCACCGCGTCGCGCACCGCCGCCAGCACGTCGGCCCGCAGCGGTGAAGCGTCGCTCGCCAATGGATCGCCCAGCGTGGTGACGGTCGCCCCTGGGTCGGCGACCGCCTTTGACAGCGCGGCCTTCACCTCCTCGATCTTCACGCCGGGGAAGATGCGGCAATTGACGCTGACCCTGGCGCTTTGCGGCAGGGCGTTGAGCGCATGGCCGCCCGCGACCATCGTCGCGACGCAGGTGGTGCGCACTTGCCCCACAAATTCAGGCCGGGTCGACAGCAGCTCCGCCGCTGCGCTGTCGCCGTTCTGAGCATAGCGCCGCATCGCGTCCCCCACCTCGCCGCCGATCCGGTCGGCAGACAGGGACAGCGACGCCCTGGTGAGTTCGTTGCGCATCGGCGGGAATCGATAGGCGGCGATGCGGTCGATCGCGCGCGCCAGCCGATAGATCGGATTGCCCGGCGTCGGCGCGCTGCTGTGGCCGCCCGGATCGGTGAAGCCGATCTCGAAATCGGCATAGGTCTTCTCGCCGGCCTGCAACTGATAGAGGACAGGCTTGCCGCCCTCGTCCAGCAGCCCGCCGCCGCCATCCCCGTTCAGCAGCAGTTCGACGTCCTTATATTTGGCCGCCAGCGCCCTCGTCGTCTTCATGTCAGTTTCCTCGTCTCCCGACAGGAGCAGGATGACGGTGCGGCGGGGCCTCCAACCTTCCTGCTTCAACCGCGCAAGGGTGGCGACCATCATCGCCACATCATATTTATTGTCTTCGGACCCGCGCCCGAAAATATAGCCGCCCTCCTCCACCGGCGCGAAGGGATCGCGCGTCCAGTCCGCCCGGTTGGCCGCAACCACATCCATATGGCCGATCAGCGCGATCGGCTTGAGCTTGGGGTCACTGCCGGGGAGGGTCGCGGCCAGGGTGGCGGTTTCCCCGATCGGGGTGATGACGATGTCCGCGTCCGCGAAACCCGCTCGCTTCAATATATCGGCATAATAGGCCGCGAGCGCCGGCACCTGGCCCGCACCCTCGACCGTGCGAAAGCCGATGGAGCGCAACAGGATCGCCTTGGCCGCCCCGGCGTCCGCATCGGTCACGGCCGCGCCGGCCAACCCCGGCAGGACCATCATTCCCATCGCCAGCGCCGCGCCCGACATTCTCATCCGCCCATACTCCCCGCTGGCATCGCAAGGCATCTGTGGCATAGTGGATCGGCGCGGCCAATCCGTTTGGTCATGCGCCATGGAAAGAGGGCCACCTTATCCATGTTATACAGCCGTCAAGAATTGCTTGCGCGCATTCGGACCTGACGAGTCCGATATAGCCGGTCGTTCAAAGGAAGAAGACGCATGGCCCTCAACTATCGCAGTTTCGGTTTCCAGGTGCTGGCCGGCATGGTCGTTGGCCTGGCTCTGGGGCTTGTCGCGCGGCAGATCGGTTCCGGGCCGGATGGCGATCTCAACTGGCTGGCGACAACGCTCAAGACCCTTGGCTCCATCTTCGTGTCGCTGCTGAAGGCCATCGTGCCGCCGCTGGTGTTCGCCGCGATCGTGGCGTCCATCGCCAATCTGCGCGCGCTGGACAACGCCGCCCGCCTCGCCGGACAAACCCTGCTCTGGTTCGCGATCACCGCGCTGATCGCCGTCGCCATCGGCATCACCATAGGCGTCGTCGTGCAGCCAGGCGTCGGCGTATCGAGCGCGGCGCTGGCGGCGAAGGCGCCGGATTCGGTCGGCGGCTGGCTCGATTTCCTGAAGGGGCTGGTTCCCGGGAACAGCCTGGCGCTATCGGCCAGCACCAAGATCACCGATGGATCGGCAAGCACCAGCGTCAGCTTCAACATCCTGCAACTGCTGGTCATCTCCATCGCCGTGGGGCTTGCGACGCTGAAGGTCGGGGACCGGGCGGAGCCCTTCCTGGCGTTCGTGCGCTCGCTGCTGGCGGTGGTGCGCGCGCTGCTCGGCTGGGTCATTCGCCTGACGCCGATCGGGTCGGCCGCGCTGATCGGCACCGCCATCGCCACCTATGGCTGGGGGGCGCTGGCGCAGCTCGGCGCCTTTACCGCGGCGGTCTATCTTGGCCTCGCGCTCGTCCTGCTGGTGGTCTATCCGACGCTGCTGATGGCGAACGGCCTCAAGCCGGGCGCTTTCTTTGCCAAGGCCTGGCCGGCAATCCAGCTCGGCTTCGTATCGCGCTCGTCGGTCGGCACCCTGCCCGTCACGGAAAGCGTGACGGAACGGCTGGGCGTCGAGAAGGGCTATGCCGCCTTCGCCATTCCCCTCGCCTCGACGACCAAGATGGATGGGTGCGCGTCCATCTATCCCGCGCTCGCCGCCATCTTCGTCGCCGGCTTCTACGGGATCCAGCTGCACGCCATCGATTATGCGCTGATCGTTTTCGTATCGGTGCTCGGATCGGCGGCAACGGCTGGCCTGACCGGTGCGACCGTCATGCTGACCCTGACCCTCTCCACCCTCGGCCTGCCGCTGGAAGGCGCGGGCCTGTTGCTTGCGATCGACCCCATCCTCGACATGGGCCGCACCGCCGTCAACGTGGCGGGCCAGGTGCTGGTCGGTGTGATCGTCGCCAAGCGGGAGGGGATTTTGGACGAGAGCGCCTATTATGGCGCAACCCCGGTCGAGGCGCTGGCCGTTCCCGCCGAATAGCGGGCAGCGGCCGCGCCCCGAACCGCGCGACCGGCGCCCCGTCAGCCCGCCTTCTTGAGTTCCGAAGGCTTGTGTGCCGCCTTCTTCCCCGACTTGTCGCTCTTCACGATATATTGCGGATCATCCTTCGTGGCGGCGACCTTGTGCCCTTTGATATGGGTGGTGCTGGTCTGCTTCTTCTCCACCGTGCCCTTGGTCGTGCCCTGGCTGGTATCCCACTCGACCTTGTCGCCCTTCTTCAACTGATTCGCCATCGTCACTCTCCTGCGTCTGACGGAAAGCAACCGGGTGGCGCGGCACGAAGTTCCGTGACTGCACCAAAGCACAGCGCCCCTGTCCAGCAGCGCCACTGTCCAACAGCGCCACTGTCCAACAGCAATGGCGCGCCGCTATACTGCTCGCGTCAGGCAGCAATATATCCTACCGGCGAACGGAAATTGCCGATTCTGCGGAAAAAGTGCGAAGTTAAGCGAACCATGTCCAATCATCAGGTCCATATCATCGGCGGCGGCCTCGCCGGGTCGGAGGCCGCGTGGCAACTGGCGCAGGCGGGCGTGCGCGTGCGCCTTTCGGAGATGCGGGGCGCAGGAGACATGACCCCGGCGCACCAGACGGACGGCCTTGCCGAACTGGTCTGCTCCAACAGCTTCCGCTCCGATGACGCGGACAAGAATGCGGTAGGGCTGCTGCATCAGGAAATGCGGTGCCTGGGGTCGCTCATCATGGCGCAGGCGGAGCCGGCCAAGGTGCCCGCCGGCTCCGCGCTCGCGGTCGACCGCCATGTCTTTTCCGACGGCGTGACCCGCGCACTGGCGCAGCATCCCAATGTGGAAATCGTGCGCGAGCGAATCGACGCATTGCCCGCGCAAGGCATGACCATCGTCGCCACCGGACCGCTGACCGCGCCGGCCCTGGCCCACAGCGTCGGCCAGGCGGCGGGCATGGAGCATCTCGCCTTCTTCGACGCGATCGCTCCGGTCGTCCATCATGACAGCATCGACATGGACAAATGCTGGATGGCGAACCGCTGGGACAAGGTCGGCCCCGGCGGCGGCGAGGGCAAGGACTATATCAACTGTCCGATGACGAAGGACCAGTATCAGGCCTTCGTTCAGGGACTGCTGGACGGCGAGAAGACGCAGTTCAAGGAATGGGAGGCGAATACCCCCTATTTCGAGGGTTGCATGCCGATCGAGGTGATGGCCTCCCGCGGGCCGGAGACGCTGCGCCATGGCCCGATGAAGCCGATGGGCCTCGACGATCCGCGCACCGGCCGCTGGCCCTATGCGGTGGTGCAGTTGCGGCAGGACAATGCCAGCGGCACATTATGGAACATGGTGGGGTTCCAGACCAAGCTGAAACATGGGGCGCAGGTCGAATTGTTCCGCACCATTCCGGGCCTTGAGAAGGCGGAGTTCGCGCGACTGGGCGGGCTCCATCGCAACACCTTCATCCAGAGCCCCAAGCTGCTCGATCCCACGCTGCGCCTGAAAAGCGCGCCGCATATCCGCTTTGCCGGCCAGATGACCGGATGCGAGGGCTATGTGGAGAGCGCGGCCATCGGGCTGCTGGCTGGGCGTTTCGCCGTGGCGGAGCTGGCGGGCCAGCCGCTGACCCCGCCGCCTGCCGATACCGCCATGGGCGCGCTGCTCGGCCATGTGACCGGCAATGTCGAAACCGCCGACTATCAGCCGATGAACGTCAATTTCGGCCTCTTCCCGCCGCTGGTGGACGTCAAGAAGAAGAGCCGGAAGGAAGCCTATACCGCCCGCGCCCGGGCGTCCTTCGGCGAATGGATGGGAAACATCGCTTGAAGCTGTTTCCAGGTCAGCATCGACACCGCGGCTTCACCGCTCGCTTGGGCGCGGTGGCCGCGAACTCTGCCGGCGTCAGCTTTCCGTCCTTGTCGGCATCTGCCGCGCCGAACCGGTCCGCCGTCGCCACCGCCCATTCCTCGAAGGACAGGAGGTTGTCACCGTCCCTGTCCAGCGCCTTGAAAGCCCTGGTCCGCGAGCCGAGCATTTCGACGCGGGTGATGACACCGTCACGGTTCCGGTCGTAGCGGGCGAAGCGTTTCTGCTCGCGGGTCTGGGGGCTGGCTTCACCCGGCATGGGCGGCGCTTCGCCCACCGCATCGGGATCGCCTTCGGGCAATGCCTCGACCGCCGGCGGCGGCGGTGCTGCGGCGGCGAGTTGCGCCAGCGGCGCGCGATCCGCCCGACCCTGCCACCAGAACAAGCCGCCCGCGACCAGCAACAGCGCCGCCATGCCACCTGCCAATATCCGTCCCATGCCGCACAGCCCCCCGTTTCCGGCACCAGCCTATCCCGACAGGCTAACGGCCGACAAGCGCGATCCGCAACAGCCGCAAAGCCAGTGATCTGGGCATGCCGCGCGGCGCGCCCCGCCCCGCCAGAACGTCCTGCCGCGCGAGGGTGAAGGCGATGCGCAGCGGCTTCCATGCCCTTGGCCAGCGCGCATCCTCAATCCGTGGCAGCAGGTCACGCGCCAGCGTCAGGGCCGCATCCGACAGCGCAGGATCCTCGACATGGCCGGCCAGATCCCAGAGCGCCCAGACCTGCCCCGCCGCCGTCAGCCAGTCGGGCGCATCGGCGCCAGCCTGCGCCAGCGCGCGGAACAGCCCGCCACCGCGCCCGACCGCATAGTCCCGCAGGCCATCGGCGTCGATCTCGGGCTCGACCACCAGCACTTCCCAACCGTCGATCATCGCCACCAGCCCCGGTGCCCGACAGGCGCCCGTCGCCCGCAGCGCATCGACGGCCGGTTCGCCCCGCCCCTTGCGCGCGTCCACATCCTCGATCACGTCATTCCACCAGGCCAGTCGCATCTGGCCGATGGCGGGATCGCTGGTGGTGCGGGCAACCTTCGCCAGCCGCGCGTCAAAGGCCCAGATCGCGCGATGCCGCATCGCCCGGCTCCCGGCATGAGCGGCCAGCAGCAGCGCCAGCGGCGGCAACCCGTCCTCGCCCCCGCCGCTCATCGCGCGGTTCCCCGGACGATGCGCGTTCCGCCGGTTATCGGTTCCTTAACCATCTTCCTCATACACATTCTAACAAGTGCGCCTGCATAGGTGGAAATGCTGCCCGGCCCGGATGTGGGGGCGTCGGGCGCGACATGGGTGATTGCGGACAAATGGGCAAGCGGAACGGACAAGAAACTGGCTTCCAGGGGCGGCTGCTTCGCAGCCTGGCAGGCAGTGCCATGGTCCTGGTCGCCGTGGCGATCCTTCCGCTCGCGGCGCTGATCTGCGCCGGGGTGGACATGGGCCGCGACTATATGGCTGCAACGGCGAAGCTCCGCCGTTTCGTGCGCTCCACCTTCCCGCACCCGGCACCGGTGACCGGTTGCCAAGGCTGAACATTGGTGGCGGAGAAAAGCCTCAAGGGAGGGGGCCCAGTGACGATTTTGCATAGCATAAGGTCCACGTTGAGGGCGGTTCGCCAATTTGGCGCGAACCTGCGGAATGACCGGAAGGGCATGGCCGTTCTGGAGTTCGCCATCGTGGGTCCGGCGTTCATCGCGCTGGTGCTGGCGATTTTGTACACAATGCTGATTTTCCTGGCCCAACAGATGCTGGAAACCGCAGCCCAGGGCGCAGGGCGCCTGTTCCTGACCGGCGCGGCCCAAACGGTGACGCTTGCCAATGGCAATGTCGGCATGACCGCGAACGACTTCAGGAACGCCATCTGCAACGGCACCACTGGCACCGACGCGAATGGCCAGACCATCAAGATTCCCTCGCTGTTGCCGTCGCTGCTGACATGCTCACGGCTCACGGTGAATGTCGCCACCGCCAACAGCTATAATGTGGGCAGCACATCGTCGCCGACATTCACCTACGACAGCAATGGCGTACTGACCTCAACGGGCACCGGATATAATTACCAGTCAGGCGGCGCGGGCAGCAACCGCATCATCGTGTTGCAACTGATCTACCTTTGGCCGACAGGAAAGGGACCGCTGGGCCTGAATCTGACCAATCAGCCCAATGCCAACCGCATGTTGGTTGCGACGTCCGTGTTCACGACGGAAGACTATTCATGCAGCGGGTCGCAGACATCATGCTGAAGCGCTTCGCACGGAACAATCGCGGCGCGGTGATCGTGGAGTTCGCGTTCGCCCTGCCGGTGTTTCTGCTTCTGTACACGGGCGGATATTGCTTGTCCGACATGATCGCTTGCCGACGCAAAGTCATCATCGCGACCCGATCGCTGGTGGATATCGTCAGCCGGACTACGTCACCCGCGATCATCTACAACGACCCGCAAAGCGTCAACGCGAAATCATATCTCAGCGCCAGTGCAGTCGTCCTGTCGCCCTACAAGCTCAATAACGCGACAGAGCAGATTTCATTGCTCAGGGTGTGCGATGCTACTCACGCCTATGTCGTCTGGACCCAGGCCCAGACGCAGAATGCCGATGGCAGCACCGTTACCGCAACGACATCGGAGCACACCGCCGGCACGCTTCCCAAAAACGAGGCGCAGACGGCCAGCACCGTCGTCTCCATTCCGGGCAACATGATCTCCACGACAATGGTGCCAACATCGCCGGACGGCTCCAACGTATGTTCAAATCTTGCCCCGGGTACAAACAACAAGACTCAGGTCGGTACGGCCGGCGGTTGGCTGTACATGAGCAAGATTACTTACAACTTCACACCGACGGTTAGCTTTATCCCGATCGGCACTAAAGCATTGACCCACACTATCTATATGGCCCCTCGCCTTTACTAGGTGATTATATGATGCAGAAGCCCCTCTCGTTCAGGCCCTCAGCCGGATTGTTCAAGCTTGCTGGCCAGTTAAAAGCTGATCAGAAAGGCGGACTCATGATGATCGCCGGATTAGCGATCGTTCCAATGACCTTCCTGGTCGGTTTCGGCGTCGATTATTCCCGCGCCATGAGCCTCCAGACGCAATTGAACGCCGCCGCCGACGCCGCCGCGCTGGCCGCCGTCGCGCCCTCGATGATCCTTCAATCGGACAGCGAAGCGAGCGCAGCCGCGACCAAAATGTTCAATGCGCAAGCCGCCCTGCTGACAGGCTACCAGGATCTCCAGGTGACGCCCACGGTTACGAGCAGCACCTCCGGCGGCGGCAGCGGTGCTCTAGGCCGTTTCCGCAAAGTTAGCATCAGCTACACGGTCAAGTCGATCAACGTATTTGGTGGCGTGCTGGGGGCGGACACGCTGACCGTGAGCGGCACCTCCACAGCGAGCGCCGCGCAACCACCCAATGTGGATTTCTACCTGGCGATGGACAATTCACCCTCTATGCTGCTGCCCGCAACGTCGGACGGCATCAGCAAGATCATCGCGGCCACCAAGACGTCCGAGAACGCGAACGGCTGCGCCTTCGCATGCCATGCGCAGGTGCCGCATAGCGACAATATATACGTCAAGGACAAGCTCGGTCGCCACGTGCTGCTGTCCGAAGGATATTATAATTCCAGTTCGTCCAACAAGAATGTTTTTTATCTGTGGGATCAATCGGCGAAAATTCTTTATAATAGCGCCGGCGTTTCCATGAATACCTCAACAACAAATAATGGCGTCACGACAACTGTAACATATTCACTCCCTAATTGGGATTATAGGGATGGTGCCATTGTTATACAAAAAACCACCAAAGTGGGATCGGCCGCGGCGCAGACGGTGAATTTCGACACCGGATACTGGGCGGATGGTTATTGGCTGACACATAATTATGGGCAGATTTACGGAAGCCCGACGAGCCTTGTGCTGCGCAAGGACGACGTTGTTTCCGCCGCGTCGCAATTGATCCCCTTCGCCTCCGCTCAGGCTGCCCAATATCATGTGACCTATCAGGCGCAGATGTTTTCGTTCGACTGGACGCGGTCCGGCAACACTTCGCCCGTGAGGACACTCAATAGCCTGACCGATGTCACGTCCTATGGCAGCGGTTTTTCGGCTGCCTCCCTGTTCCCGGCCGACGATTATTGGTGGAAGAATTCCATGCCCACCAGCAGCACGAACATCGACGATAAAGCAACCGAAGTCACGAACATGCTTACGACGATGAAAAACCTCATTCCCACGGCGGGAACGGGCGCACCGGGGGCAACGCCGCAAAAGATATTGTTCATCATTACGGACGGAATGCTGGATCAGCCGAATGGCGGCGGCCGCTATTTCGGACCGATGCGGAGCAATGAGATTACGGAATGCACGGCCATCAAGGCCAAGGGGATCAAGATCGCCATCCTCTACACACAATATCTGCCGGAATCATTGGCCGGCGATAGCTGGTCGCAGAACAACGTAGCTCCGCTTCTGCCCGCTCCGCCCTCCCCCTATCCGGCTGGCAAGGCAGGAAGTTCCGATCAGGTTCTTACTGCACTCAAGAGTTGCGCATCCGCCGGAACCAACGGGACCCCGCTGGTGCAGACCGTGACGGCCGATGACAACATCACCACGGCCCTGCAACTGCTGTTTTCTACCGCGCTGCAGACCGCTCGGCTGGTGCAATAAAATGCCGATCCGGCAGGCCTGGACGAAAAAGGGCGGCTCCACTGAGCCGCCCTTTCTTTCTTACTTGTAGCAGACCTTCTTCGCTGCCTCGACGACGCGGGCCGCGTCGATCAGGGCGGCTTTTTCCAGGTTTGCGGCATAGGGAAGCGGCACATCCTCGTTGGTGACGCGCAGCACCGGGGCGTCGAGGTCGTCGAAGCCCTTTTCCATCACCACGGCGGCAATTTCCGACGCGATCGAGCAGGTCGGCCAGCCTTCTTCCACCACCACGATGCGGTTGGTCTTCTTGAGGCTTTCCAGAACCGTGTCGGTGTCGAGCGGGCGCAGCGTGCGCAGGTCGATGACCTCCGCGTCGATGCCCTCGCCCGCCAGCGCTTCGGCAGCTTCCAGCGCGATGCCCACGCCGATCGAATAGCTGACAAGCGTCACGTCCTTGCCTTCGCGCACGATCCGCGCCTTGCCGATGGGCAGGACATAATCGTCCAGCTGCGGCACGTCGAAGCTGCGGCCATAGACGAGCTCGTTTTCCAGGAACACGACCGGGTCTTCCGACCGGATCGCGGCCTTGAGCAGCCCCTTGGCATCCGCCGAATCATAGGGCGCGATAACGATCAGGCCGGGGACGGACGCGTACCAGGGACCGTAGTTCTGCGAATGCTGAGCCGCCACGCGGCTCGCCGCGCCGTTGGGACCGCGGAAGACGATCGGGCAACGCATCTGGCCACCGGACATATAGTTGGTCTTGGCGGCCGAGTTGATGATGTGGTCGATCGCCTGCATGGCGAAGTTGAAAGTCATGAACTCGATGATCGGGCGCAGGCCGCCCATCGCCGCGCCCGTGCCGACGCCCGCAAAGCCATATTCGGTAATCGGCGTGTCAATGACGCGCTTGGGACCGAATTCATCGAGCAGGCCCTGCGTCACCTTGTACGCGCCCTGATATTCCGCAACTTCCTCGCCCATCACGAAGACGCGCGGATCCTTGCGCATTTCTTCCGCCATGGCATCGCGCAATGCCTCGCGCACGGTCGTCTTTACATAGGCGGTGCCTTCGGGAACGGCGGGATCCTTGACCGACGCCCTGGTTTCGGCGGCCAGTTTGGAGGTCCCGCTTTCCGCCTTCTTGGGCGCGGCTTCGGGGGCAGCGGGCGGCGCGCTTTCCTCGGCCTTGGGCGCTGGCGCGGCAGCCTCGCCGCCTTCGCCCGCCATTTCCGCGATGACGGTGCCGACCTTCACGCCCTCAGTGCCTTCGGCGATCACGATCTTGCCGATCTTGCCTTCGTCCACGGCTTCGAATTCCATCGTCGCCTTGTCGGTCTCGATCTCGGCCAGGATGTCGCCGGACTTCACCTCATCGCCTTCCTTCACCAGCCACTTGGCCAGCGTGCCTTCTTCCATCGTCGGCGAGAGCGCCGGCATCTTGATTGCGATACCCATCAATATTGCTCCACCAGCACGTCGGTATAGAGTTCATGCGCTTCAGGTTCTGGCGAGGTTTCGGCGAAGTCCGCCGCTTCGGCCACGATCTTGCGAATGTCCTGGTCGATCTGCTTGATCTCTTCCTCGCTGACGCCGGCGTCCGTGAGATATTTCTTCGCGCCTTCGATCGGGTCGGATTTTTCGCGCATGGTCTGCACTTCCTCACGCGAGCGATATTTCGCCGGGTCCGACATGGAATGGCCGCGATAGCGATAGGTCTTCATTTCCAGAAGAATGGGGCCGTTGCCGTCCTGCACCCATTTGAGCGCCTCTTCGGTCGCGCCGCGCACCGCGAGCACGTCCATGCCGTCGACCTGAAGCCCCGGAATGCGGAAGCTTTCGCCGCGACGGTAGAGCTGGTCCTCCGACGAAGCGCGGTTGACGCTGGTGCCCATGGCATATTGATTGTTTTCGATCACGAAGATGATCGGCAGCTTCCAAAGCTCGGCCATGTTGAAGCTTTCATAGACCTGGCCCTGGTTGGCCGCGCCGTCGCCGAAATAGGCGACGCACACACCGCCATCGTCATTATATTTGTGCGCGAAGCCAAGGCCCGCGCCCAGCGACACCTGCGCGCCGACGATGCCGTGTCCGCCGTAGAATTTATGTTCGACGCTGAACATGTGCATCGAACCGCCCTTGCCGCGGGAAATGCCGGCTTCGCGGCCGGTCAGTTCCGCCATGATGACCTTGGGATCGATGCCATAGGCGAGCATGTGGCCATGATCGCGATAGCCCGTGATAACGCTGTCCTTGCCGGGCTTCAAAGCCGACTGGATGCCGACCGCAACCGCTTCCTGACCGATATAAAGGTGGCAGAAACCGCCGATCAGGCCGAGGCCGTAAAGCTGGCCCGCCTTTTCCTCGAAACGGCGGATCAGGACCATCTGCCGGTAGAATTCCAGCAGCTCTTCCTTGCTGGCCTTGTAGTCGGAAGGTGTCTCGGGGCGAGGCCGGTTATGGTCCGCGCCGGCGGCGGGTGCAGCCGCCTGTGCCTTTGCGCGCGTCGGACGCGGCGTCGTTGGTTTCGCCAAGGCTGTTATCCTTTTGCGTGGGGTAGGATGGAAGGAAGCCCGATATAGCCGCCCTGTTGCATATATTGCAACTGGGCAGGGCCGATGGAGCCACGAAAATCAGCGGTTTTGGCCGGGCTGCACGAGGCCGATCTTGTCGGTCAAAAACGATCTGCCATTATCGCGTAGCAAAATTGCTTCCCGCATTTTCCACGCGAAACATGCTTACGCGCCCTTCACCCTAATTCAGGGGAACGACCACTTCATCATGATGAATGACGCCCAGTTGGCGGCGAATCAGTTCGTCGGCCAGGTCGGGATCGACACGGCGGGGATCCAGCGCATCGACCCGGTTCTTGAGCTCCGCGCGCGCCTCCTGGGTCTTCTTGAGCTCACCCTTGGCGGCGTGGAGCTGGCGCGAATAATCGCCCCATGCCAGCACTCCGTTCGATCCCAGCACGACATAGCCCGCGAAGAAGAGCAGCAGAAGCAGCGCGATCGCGGGTCCAAAGGCCGAAAAGAGCAGAAGACGTAATTTCGCAATATGCGCCATGGACCAGATGAATCACAGGCAGAGGCCGGCCGCAAGCGAAAAATCGCCTTTTTGCGGCCGGCTAGATCGTTACGGACTCAGCGAAAAATGGAGCGACCCGCATAAACGGCCACGTCACCCAATTCCTCCTCGATGCGGATGAGCTGGTTATATTTGGCAAGCCGGTCGGAACGTGCCAGCGACCCGGTCTTGATCTGTCCGCAATTGGTGGCGACGGCGAGGTCGGCGATGGTCGCGTCCTCGGTTTCGCCCGAACGGTGCGACATGACCGCAGTGTAGCGCGACCGGTGCGCCAGATCGACGGCGGCCAGCGTTTCGGTGAGCGTGCCGATCTGGTTGACCTTCACCAGCAGGGAGTTGGCGAGCCCCTTGCCGATGCCCATGGCGAGACGCGCGGGGTTGGTGACGAACAGGTCGTCCCCCACCAGTTGCACCTGCCCGCCGATCTTGTCGGTCAGCGCCTTCCAGCCCTCGAAATCATCCTCGCTCATGCCGTCCTCGATCGACTTGATCGGATAGTCGGCGCACAGCGCGGCAAGATAGTCGGCCATCTCGACCGGGGAGAGCGACAGGCCCTCGCCCGAAATCTCATATTTGCCGTTCTTGAAGAATTCGGTCGCGGCGCAATCCAGCGCCAGCACGACGTCGTCGCCCGGCTTGTAGCCCGCCTTCTCGATGCTGGCGAGGATGAAGTCGAGCGCGTCGCGGGTGGAGGCGATGTTGGGCGCGAAGCCGCCTTCGTCGCCGACCGAGGTGGCAAGCCCCTTGTCGTGCAGACCCTTCTTGAGCGTATGGAAGATTTCCGATCCGATCCGCACCGCGTCGGCGATGCTTTCCGCGCCGACGGGCATGACCATGAATTCCTGGAAATCGATGGGATTATCGGCATGTTCACCGCCATTGATGATGTTCATCATCGGCACCGGCAGAACATGCGCCGACACGCCCCCGACATAGCGGTAAAGCGGCAGGCCGCGGGCGTCCGCAGCCGCTTTCGCGACAGCGAGCGAGACACCCAGAATGGCGTTGGCGCCAAGGCGCGACTTGTTTTCCGTGCCGTCAAGATCGATCATCGCTGCGTCGACTTCGGCCTGGTCCTCTGCATCAAGGCCGATGATCTGCTCTGCAATCTCGTCATTCACGGCGGCGACCGCCTGAAGCACGCCCTTGCCAAGATATTTGGCCTTGTCCCCGTCCCGCTTTTCCACTGCTTCATAGGCGCCGGTGGAGGCGCCCGACGGGACGGCGGCGCGGCCGAAACTGCCGTCTTCCAGCATGACATCGACCTCGACCGTAGGGTTGCCCCGGCTGTCGAGTATCTGGCGAGCGTGAATATCGAGAATGGCGGTCATGATCGCTCCCTGCGCTTGGCGTCGTAACGTGCGGCCCCTCTGGCCCCTCGGAAACGCGCCCCGCTTAACCAGCCCCCCTGCCCTTGGCAATGCGGGGCTTGCGCGGGCACGAAAAATGCCGATGGTCTAAATGGAACGGCAACGGAACTGCACCCGCCCCAAAGCATTGGGGGCAGCAGGACATTCGCCGTGGAAGGCAGTGACATTGCCTTTGACAAAGGGAGACTAGGACGATGGCCGACACACCGGAAACCCCGCCCGCCAAGCGTGGCCGCAAGCCCGCCGCCGACAAGCCCGCGAAGGCCAAGCCGGTGAAGGGCGCGGCTGCTGGCGCGGTTGCGCCCGCCCCGGTGAAAAGCCCGCCGGTAAAGACCGCCGCCACGCGCAAGGCCGGCAACGGCGCGTCGGACCACAGCTGGACCGCGCAGGTCGCGCCGCTCAAGCAACAGGCGGAAAAGGCCGCACGCGCCGCTGTGGACAAGATCAATGCCGTCGACTGGAAGGCGCAGATCGACCCGATCAAGGAGCAGGCCGGAAAGACCGCCCTGTCAGCGGCCGGCATCGCCAAGGAAAAGACCGGGACGGCGATGCAAAGCCTGGCGAAGCTGATCGCCGACACGGCGGGCACGGTCGATGCTAAGCTGGGTCCGCAATATGGCGATTATGCGCGGCAAGCGGCCGAAACCGTGGCCGGCGCGGCCGATTCGCTTGACAGCAAGGATGTCGATCAACTGCTGACCGAAGCGCGCGATTTCGTGCGCAAGAGCCCGGCGGTGGCGATCGGCGCTGCCGCCGTTGTGGGCTATGTGCTGATGCGGCTTGCCAAGGGTTCCGACGACAAGGCCTGACACCGCCTTTACCGACATACCGATGCGCAGGCCCGCAAGGCGGGGCGGAGGCCAAGAGTGATAGATAAGCCAGCGGAAACGGCGGTGACGCCGGAGGCCGATGGGCAGGAAGACGATGTGCGCGCGCAAAGCGTGCGCGACGTGCTGGCCCGTCTCTACGCGGATGGGCGTGCCTATGCGAACGCCGAGATGGACAGGCAGAAAGTGCGCGCCGGCATCGTCGCGGCGGGCATCCGCAACGCCGCGATCCTGGGTCTCATCGCTCTCATGCTGGTCTTCGGGGCCATCGTGGCCCTGCTGGTGGGGTTGACGTTCGGCCTGGCCGTGCATGTCGGTCCGCTCTGGGCGACCCTTATCGTGGTCGGCGGCGCGCTGATCGTCGCGCTGCTGCTGCTGCTGCTTGCAAAGGCAAGCATCACCCGCATGAGGGAAAGGATCAGCCGATGAGCGATACCGCTTATCGCGCCGCCTGCGACAGGGCGGACGCCGCCCGCCAGCAGTTGGTGGACAGCGCGAACCGGGTCAAGGAACGGCTGTCCCCCGCAGCGCTCAAACAGGACGCGAAAGACGGGATCGTCGATGCGGCGCGCAATGCAGCGACGAACCTGACGGCGAAGGCGCGTCAACGACCGGTCGCGACAGGCGCGGCGGCTGGCGCATTTCTCCTCTATCTGTGCCGTCGGCCTCTGGCGGCACTTTTCGGCCGGCTATACGTTCGGTTGCATGACTCCCATAGACAGAAATCGGAGAATCAAGATGGCTGATATCCGCGCTCAACTGACCCGCGTCCGCGACGCCGCCAATGATGTGGCGATCAGCACGACCGACCGGATCAAGGATGGTACTGAAAAAGCCCGCGAAAGCGCCAGCGATCTGATCCAGACAAGCCGGGAGAAGGCCAGTGACGCCTATGGCGACGTGCGCGACCGGACGCAGCGGGCCGCCACCCGCGCCAACGAGATCGTTCAGGAGCATCCCATCGCCGCAGTGGCGGGCGCCGTCGCGATCGGGGCCGTTGTGGCGTGGATGTTCCCCAAGAGCCGCCGCGCGATGAAGGCGTTGCCCGCAATCGCTTCCACCGCAGGCGCGAAGCTGGTCGAAGCGGCGATCGCCGCGCGCGCCGTCGCCGCCGATGGCGCGGAAACGGTGAAGAACAGCGCGAGCAACGCCCTCAACGCCGCTGGCGATGCCGCCGCCAATGCAAAGGACAGCGTGGCGAGTGCGCATCTGCCGGAAAAGGCGTCCAAGATCGCGGACGAAGTCACCACGCTCGTCGCGGCAAAGGTCGATGCGCTGAGCGAGGCGATCAAAGCACGATTGCACAAAAGTTAATCGCAATTGCGTCAAACGCAATCGAGACCCATCCTCGATCCCCTTTGACCCCGGTGGGCGCCCTGCTAAGGGTTGCCATTCATCCAAAGGAGAATAGAAAACGCCATGAGCAAGCTGCATCTGGTGATGGGTGGTCGCGTTACCAATCCGCAGACGCTGGAGTTTCAGGATCTGAACGCCGTCGATCTGGTCGGGGTTTATCCCGATTATGCGTCTGCGGAAAAAGCATGGCGCGGGGCGGCCCAGCGCACGGTGGACGATGCGGAGATGCGCTATGTCATCGTGCATCTGCACCGCTTGCTGGAACCGGAACTGCCTCAGGATTAACGCGCAAGCCTGACTGAGCCTTCAGCGAACCCGGCATCCTGCCTTATGCGGGGATGCCGGGTCATCTGACGTCAGTTGATGACCTGCGGCCGTTTGCGAAAGCGCCAGCGGAGCAGCGGGCGGGTCAGCACCAGACCCGCGATGAAGCCGCCAATGTGCGCCGCGACCGCGATCTGGCCGATGCCGGCCAGGTCGCTGCCAGACGCGTAGCCGATCATGAGCTGCATGACGATCCACGCTGCCGCCAGCCACAGCATCCGGACAAGGTTGGACGATAGCGGTCCTATGCGCCGCACCTGTTGCTGGCTGTAGAGCAGCGAATAGGTGGCGACCACCGCGGAGATCGCGCCGCTCGCGCCCACCATCGGATTGCTGGACAGCGGATAGGCGATCCACTGAGCGAGGCAGGCCGCGTACGCGCCCACTGCATACAGGATCAGCGTCCCGCTCCATCCCAGCACATGTTCGATCTGCCGACCGCAGAAGAGCAGCATCAGCATATTGAAGCCGATGTGAAGCCAGCCCGCATGGATGAAGGCGGAACTGACCGGAGTCAGCCAGAAAGGCACCGCCGCCATTCCATCCAGCAAGCCAGGCGCGCCCCATCGCGCCGGGATGAAACCACCCACGATGGCCGCGTCGTCAATCCGTCCGGCAAGGGACAATAGCAGGAAGATGGCGACATTGGTCGCCGCGATGCTGTTGGTCGTGCGGCCGGACGGCAGTTTCACGGGATCAGATGAATTCGATCTTGTCGACCAGGTAGAATTTGTCCCCGGACGGCACCGACACTTCGACCTCGTCGCCGACCTCGCGGCCGATGAGCGCGCGGCCGAGCGGACTATTATAGCTGATCATGCCCAGCTTGGCGTCGGCTTCCGCCTGGCCAACGATCTGATAACGGATCGGCTTGTCATCCTCGTCCAGCAGCGTGACGGTAGCGCCGAAAACGATCCGGTCACCCGAAAGGGTCTTAGGGTCGATGATCTGCGCGCGCGAAAGCTTGTCCTCCAGGTCGGCGATGGTCGCCTCCACCTGGCCCTGCCGTTCCTTGGCGGCGTGATATTCGGCGTTTTCCGACAGATCGCCGTGTGCCCGCGCTTCCTCGATGGCGTCCACGATCAGCGGACGTTCCGCCTTCAGCTCGCGAAGCTGCGCGTTGAGCTTGTCATAGCCCACCTGCAACATCGGCATCTTCTCGACGGTCGCCATTCCCTAAATCCTTCGTCAAAACTTCCCTCTGACGGCCCCGTCCAAGGAGCCGTCCGCAACCTCATTCCTGTGCGGGGGATCAAGCGTGCGACTGAGGATAATAGGACTGCAACGCCCGCACTTCAAGGGCATGACCCCGCAACGCCTCTATGGCGTCAGCCGCGGCCACGCTTGCCGCCGCTGTAGTGAAACTGGCGATCTTGGCCCTCAGCGCAGACGTGCGGATGGCCTTGCTGTCTTTCAGCGACTGCCAGCCTTCGGTCGTGTTGAAGATCAGCTGCACTTCGCCGTCGGTGATCTTGTCGACGATGTGCGGCCGGCCTTCCGCCACCTTGTTGATGCGCTGGATGCCGATGCCCTGCCGTTCCAGATAGGTCGCGGTGCCGCCGGTAGCGATGATGGTGAAACCCAGACCGGCAAGCTTGCGCGCGGCCGGCAGGATCACGGGCTTGTCGCTGTCCTTGACGGAAATGAAGACGGTGCCGCCGGTTGGCAGGATGGTGCCCGCCCCGATCTGCGCCTTGGCGAAGGCGGTCGCGAAATCGCTATCGATTCCCATGACTTCGCCCGTGCTCTTCATTTCTGGTGAAAGGACAGGATCAACTCCGGGGAAGCGCGCGAAGGGGAATACCGCTTCCTTGACCGCGATATGCGAAATGGCATTGCGGTCGATCTTCGGCAGATCTTTCAGCTTTTCGCCCGCCATCACGCGGCTTGCGATCTTGGCGATGGGCGTGCCGATCGCCTTGGCAACGAAGGGGACGGTGCGGCTGGCGCGAGGATTGACCTCGATAAGATAGACTATCTGGCCTTCCGGGCCGTCCTTCACCGCGAACTGGATGTTCATGAGGCCGCGAACGGACAGCGCCCGCGCCAGAATGTCGGCCTGCCGTTCGATCTCGGCAACGACATCGGGAGAAAGGCTGTAGGGCGGGAGCGAGCAGGCGCTGTCGCCCGAATGGACGCCCGCCTCCTCGATATGCTGAAGCACACCGGCCACGACGACATCGTCGCCGTCGCAGAGGGCGTCCACGTCCACTTCGACCGCGTCGCGAAGATACTGGTCGATCAGGACCGGCGAATCGCCCGACACCTGAACGGCGGTGGCGATATATTCCTCCAGCTGAGCCTGGCCGTCCACGATCTCCATTGCGCGGCCGCCGAGCACATAGCTGGGGCGCATCAGCACCGGATAGCCAATGCGGTTGGCGACGGCGATCGCCTCTTCCCGGCTGCGGGCGATGCCGTTGGCGGGCTGGCGCAGTTTCAGCCTGTCGATCAGCGCGGCGAAGCGCTCGCGGTCCTCGGCCAGGTCGATGGCGTCGGGCGACGTGCCCAGGATCGGCACGCCCGCATCCTCCAGCGCCTGCGCCAGCTTGAGCGGGGTCTGGCCACCGAACTGCACGATGACGCCCGCCAGCGTGCCGTTCGACATTTCGACGCTCAGGATTTCCAGCACATCCTCGGCCGTCAGCGGCTCGAAATAGAGGCGGTCGGACGTGTCATAGTCGGTCGAGACCGTTTCGGGGTTGCAGTTGACCATGATCGTCTCATAGCCCGCTTCGCTGAGCGCGAAGCAGGCGTGGACGCAGCAATAGTCGAACTCGATCCCCTGCCCGATCCGGTTGGGGCCGCCCCCCAAGATCACGACCTTCCTGGCCGCGCTCGGCTGCGCCTCATTTTCCGCCTCGCCAAAGATGGGCGCTTCGTAGGTGGAATACATGTAAGGCGTCTTCGCCTCGAATTCGGCGGCGCAGGTGTCGATGCGCTTGAAGACCGGGCGGACGCCCAGCTTGTGCCGCAGCTTGCGCACTTCCTCTTCGGTGACGCCGCCGGTCATCGCCTTGACCGCTTCGTGGATCAGGCCGGAGCCGCGCGCGATTCCCCGTTCCATGCCGCGCAGATTGGCGGACTTGAGCGCGAGATAGGCGAGCCGCTTGTCCGAAAAGCCCATGGATTTCAGGCGACGCATCCCATCCGCATCCTGCGGCAGGCCGTTGGCGAGCACTTCGCCCTCCGCGTCCACGATTTCCTTGAGCCGGTCCAGGAACCAGGGGTCGAACTTGGCGATGGTGTGGATTTCCGCGACGGTCAGCCCTTCGCGCAGCGCCTGCGCCGCGATCAGCAGCCGGTCGGGCGTGGGGGTCGCCAGGGCAGCGATGATGTCGTCCCGCGGCGCGCCGACCAGATGATCGACGTCGTTGAAGCCCGACAGGCCCGTCTCCAGCCCCCGCAGCGCCTTCTGCATCGATTCATGGATGTTGCGGCCGATCGCCATCACTTCGCCCACGGACTTCATCGCGGTGCCGAGCAGCGGTTCGGAGCCCTTGAACTTTTCAAAGGCGAAGCGCGGGATCTTCGTCACGATATAGTCGATGGTCGGCTCGAAAGACGCCGGGGTCGCGCCGGTGATGTCATTCTCGATCTCGTCGAGCGTGTAGCCGACGGCCAGCTTCGCCGCGACCTTGGCGATGGGGAAGCCCGTCGCCTTCGACGCCAGCGCCGACGAGCGCGACACGCGCGGGTTCATCTCGATCACGATGAGGCGGCCGTCCTTCGGATTGACCGCGAACTGCACGTTGGAACCACCTGTTTCCACGCCGATTTCGCGCAGCACCGCGATGGATGCGTTGCGCATGATCTGATATTCCTTGTCGGTCAGCGTCAGCGCGGGCGCGACGGTGATGGAATCGCCCGTATGGACGCCCATCGGATCGACATTCTCGATCGAGCAGATGATGATGCAATTGTCGTTGCGGTCCCGCACGACCTCCATCTCATATTCTTTCCAGCCGAGCAGCGATTCCTCGATCAGCACTTCGGTCGTGGGGGACGCGTCCAGCCCTTCAGCGACGATCCGCTTGAACTCTTCCCGGTTGTAGGCGACGCCGCCGCCGGTTCCGCCCAGCGTGAAGCTGGGGCGGATGATGGAAGGCAGGCCAGTAAATTCAAGCGCTTCCAGCGCTTCTTCCATAGTATGTGCGATGCGGGAGCGGGCGCTCTCCAACCCGATCTTGTCCATTGCGTCGCGGAACTTCAGGCGATCCTCCGCCTTGTCGATGGCTTCGGCATCCGCGCCGATCATCTTGACGCCATATTTCTCCAGCGTGCCGTCATTGAACAGCGCCAGCGCCGTGTTGAGCGCCGTCTGCCCGCCCATGGTGGGGAGCACCGCATCCGGCCGCTCCTTCTCGATGATCTTCGCGACGATTTCGGGCGTGATCGGCTCGACATAGGTTGCGTCGGCAAATTCCGGGTCGGTCATGATCGTGGCCGGGTTGGAATTGACCAGGATGATGCGATAGCCCTCTTCCTTGAGCGCCTTCACCGCCTGCGTGCCCGAATAATCGAACTCACACGCCTGGCCGATAATGATCGGCCCCGCGCCGATGATGAGGATGGAGGAGATGTCGGTGCGTTTGGGCATTATTTTTTTGATCCAAATTGTTCGATCGTTGCGAGAACGACTGTATTGTCTTTGGTCTTCATCAGCCGGCATTTCCCAATGCTGGCAAACTCGCCTGTCGGCTTCGACAACGCATTTGCTTGGCCGTCGACAAATTCCTTTTCAGACACTCCGCATTTGGCGGCAATATCGGCATCTGAAGGACTGAAAAAACAGGCAGACAGTGTCAGAACAGACAACGCGCTCCAATGACGCAAAACTGGCCCCAGCATATGGCCCTTGGTATGATCAGAGAAGGTCGATCCGACCATCAATGCACGCCCCCCGCCTGCGCTTCGCAGCCCCAGCCGTCATATTCGACGCCGCAGAGGATTTCGATCTGGAGGCATTTCCTGGTCAACGCACGGATTGAAGCTTCGTCGACCGGCTGCACGCATTCGAGGAACAGGAACAGGTCGCCCTCCTCATCTTCCTCCCGGTCCAGTTCGACCATGCCGAACTGGCTCGCGATGGTCAGGACGCGCTCGAAATCCTGCTCGCTGCCCCGGAAGCTGACATCCACGGGCCGCGCGACCCGCGCGACATCGCCATTGGCGGCGAGGTTGGCGAGCACTTGCCTGTCCGCCTCCCACTCGGCGGCGAGGCGCGCTTCATCGACGGGGGGCAGGTTCTGGCTCACGCCGCGACCGGGCCTTTAAGGCCGTCCACGAACCGCTTGAACAGGTAGAAGCTGTCCTGCGGACCCGGCGAGGCTTCGGGGTGGTACTGTACCGAGAAAGCGTTTTTGTCGATCAGTTCGATGCCGCAATTGCTGCCGTCGAACAGCGACACATGGGTCGCCCGCGCATTGGCGGGCAGCGTGTCGACATCGACCGCGAAGCCGTGGTTCATGCTGGTGATTTCGACCAGCCCGTCGCTCAGCCGCTTGACCGGATGGTTCGCGCCTCTGTGGCCCTGATGCATCTTGATCGTCTTCGCGCCCACGGCCAGCCCCAGCAGCTGATGGCCAAGGCAGATGCCGAACATAGGCACATTCTCGGTCAGCAGCGCCGCGATCACGGGGACGGCATAGGCCCCGGTCGCGGCAGGATCGCCGGGACCGTTGGACAGGAACACGCCGTCGGGCTTCTGCTCCATCACCTGTTCATAAGTGGCGGTGGCTGGCAGCACAGTGACGCGCGCCCCGGCCTTCACGAGGTTGCGGAAGATATTGTTCTTCGCGCCATAGTCGATCGCGACGACATGGGGGCGCTCCTCCGTCGCCTCCCCTGCCCCATAGCCGAAGCCGAGCTTCCACACGCCGTCCTTCCACAGGCGGCTTTCCTTGCCCGTCACTTCGATGGCAAGGTCCATGCCTTCAAGGCCGGGCCAGCTTGCCGCCGTGGCCGCCAGCGCTTCGAGATCGAACGCGCCTTCGGGATCGTGGGCGATGACGACGTTGGGTGCGCCCTTCACCCGGATCAGGCGAGTGAGCGCGCGCGTGTCCACGCCCGCCAGGCCGATGCGGCCATGTTCGCGCATCCACTGGTCGAAGGGTTCGACATTGCGGAAATTGCTGGGCGCGGTCACGTCCTGCCGGACGATGCAGCCAAGCGCGTAGGGATTGTCCGCCTCCACATCGTCCAGGTTCGTGCCGACATTGCCGATATGGGGGAAGGTGAAGTTGATGATCTGACCGGCATAGCTGGGATCGGTCATGATCTCCTGATAGCCGGTGATCGATGTGTTGAAGCAGAGTTCGCCCACCGCCTCGCCCACAGCGCCGAAGCCGCGGCCGAACACGGCGGAACCATCGGCGAAAACCACGACCCCTGTCGCTCCTTTGGGCACGGTGAGGGTCTTGGCGTCAGCCATGGTTGCGGTTCCTTTATGCTTTTGCGGGAACCCGTCTGATGCGGGTTAAACGGCCGGTCACCTATGCCCGCAGGCCACGAAGGTCAACGTCTGTTAAAAATCTCTTTTGCCGCTATATCTGCTTCTTTCCGCAAGACACAGGATTAGTTCGCCATGATTCGCGACACGATTAAAAGCGCCCAGGTGAGTGCGATGAAGGCCGGCGACAAGGATCGGCTGGCCGCAGTACGCCTGATCCTGGCCAAGCTGAAGGACCGCGACATCGAACTGCGCACCGCATCGACCGTGCCGGACGACGACGCCGTGGTGGTCGACGTGCTGCAGAAGATGGTGAAGCAGCGCCGCGAATCGATCGACATGTTCAAGAGCGGCGGGCGCGAAGAGCTGGCGGCGAAGGAACAGGCCGAGCTGGACGTGATCGAAAGCTTCCTCCCCGCCCAGATGAGCGAGGAAGAGACCAGGGCCGCGATCGAGAGCATCAAGGCCGAGGTCGGCGCGACCAGCGTCAAGGACATGGGCAAGGTGATGGCCGTGCTGAAGGAACGCCATGGCAGCGTCATCGACATGAGCAAGGCGAGCGGGTTGGTGAAGGCGGCTTTGGGCTGACAAATGAGCACCCCTCCTGCTTGCGGGAGGGGTCGGGGGAGGGCATGTTCAAGGCCAATGGATAAAGGCTACGCCCGCCCGACAGCAAAAGCGCGCGCCCTGCGCTACGATGCGATGGAAGCCGAGCGAACCTTGTGGCGCGCGATCAGTGGCCGAAGGGGCGCCGGCGTCTGGTTCGACCGGCAAGTGCCCATCGGTCCCTTCATCTGGGATTTTGCGGCACGTTCGATTATGGCACGCGAAGCCTCATGAGCCTCACCCCGCAATGGCTGGACGAACTGCGCGCGCGCACGTCGCTGTCGACCCTGATCGGGAAGACGGTGAAGGTGCAGAAGGCAGGGCGCGAATATAAGGCCTGCTGCCCATTCCATAACGAGAAGACGCCCAGTTTCACGATCAACGACGAAAAGGGCTTCTATCACTGCTTCGGCTGCGGCGCGCATGGCGACGCGATCCGGTGGATGACCGACCATCGCGGCCTGCCCTTCATGGAGGCGGTGAAGGAACTGGCGGCAAGCGCGGGCATGGACGTCCCCGCCGCCGATCCGCGTGCGGCGAAACGGGCCGAGCAGGCGAAGGGCCTGCACGATGCGATGGCGGCGGCGCAGAGCTTCTTCGAGGATCAGTTGGCGGGGATCGAGGGTGGCGAGGCGCGCGCCTATCTGGCGAAACGCGGGATCAGCGATGCGATCCGGCGCGCGTTCGGTTTCGGCTATTCCCCGGATTCGCGTGGAAAATTGAAGGGCGCGCTTAAGGATTTCGGGGAACCGATGCTGGTCGAGGCTGGCCTGCTGATTGACCCGGACGGCGCCGAGCCGGAGGGCGGCAAGGCCAGGCGGGACAGCTATGATCGGTTCCGGGGCCGGCTGATGTTCCCGATCCGGGACATTCGCGGGCGGGTGATCGCCTTTGGCGGGCGCATCCTCGGACAGGGGGAGCCCAAATATCTGAACTCCCCCGACACGCCGCTCTTCGACAAGGGCCGCACGCTCTACAATATCGACAAGGCGTCACCCGCAAGCCGGCAGGGCCGCGTCATCGTGGTCGAAGGCTATATGGACGTGATCGCGCTGGCGCAGGCGGGCTTCCCCGAAGCGGTTGCGCCACTCGGCACCGCGCTGACCGAACATCAGATCGAACGGCTGTGGAAAATGGTGGAGGTGCCGATCCTCTGCTTCGACGGCGACGCAGCGGGGCAGAAGGCCGCCATTCGCGCCGCCAATCGCGCCCTGCCCCTGCTCCGCCCCGGCCACAGCCTCTGCTTCGCCACGCTGCCGGCGGGGCAGGATCCCGACGACCTGATCCGCGCCAGCGGCCCCCGGGCGATGGAGGATGTGCTGGCGGGCGCGCAATCGCTGATCGACAGGCTGTGGCATCATGAGGTGACGGCCTCGCCACTCGACACGCCCGAGCAGAAAGCCGCGCTGAGGCAGCGGCTGAGGGCACTGTCCGACGCGATCCAGCATCCCGATGTCCGCGCCCATTATGCCCATGAGTTTCGCGAGCGATATGACGCGATGTTCTTCGCCC
>NZ_LSJY01000183.1 GCF_001556865.1 Sphingobium sp. CCH11-B1 | reverse complement strand
TTCCCAAAACGTTCTCCGACTTGGCCAAAATCGCAGCTTGGGGCCGACTGGGCCTGAAAGGAACGACGATGCTTCAACATCCCACTCTCGACCGGCTGAACACGATGGGACTGGCCGGTATGGCCAAGGCATATGGTGAGCTCGCCGCCAACGCCGAGGCCGACAGGCTTACGCATCCCGAATGGCTGGCGCTGCTGCTCGATCGTGAATGGAGCTTCCGCCATGACCGCAAGCTCGCCGCGCGGTTGCGGTTCGCTAAGCTGCGCCACCAGGCATCTCCCGAGGACGTCGACTATCGCAGCCCACGCGGGCTCGATCGCGCCTTGTTCATGAAGCTCGTCGCCGGCGAATGGATCGCCGCTCGCGACAATCTGGTCATCACCGGACCGACCGGCGTCGGCAAGAGCTGGCTCGCCTGCGCGCTCGGTCACAAGGCCTGTCGCGACGACCGTTCGGTCCTCTACCAGCGCGTCCCCAAGCTGTTCTCCAATCTCGCGCTGGCGCGCGGTGACGGCCGACACGAGCGCTTCCTCAGGAAGCTCGGCAGCGTCCAGCTGCTGATTCTCGACGACTGGGGCCTGGAACCGCTCGATGCGCTCGCGCGCCACGATCTGCTCGAGATCCTCGAGGAACGCTACGGCCGTCGTTCGACCATCGTCACCAGCCAGCTTCCCATAGCCAGTTGGCATCATGTGATAGCGGACCCGACTTACGCCGACGCGATCCTGGATCGCCTGGTGCACAACGCTCATCGCCTCGATCTCGACGGCGACAGTATGCGGCGATCGAAAAATACGCCGGACGCTTGACGGCAGCCGCGAACGACACAACAACGAGCATTGCCGAAAGGCCCCGCTTCCGAGGGGGCGACTTCATCTCGGAATCAGGGGGCGTAATCATCCCGGAAACGGGGGGCGACTTCATCGGAATCGGCAAGCAACCCCATTGCGGATACGGAACAATAAACAGATTTCGTGAGATAATGCACCTTCAGTCTCCCCCTCCGATGCGGGCGCGTATCGATGTCGCGCTTCCGCATTTTGCGTGCACCCGTGGCCGGGCACACCAATACTAAGTGCGTCAGTGTGACATCGCGCCTTCCCCGATATCCCCGACACCTCAGTGCGCGGCTACGTCCCAAACGCACACGATTCCAGTTTATGAACTGTATAATCAATATTGATCAGGGAAATAGGAAGGCTGCCGCTTCATCCGAGATATTCATCCGTGTCTCCATCAGCGAAGAGACGCAGATGAACCCCGGTAGGCATTGATGATGTAGCCGCCCCCCGACGGCCTTGATGTGCCAACGTGGGTCTTCAATCGATGGAGGAGAGCGGTGATGTCGGAGATTGTTACGATCGGGCTGGATCTGGCGAAGAGGGTATTCCAAGTCCACGGGGCTGACGGAACTGGTCATGCTTGTCAACGGCACAGTAATTTTCCCCGGAACGGGGCATTTTACTCTGCCATCAACACATGCTATCGTGCGCAAGAAGCTGAGCCGGGATCAGGTGCTTTCCTTCTTCAGCGCGCTTCCACCCTGCACGGTCGCCATGGAGGCCTGCGGAGGGTCACATTATTGGGGCCGGGAGATAGCCCTGCTGGGCCATGAGGTTCGCCTGATCCCGCCGGGGTATGTGAAGCCTTTCGTAAAGTTATGCTGAGGTGAGCATAACTTCACTAGCAGGCTGTTGAAGAAGTAGCCGAGAGGGCGCGGGGGCTGCGGGCTACGGCTTTCGGCGGTCCTATTCGGGCCAGCGATCTTCCTTCCACGGCCTGTCTGGGCGGTGACCCCGGGCGGGGCGAGGGAGACGGCCAGCATCGGGTGCGGGCGAGCCGCTCATGCGGTCGCTCCGAGCAGCTTGGGCAACCGGATCAGATTATAGGCGGCCGCCGCGAAGGTGAACGACCAGTCGACCTTCTGGAGGCCGCGGAGCTTGGTTCGTCGCAGGCCTGCGACGGTCTTGATCCAGCCGAACGCCTCCTCGATCCGCTTGCGGACGCGCAGGCTGGCTGCGTAGCCGGCGTGGCGAGTGGTGCGGCGATCGATCGCCGAACGTCTGCGGCTGACGTTCTGGGCGACGTGCGGTCGGACGTTCAGTGGTAACCGCTGCTTCGACCCCACGTGGGATGTGGAGAGGCTTCAGTGTACGGTCAGGGTTCTTGCAAAGGCACACTGATCATGGATGAAGGAGATGATCTGGGGGATCATCCGCCAGGTATCTGCAAGAGCCTGATTTGCGAGGGGATCCTGGAGTTGGTCGATCCATGATGTGCCGTCGATGATCGTGCTTTGGCCAAGGATCGCTACAAGCGGGAGGCCGAACTCTCGATCAGACACGAAGGGCTTCCATGCGTCCATGTCCAGATGCATTGCAGTGAAGAAGCCATTGGCGAAGTCTTCCAGCAGGACCTCGCCGTCCTCGGTCCGCATATAGATCGGCGCATAGACCTCAGGGCACTCGGCAAGCTCGATGCAGATCTGGTTGTAGCGCTTGAGGATCGTTCGGCGTGCGAGCGCCGATCGGGCGCTTTGGACGTGTTCGCGCAGGATGCTCTTGAGCCATATGTCCGGATTGATGATGGACGGGCCGGCAGCCAACGCCGCGAGGAAGCCATCGATCGAGGAGACACCGGCGACCGGCGGATCAAGCGTATCAAGCCAAATTTCGAGCTGCTCTAATGAGAAGGTTCTGCCGGATGCGGTTTGACGTTTGAAGCTCATGCTGCCAGCGCTTCTAGCCGATCAGTCGCAGGGCGCCAGTTCCATGCCAACAGGCTGTGCAGATCGTTGATCATTACCTCTTCATTCAGGGGTCGGTTCCGGCTGAGGGCGAAATGACACCCTAAGCGAAACGGCAAGAAGGGGTGGGGAGCGGACATCGCGCCCCCGCCTTGCGTCATCCTGAACTTGTTTCAGGATCCATCGGGCGATTGGTGCCGGAGCGTGGTGGCTCGTGCCGCCATCTCGGTTGGCCGATCATAAACTGGGCTTTCGGATTGATGGACCCTGAAACAAGTTCAGGGTGACGGCTGATTTGGGGTGGGGCGCGGTCATCCGTCATCCCGGCGCATGCCGGGACCGTGGGCAAGTCTTGAGGCGATAGCTATCGCCAGGGCGCCCGGACGTGAGGCTGCTTCTAAAGACAGCCCACGGTCCCGGCATGCGCCGGGATGACGACCATTGGGAACGTCTGCAACGGGGCGGATGCTGCCCTTCACCATTCCGCCGGATGGATGTCGATCAAATGGATCAAATGTCAGTGAGATCCTCAGGGTACATCCCACCGCGCTGGCAGAAGAGAGCCCATGTTTCCTTCCCCTGTGCGGTTACGATCATGCGAACCGGTAAATCGACTGCGAGCGCGATAAGGCCGAGGCGGACAAGCGGGCCAATGCTCCTATCGCTGATCACCCTGTCAGGGGTGTACCCTCCTGCCACGAGTGTCCATCCGGGCGTTCCGCGTTCGGTAATAGCCGGAGCGAGATGGCCGTCACGTGGGAGATCGGTATCGCGGCCCAGGGTGTATAGGCAGATACTCCAGAAGGCATCTCGCGGTCGTGGTGGGATCAACGCCCATTCC
>NZ_LSJY01000182.1 GCF_001556865.1 Sphingobium sp. CCH11-B1 | reverse complement strand
AAGGGGGTCCCTCTTCGACGCCGATCGGGGGTCCCTTTTGAACGCCGTTTGACACTTTTATTCTGGGGTTGGTGGGGCGACTACAGTTATTCGATCGCTGGTTTCTTCGTTGGGGAAGCTGACAATGATCAGATGGCTAAGGCCGGTGCGTGGGGCGATTCCTTTGGAGCCTTCAACGCTCTCATTTCCACCGTGGGTTTCGTGACCGTCTTCGCCACGCTTCGTCTGCAAGCCCGCTCAATCAAGGATCAAGCGAACGATCTGCACCGGCAGCGTTTCGAGGCCACTTTTTTCGAACTCTTGAGAGTCATGCGTGGCTTGCGTGAAGAGGTGTCATTTCAACATTCAAAGGAATATGTGGCCTCAAAGCAAGTGAAGAAGGCCCGCCCCAATTTTACCGCACTTACCACGGGCACCAACCGCAAGGATATCGACGCAATCAGTCATGCGAACCAGGAATTTGTTTTCTGGTTGATACAGATAGGGCGGGCTAACAATCCAACGCTGGAGGATATGGTCAACACCTACATGCGCCGCATCCATAGCAGATCGGAAGCGACGATGGCGCCGTATTTCAGGATCATCTACACAATCCTCTACCGGATCAAGAACGACACCGTCATACCTGACGCCGATAAGCGCTATTACGCCAACTTGCTGCGTTCGCAGATGACGACATTTGAGATCACGCTCATGGCCATAAACGCGCTGGCACCTGTAGCTAAAGATTTCAGCGAGTTGGTTACGCATTTTAGGATGCTGAAATACCTGCCGGAAAATGCCATGCGTCGTCGCTTGGAGAGGTTCTACGTGGCGGAGGCATTCGCGGCGCGTGACTAAGCGTGGAAGTTCAGGTTGCGACTGACGCTTCGCGCAGGATGGCCGCCACTTGCTGGGCATTATAGTCGGTCTGACTGTGCCGTATCCGATCAAGCGCCGACATCATCCCCATTTGACCTAGGGACCAAATGACCAATCCTCGGCCGTCATCCATCGTGCCGGCCGGCGCTTGGTCAAGAAGCTGTATGGCTTCATTGTCGGATATCGTGCGACCAGCCATCGCGCAAAGATATGCATAGCTGGCCGGCTGGCGCTCCTTGACGACCGCCCATACGTCATCGGGAATTTTCGTTGCTCGCAAGGCGGCCTTGCTGATGATCCAGCCCTCTTCAAGGTTTGCGGCCAGTTCGGGCAATATCTCATCGAGAAATGTCGCTTCCGCTTTGTAAGCCAGCGTCTTCGCCGCCCGCCAATCACCGGATAGCCGCCAATATTCCGCGATCGCGTTGGAATCGAACAGCGCTTCGTCGGCGCTGATCGCCTTGAGCCATCTTGCCATGGCACCTTTCGAACCCCTGTCGGACCAATGTTCCAGAACGTCATGGCGGGTGGGTAGCGGCAGCCATTCAAATATGGCTGAAAGCAGCGCATCCACACGCGTCCTTAAAACGTGATCGTCACCCGGAATGGCCTGTACTTCATCGACTAGAAGCGACACTCGTTCAGCGTGTTCGCCATTAGATGTTCGCAGCAGGCGGAGAAGCCTGCCCCTCAGCGCCATGCGAAGCGGCGTCGCCTCCCTCATCGTATGACAAATCGCCGTGCAGAGCTCGTCGAAGGTCAGGCAGGCGATATAGGCATGAAAGAGGCTTCGCTCGACTTCGTAAGGCGTGAATGCCCGAGCGCAGTCAGTGATGCGCTCCAGCTTCTCGTCGAAGGTCGCGCTTGGCGTCACAGATTACCCCGAAGATCGCTCAGCGAGATCATAAGCGTCATCTCGTGTGTGGGAGATTGCAGGAATCCGCGTGCGAGATAAAAATTCTTCGCATCCTCGCTGATCGCATGAACGATCATGCCGCGTATGCCGACGAGGTCGGCGGCGGCGATGACCCGTTTGGTCGCATCCTGCACGAGATCGCGTCCGAGGCCCAGCTTTTGATAGCTACGATCAACGGCAAGTCGAGCCAGCGTCACGACAGGGATAGGGTCGGGCATGTTACGCCGGAAGCGACCGCTGACTTCCGTGTTTGCTATGGAACTGGAGGCGAGCGCATAATAGCCGACAACCTTCTGATCCTCGGTCGCGACGACGAAAGTACGACTTGCCCCGTTCTCCTGATTTGCTCGGGCACGACGTTTGAGCCAGTCGTCAAGCAGAGGCGTGCCGGAATCGAAATCGTCAAGCCGATGATGCGCGGCGAGTGGTGCCGGAGCGGAGATCGTCACTTTTTCTCCCAAAGCGGAGTCGCCTGCATGGTTTGGCGTAACTTTTCATTCGACTGCGGCGGAGCATCGAGAATGGCTAGGAAGCGCTGATAGGTGTCCGCGTTGACGGAGATCACGGTCTGATCGAGAATGGCGTCCTCTGCGGCACGGCGCGACGCCTCGATCATGAAATCCGTGCGGGAGCGGCCTTGCATCTGCGCGGCCCTGTCAATCAAGGCACGCGTATCCTCGCGCATCTTCAAATTGACGGCTTTGATATGGTTGTCTGTCGTTTGTGGTGTTGGCATGTTCAATATCCTTTGCTCGATCATATCACAAAAAGATACACGATGGATATCTTTTTGTGTGGGGTGCGGGGTTGAATTTGCGAGGCTCTGGGCCAGCCGGATGGCGGTGAGCGCGCCCGATCAAAGGACGGATGAGATAACATGAATGGCGAAAAACCGCCACTTTTACCCGGCCTTAACCATAATCACCGATAATATGGGTCATGGATGAGGGCGAAGAAGGCGATAGACCTTCCAACGACTTGCAGCGAGACAATATCAAAGACGCCGAGCGGCAAGTCGTTGCGATGGCGGATGCCATCGCGCCGTCGCTGGTGTTCAACAATGCGGCATTGCCGCCGAACCTGCCGGATCATCTAAAATCCGCTCTGCTGACCAAGGCCGATCAGGCGCGGGAAGCTGCCATCGATGCTGGCTTCGTCCGGCCTTCGGCGATTGACGGTATAGCCTCTTTGTCCCGCGAGGAACGCCAGCGCCGCGAGGATGAAAAGAACTCTGAATATCTTGGCGTCGTCATGGCGCAGGAAGAACGCCGCAGGCGTGAACAGGAAGAATGGTCGCGCACGAAATCCACCGTGGGCGGCGTCACGATGACAGGTTCGGAATGGGCCGAGCTTGCCCAGCGTCTGCGCAACGATGAAGATCTCCACCGCCGTGTGATCGAAGCCTTTGAAGGCCGTGGCATGAGCCATAGCGAAGCCGAAGCAAGATATGAACGCGCGGCACAAGTGGCCGAAGCCGCCGCCATCCCGCCGTCACAGCGTAGTGAGGAACAAAAGCGCGTGATTAAGAGCGCGGAATCTGATCCGACCTACAAACGAGACATGAACGTGATCAAAGCCGAAATGGGGGAGAGTCAGGCACTTTCCAGCAACTCGGAGCTTAGCGGCAGGTTTGCCGCTGCATCGAACGATGCGCCCGCTGCCGTAGAAAGCGCGGCTCAGGCCCCAAGGCCGGTCGTTCAGCCGACAGGAATGGGTTTCTGACTATTTCGTCAACCTCGCTTCACCGTTAGCCGTGTAGGCCACGCTCGAATAGGCGGACAGGACATATCCCGCGCCCTCTTGAGTGACTGCCCGTATCAAGCCCGCTTGATTACCGGCGTTCACCGTCACCAGAATGCGTTGATTTTGCCGAATGCTCTTATCGCGCGGATTGATCGCACTGCCTGTGGCAACCATCATCGCATGACGGCCATTTGTTTCTAACTCTTGCGTCACCTGATCGGCAGGCGCGCATACCTCCTGATACCCAAGTTTATCGCGCTTGCAGATAGCTTCCGCCGTCTTGGGATCGCCGCCCATCTTCGCCCATGCCGGAATCCCCGGCTTTGAAATGTCGTTCAGGCGGACATCGCGATAGACAGAATCGATGCAGGCGGTTTCCGCCTGCTCGCCGAATGGCTTGTCGCCGCGAATGGCGTAACCCTTCGACCCGTCTGCATTTGACGTGAAGATGAGGGCGATCGGATAGCCGTAACCGCTCCTGTTGCCGACGATGATGGGGTTTTGTCCTTCCTGAGCCAGTGCCGCGCGAACTGTCGCCGCTGGCAGGCATTGGCCTGTTTCAAGAGCAAGGACAGGAGACGCAACGCCTACGCAGATCGCCGCTACCACGAACCATAGAAACTTCCGCATTCACCTGTTCCGTATACCGTCGTATTCGGAACAGGGTTTGCTTTGGGCTTGGCTTTCGCCTGTGCTATAGGGATTTCCAACAAATCGGCACCTTTCGGATGTGGCTGCGGGCTGCGCAGCGCCGATAGGGTCCGATCCCATAAACGACGATTTTTGAAACAGCCGAAGGAACGCCTACCATCGGCGGAAAGGCTCCCGTGCGCTATGGTTATGCCCGCGTCTCCACCGACGACCAGAACTTGAATCTGCAACTGGATGCGCTGCACGCGGCGTCCGTCCCGCGTATCTTCACCGACAAAGTGAGCGGCAAATCCCGCAAACGCCCCGGTCTTGAGGAATTGCTGTCGAGTATTGGACCCTCTGACACACTCGTGGTCTGGCGGCTGGACCGCATCGGCCGCAATTTCCGAGATCTTGTCGACATCGCCGACGAACTGCGCGAGCGCGGTGCAAACCTCGTTTCGCTGACCGAGGGTATCGATACGTCATCAAGCATCGGCGAGGTCATCTATCGCCTGATGATCGTGTTCGCTGATTTTGAACGCAAGGCCATCATCGAACGGACCAATGCTGGACTGGCTGCGGCGAAGGCCAGGGGCGTCCAGCTCGGACGTCGCCGCAAACTATCGACCAAGAAGGCAGCGATATTGAGGCAAGCCGTTGAAGGCGGACTGTCGAAGGCCGAGGCGGCCAAGAGATTTCGGATCGGGCGCACGACCGTTTATCGCTTTCTGGCAGAGGCCGCATGACGCGGCGGCTTGATCGGAGATGCTCTCTTCATTTCCAGCCAAGACCATTTCCAGTTCACGGCGGGATCATGCTCTCCGCCGCCGAGCGTTCAACGCGGCTCCCTTCCGCGTCGCTGATCGCTCCTTGTGCAGGTCCGCCCCATGACTGGTGCATGTGCCATGCAGCGTTTGAACCCTCGGCTCGATGACGGCGAGCTCTTGTCTCCCAGCCGGAAATGGTTCCGGCAGTAAATCACAGGAGACCAACATGACCACCAATCAGAACCGTCAGCCGACACACCGCCTCTACACGGTGAAGGGCGATAACGATCAGGCCCGCTGGCTCGAAATAGGAGCCGCCTGGCCGAACAAAGACAATCAGGGGTTCACGCTTCAATTTGACGCGCTGCCAACCGATGGCCGTGTGGTGATGCGCGAAATCGCCGAACGCGAGAACGGAGGTCAGTCATGACCTCCTACCTTCGCACCATCACGCATGGTCTTCTGGAATGGCGAGGCCTACTTGTTCAAATCACCTATGAGCAGCAACAATGGGTTGATCACATCCAGATCGAAACCGTGGAGCCCATACGCGCTCCGTTGCCGATAACCGAAACCGGATATCGTTCGAACTTCATCGCCAAGGGATTGGTCGATGAGGCCGGAGGAGCGGGTGCCTTCGTAGAAAGCTGGCTTAACCGAGCTGCCGTCGATAGGACTTGGGCTGATACTGAGGTCTTGGTTAGGCAATATTCCTTGCTTTGAGGGGCGTGGCGCGGTCCTTCCGCGCCACGCTTACCGCTCGTGCCCCTGGTCCCTCTGGGTATCTCTGATGAGGTTGCGCTGGGCAAGCTTAACCCGTGCGTGTCGCACGGAATGACGCCGCGCCACGTTGATGCTAGCTTCGTTCATGAGGTTGCGCCTCTGCGCGCCAGTCGGCGTGAAGTCGAGCGCATTGCCGTACTTTTTCAACAATACAACCTTGTACTCGTTGGAAGTCCATTGCTCGCGGTGCTTCTGATAGTGCTGTTCGACCTTTCGCCCGACCTCGTTGGCGCGATGTTCTATCGCCGCCATTTTAGCGCGCCGGTCGGCTGACGCATTCCGCATTTCCACGGGATTATGACGGTTGAACTGCTCCTTCATCGATCATGCTCCTCGATTTGCGCTTGGCGCGGGGGGTGTGATAAGATTCTGAAGTGCCGAGAAAAAATGATGACAAGATCACGGAAATCGCTCCGTACCTCGTGGATAAGCAAACCTTTCTCATGATCGAGGGCGGCGGGCTCCCATGGTGCGCTGGGATGCGGCATGCCCACGGGATCAACATCTATCTTGAGTTCGATCCGCCAGTTTCGTCCGAATTGCGTGTATAGGGGTGGAGTGGGTTTTCACTCGCCAGATCACGAAACAGCGGATCGTCGTAATACCGGATACGGCGCAGGATCATGGGTCGCGCGCCATTGATGAGAACCAGCATGCTGCCGGTCTCGCGCGCGAAATGAACCATCACCTCGTCAGGGGTCAAAAGAGCTGTTGAGACACGGCGCGGCGTGGTCGAAGTCGAGCGTGTGCCGCCTGATTGCGTGGACTGCGCCCCAAGTTGCGCGAGACCATCGCCTTTCAGCGCGGCTTGTAGCCGAGCCGAGAGGCCCGCATGCGTATCACCGCGGCTCGCGCTATCCTGCGTGTTATGTTCGAGCCGCAGCACTTCCGTCTCGCCGCAGCGTTTTGATAGGAACTCGGCGGTCAGATTATCGGCATTGGAAAAGGCCATGACGACACCGGCATTGGCGACGAAAGTTTGCCAACGCTGCTCATACAGCGCCGCAAGCTGATTGAGGTCCTGGACCACGCTGATGATCTTGACGCCGAAACCCGCGACATAGCTCACCGCGCGTTCGATGGGCTCCATGTAGCCCAGCGACGCGAACTCATCGAGGATGAGCGCGGTATGAGGCATCTCGGGCGCGGCGGGGCCGCGTTGTAAGTGGCTCAGCAGCGATACGATCATCAAGCGCAACCAGCGACCGTGTGAGTTGAGCCGCCACTCGGGAAGGACGAAATAAATCGTAGTCGGCTCGGTTTTGATGGTCCGTGGATCGAAGCTGGATTTCCCTGTGAGCACGTCCCGCATGGACGGCGAGTCCAGAAACTCGGTGTTGCGGCCCATCGTCGAGATGACCCCGCCAAGCTCCCTGTCGCCCATGTGATAGAGCATCGACGCCGATCTGGCGATGGCGCCGCCATTGTCCTGCATGCCAACAAGCTTTGCAATCAGCGTGTTTATGCCTGCTCCGTTTTCTCCCTGCATCGCCAGTTGACGGACGGATGTAAGATCATGCGCGGCGTCGCCGAACCCGCCGCAGAGCAGGCCCAGCATGATGGCTTTGAGAAGAACGCGGGCCGACTCCGAAAAATGGACATCCCGCTTTTCCTTGATCACCAGTGCGTCGGCGAGAAGCGCTACCTCGTCTACGAATTCGCGGTCGATGCGCTCGATCCATTCGAGAGGATTGTACCTGCTAAGCGGCAAATCCACACAGCCATGCATGGCGAGGACACCGAATGGATCAAGAATGATGACCTTTTGTCCGAGCTTATCGCGGCGATGCCGCGCCGTGATCATCGCCAGCTCGCCCTTAGGGTCGGTGACAACCACCGACCCCGGATAGGAGAGAAGGTTTGGAACGAGGATCGAAACGGATTTGCCGCCTCTCGCCCCAACCGCGAGCACGGCGCTCCGATCATCGTCATAGGCAATGATTGAGCGATCCTTTCCATCGCCCAGACAACCAAGGATGATCGGGGATCGTCCCTCGGGCATCGCGTCGCCATGGCCGAGTGCTGCACGAACGATCTCTTCGGATAGCCAATGCGAGGTTCGTAGCGGTGCGTCGACGGAGATCGTGTCTTCCCATCCGCGTGGAAGCTTGCCGGTCCGCATCGCCATTTCAGCCTCCGCAGCGTGCTTCGGACAAGGGAAGCGAGCCTGACTGCACGGGCGCGGCCCGCGCTTCGCTCAACGCGGTCTCGGCTTGATGAAGTTCCGCACGGAGCGCCGTTAACTGCTGACTGTTATTTGAGACCGTCTGAAGCTTGGCTTCGCATTGCGCCTTGGCTTCGGCCGGCGCGGCCTGAATCGCGGCGACGCGCCGCTTCCACTCCATGAGGGGGGCTCCACAGCTATTGCGGACCATGGCCTGGCATTGTTGGATAGCCGTCTGAATCGCCCCGTAACACCCGATATCGCTGATCGCGCATGCCATGCGGATGCCGACATCGTTCCACTGAGTGGGCATGACGCCCGCGCAGGATGCAGGTTTTTGCTGATAGCGCCGCATGGAAGCCAGCATGGCATCCCATCGAATAGAACGCAGCGCGCCAATGACCCTCGCGGGATCATGGCGGCGAATGGCGAGATCGACGCAGGCTCCCGCCGCTTGGTCTTCTATCTCGGTTTCGCTCATGCTGGACGGGCGCGGGGGCGGGGTAGCGGTTGGTGGAGCCACGCACTGACCGACGCGCCGCGAGTAGCCCGCCATTGTGCCGATGCCTGATTGGTCTTGAGATAGCTTAGCCTCGGCGGCGGCGATACGTGCGCGCGCGACCTCGACGCGCCGTTCGGCGGCGACCACGGAATTTTGCGTGAACGGGTTCGAAAACCCGTAGGGATCTGGATCGCGAAGGCTCCGAACAGGCACGAGACGACCGCGAGAGTCGCTGAGCGCGACGCAGCGTCCGCCCAGACTTTCCGAGCCTGGAACGATGGAGAGGCCCGAACGACGAAATGTCAGTTGGGCAACCACCGGAAAACGCTGATCGTTTGATGCCCTGGACGTGTCGATCGCCACTAGACGGGCATCATTGCTTATTTCGGATATGACCGGCGGCTTCCCGCAATCACGAGCAGGCCTGCGATCTTGCAGAGGAAACCGAAATGGAAAGCGCCTTCCTCCGCCCAGCCTCTCACCAATCCTGATGAGATCGCCGAGACCCGGGCCGGGATTGCGGCATCTTTCATACTCACGCTGGCTCTTTTCCGCAGATGACCCCAGGTCGGTCTTCAACTCTTCCCAAGCCTCCCATGAAAGCGCGACGCCGTCCGGTCCGACGCTGCCGAGCTCTCTCACGGCTGAGTTCGTGGCGGAAACTTCATTGAAGGGCAGGGACGCCGCCGCGAGCGCGATCGCGACGGCCGCCATATTCCTATCGGTCATGACGGGTTTCTCCGGTGGTGGGGGAAGGGGTGAGTTCGCCACAGGTCGGGGCGAGTTGCTCAATGAGGTGGCGGCGCGCCGAGCATTCGCCGCCCGAGACGCCGGTGCCGATGCAGTCCGCCTCCTTCGCGGCGGCGGCGACCGTGATTTGCCGCAGGCACTCCGCCGAGGCTTGCAGGGCCGCTGTTTCTTGGACGACCTTGGCTTGGATGGCGGCTTCCTGAGCCGCTCGGGCACCAGTTGTTTCCACCAGCACCTTCTCTTGCACGCTGGCTTCCTGCGAAGCGCGCGCCTTAGTGGTCTCGTCTAGGACGGTCGCTTGCTTCTGGCCTTCGGACTTCGCCGTGCCATCGTTGATGGTATTGTGCCAGAAGACAGTGCCCTTGGCGCTACTGATGTGCTGCTGGCCCGTCATCATCCCTTGGCGGTCGCCAAAAATGATGGAGTAGGTATATCGATCTGGCAGGATGAGATGGCCAAAGCTCGCCCAGATATAGAAGGTGATCGAGAATGCCGAGCTGAAGGCCGACACCGACAAAAGCGCCCAAAGCCAGGAAAAACGCGTGGCTCGCTTCTGAACGGGCGCGATATGCGTCTCGGGATCGCCCTGGGACGTTAGATCGTGAAGGCTGTGTTGGCGGTCGGACATGCCGCCAATCTGGAGAGGCGAAATAGGGTTTAGGGGGGATAACGCCAGAAAAGTACCCACCTGACTAAATGGCGTTACCGGCAAGTTTACGGGAAATCGGCTCCGGTTCGATCTATATCCGTTTAGGTGGCATCGGGTGAAAGCCTTGAGATAGCGCTATGCGCAAGATGTGCGTTGTCTTACGTCAACGCCTCTTGGCAAGGGAGACGCTGCGCTCTCCCGTTGCATCCCTCTGGCTAAAGACGCTTACCCAGCATCGAGCCGGAGCAGCGCCATCGGGGAGACTTCCGCTCTCCCCAAACCCCATCAACCAAAGGGCGTGCCTGCCCCTATGGAACCCAGCCGCCTCCAGCGCGGCAAAGGAGCGTTCCTGCTCCCCTTGACCCCATGACCAAAAGGCGCATCGCTGCCCCTCTGGACGCCCTTGACCAACCCTGCGCGGTTTGGATGCCGTCACGCTTTCGCGCCCTGAACAACGAAAACTCAGGCATGGTTATGGACTCCCGTAGCTAACCCGGTCAAAGGCCCAGCCACCGCCGCCAAAATGGCCGCTTGTCCGGCTGCACGCTGGGTTGCGGCGAGATGGGCTTCTGCGATTCAGATTGTTCAACGGCGGCATCATTGCGACCTCCGTAATGCCGATCACGAAGAGCGCGATCATGCTGTCGGCCACGCTCGATCTGTTCGCGCGTCATGCTGCCTGCCCAGACGATCCGGTTGCGCTTAATGATGTAATGGGATTGGCATGGAAAACTCCAGTTACCGACCGAGGGATCGAGCGTAATTGTTTCCCCATCGAAGGTGAGCTTCCATCCTGCCGGGCTGAGAGGGGTGACAACTTTATGACCACATCCGCACAGGCAGTCATGAACAACAGTTGCATATTCGATCGATATATAGAGCGTACCTTGCGCACGTTCGCTGGGGATGAATTCTACAAACTCGAAATTAATTAATTTGCGGCTCATGACTGATCCTCGTTTATTATATCATTGCCGCCGATTGTGTAGGTGCTGAAATGCTCACCCTCTTGGTCTAGGTAAAATCCGCAGAGCTTCTTCCACTTAATGACGGCCATTGCCGCATTCATCGCATTGAGGTCCGCGATCTGAATGTTCTTGTCATACTCATTTACGTCATCGACACCGACGAACGTAATCCGGCCTTTTTCGCGAACATGCTCGCGTTTGGCGGGAGTGCTCGCAGTCACGCGCAGGATGCCCCCCAAGCTGCCGTTGACTTGATAAATGCCCATACCGACGTCGATAAACGGGATGCCGAGCGCTTCGAGGCGCTCAACCACAGGTCGCTTCGAAGGGCCTTCGATGCACACGAACACAAACTGCGAATTCTGCAAGCCCGCTGCATTTTCAGCGGTCACATATTCAGCATGAGGGACAATGCCGCGCCTCATCTTGCTGTAGAGACGGGCGTAGTAATTGACCTTCTTCAAGCGTTCTTCCAGTTCCTCGCCCGAAGCCGCGCTCGGTGCCCGAAAAGCGTTGTGCTGATCGAAGACATCCCCGTCCCAGATGTGCATTTCGCGGACGGGTGTTTTTGCAACCAGATCGATGATGTAGCCACCTGTACCGCCTGCGCCGATCACGTCCACACGATCTAGTTTTAGCTTGTTCGTAACCGACACGATGTCGGCCCTACTAGATGCGGTGTCAGCATAGAGGAACACGGAGTCATCTTCCTCCTCGTCGTTTCGGTACACGGGATATGTCTGCGCGGAAATGTCGGGATCGATCGCCATCGCTGGCGCGGAGAGAATTTGTGCGTAGCGTGTCATCTTGGTGTGGTAGTCGGGATCGTTGTCGTGCGGCTTCGGCTTCGCCGAGAAACTGTAGGTCGTCCTTACATCTCCGACCGTTACCGCCGACTCGGTGTGACGGATGCGCTCCATCGAAGTGCCGGTCTCGTGGCAAGGATATTCGCCAGCGAACAGGATCGTGTGATCGGGTGGCGTCCCCACCTTATCGTTCGTGAGGCTGAGCGCGGCGACGATCACGCCACGCTTAATCTCACGAGCCGCGTTGACATACGGGACGTCCTTCATGATGAGATAGGCGTCGCGAACGAGGATGTTGAAACCCTCGTCGCGCAGCCGTTTGAGATCGGGATTACGATCGATCAGTCGCTGTGACATCGAATATCATCCCTTTCTTTACCTTCACCGAGCCGCCCTCGGTCAGCGTACCCTTCGGATTGCCGTTCGGCCCCTTCCGATAGGTGATCGTGAACATGATGTTGTCCCCCGTAGGCGGAACGGGGAAGGCGATCGCGACAACCTCGTTGAAATCGAGACGGGTTTCGCTCGTTTCCTTCTCTTCACCGTTCACGATGATCTTGATCTCTTTCTGGCTGTAGAAGTGCTCGTCTTCCACCAGATCGATGACTGTATCATCCCGCGGGATCTCGACATCCTCGGCATTGCCTTCAGTCACGCGGTAGAGATCACGGTTCTGGCCGATGTCGGCCAACTTATAGAGTGCGCGGCCTTTGGTCGGGTTGGGCGACTCATAAGGATCGCGGTCAATGTGGATGCGGATTTTCGCCCGCTTCTCGTTCTCAGTCATTCTTGTTTGCCTTTCAAAATCAGTAGAACTCCGGCTGAAGTCCCATCTGTCCTGACACAATGACATAGCGCGCTATGTATGTCAAGCACGTGGTATGCGCGCTTCGAATACATAGCAAGCACACGGCGCGCTTGATATTTCAAGCAAAAAATGAGACGATTAGAACCGCCAGCCGGAACACAGGAGCAAAAAATGACGGATAAAAATCCGGCACCGCCGAAAACAGGAACGGCATTGGGTGCCCACCTAGCCGCGATCCGCAGCGATCGTGGCTACTCTCTAAGACAGGTAGAGACGCTTACGAATAACGAAATTTCTAACGCCTACTTAAGTCAAATTGAAAGCGGAAAAATCCAGCAGCCCTCGCCCAACATTCTCCATTCTCTGGCAAATGTTTATAAGATTAGCTACGAGCATCTTATGGAGCTTGCAGGTTTCATCACTGCCAATAGAGAAAAGGGGGATGTGACCCACGGGCGAGCGGCAACTTTTGCTGAATTGAATCTCAGTGAGAACGAAGAGCGCGAATTGTTGGCATATTTGAAATTCAAGCGGGGATTAAAGGAGTAGAATAGTGAAGGCGGATGATAGCTCGTTAGACCCACATCAGTATCGAACGGTGCAGGAAGCCGCCCTTAAGCTACTCAACAAGGGTGAAGCGTGGGGTCGTTACCCGACCCCTGTTGCCGATGTGATGGACGCCGCTCAGCTTAAGGTCGCGTCGATCAGCATATTCGATCACGGTGCTTTAGAGCACTACATCAAACTGGTGGGCGATAAGGTCGGTCAGTTTGTCCGCAAAGCGACGGAAAAGGTACGGGGTATTTTCGATGTCGAAGCCGACATCGTGCATATCGATCCGACGCTCAGTCAGGAAAAGCAGACGTTTCTAACGTTTCATGAGGCTGGGCATAAGGAAATCCCGCACCAGCGCGGGATCTATAAATTTATCCAAGACTGCACGATGCATTTACGGCCTGAGACCGCCGACTTGTTCGAGCGTGAGGCTAACACGTTTGCATCCATCGTTCTTTTTCAGAACGATACCTTCGCAACAGAAACGGCCGATTACGAGTTTGGCATCAAAGTGCCGATGAAGCACGGCAAACGGTTTGGTGCCTCCGTCTATGCCAGTATCCGCGAATATGTGCGCCGTAATACGCGCGCATGTGCCGTTATCGTTTTCGATCCTGCCGAGGCGTGCAATCTGCACGGTATCAAGGTGCCGCTTCGTCGCATGGAATTTTCGGCCGATTACGTCACTCGGTTCGGTGGTCTGCACATGCCCGATCAAATCGTTTCTGGACACGCTCTCATGCCGTGCATTCCAATGGGGCAAAACCAGAGAATGTCGAAGCCCCATAGTTTTGAATTGGTGGATCGCAACGGAGATCGGCATGAATTCGTGGGCGAGGGTTTCAAGACGCCCTATAATACCTTTGTCCTTATTCATTGCGCCGGTACGCTTGGTAACTCGCTGCTGATTACATCGGCTGCCTGAAAATACGAGTTCTGCTCTTTGTACTTCGGCTTCGGTAGGTCAGAAAACCGGGTTGCATCGGCGAACAGAGGTTGCAGATTGCCAGTTGTCAGATTGCAGGGCGCCAAGCGTTACCTTTCAGCGAAAGGCGACCTAACGGCTAAGCTCCGGTCCCCGGCCAGCGTTGCGCCCGCCCATACCGCGTTCATCCGAGTTGCGAGCATGGCGCACTGGCGTTGAACGAGCCGCGTCTGTTCGTGACGCCGCATCGGTAAAGCGACCGCGCAAAGTGTCGCCGCGCTGGCGTATCTCGTTTTGCCGCGCCAGATCGCGGTGGAGTTCCGCCACTCGCAAGGCATGGCGGACGCGAACGGCGATAATCTCTCTTTGCAGGTAACGGCGGTCTGTCATTTGTGCGGCTGTCAACTCGTTTCGCTGCTGGCGATCCCGGCGGAAAGCTTGCCAGGCATCCGCCTCATTCTGTCTGACGGTTCGCCCATGCTGGCCTGTCATGCGGTCCCATAGGCCAGCCATGCCATGACGCAGCCTTTCGTTTCGTATCTTCGCTTCCGCAGCGGCGCGGCTGCGCTGACCCTCATTGAGCTTTTGCCGTTCGCTGGCGTGCTGCTCCTTCATCGCAATGCGCCGCTCGTCGAGCGGGGACATTTCCCGCGCCTTTGCGCGTGCGGCGAGGGCGAGCAGTTTCTCCAGCCGGGGCGCGACGGAATGAGCGATATGGGTGCGCGTATCATCGACGCCGCGCAAATCGTCTGCCTTACCGAGTTTTGCGGCTACGTCCTTCACCTTCACCCCGATCATACGGGCAATGGAAAGAACTTCGCCTTCATAGGTGACGGCGACATGGGCGCGGCGATCACCACGCGCCAGATACAGTCCCCGAGATTCCAGCGCCTTTGCAAATGCTTCCCTGTTACCGGAAGTCGTCCAGCATTCCTGAATGGCGACTTTGAGGGCGCGGGGGTCTTTCCCTATGCGCTTGGCCTGCTGCCATTCCGATAGGATGAAATTATGCGGATCGCGTTCTTTGGAATCCATCAAGCCGCGTGGCAGGGACCAGCCATGCTCAAGATACAAGGAGCGTGACAGATCGCGCAATTTGGCCTTGAAGAAGGGGAGCGGCCTTGCTGTCATGTGTCGGCATCGATCCGGCTCCATACCGCATGACAATGACGCCTGCCTTCCTTCTCATGGAAGACGATCATGCGCGGCTGCCCAGAAAGGCCGTTGGCCTGTTCGATACGGTCAATCGCGGACTCGAAAGCGTCTATGCCGACATCGGCGCTTTGCGGCGGGTTGAGCGAGACGGAAAACAGGAACTGCTTGCAGCGCGTTCCCTTGGCGACGGCCTGCGTTTCCTTCATTGCGCCCATAAGATCGTCGGAAACAAAGCCGCGTATCTCATGAATCTCGATATGCTCATTTTCCGTTTTCAGCAGATGCTGACCCAAGGCAGTCGCGCCGCCGCGCTGGGAAGCTTTCAGGATCACGGCGCACCGTCCGAAAGATTGAGCGCGGCAATCAGCATTTTACGGATCGCGGTAATGTCGCTGATGGCTTCCCGCAAATCAGCTTCAATGTCCGGCGTGACAGGCAAAGCGCCGATATGGGCAGCGGCGGCAAGCTGGTTCAGATTGCTTGAAATGCGCGACTGGCCGAGCAGCGCCAGCGCTTTCGATAATGCTTGATGATCCTTGACCGGAAACTTAGACCGCTGACGTGGCGGCTGTCTGTCGGGATCGAAGACGCGCCATCGGACATAGGCACCGAGCGACATACTGCCTGCGTCCCGTTCCAGACGCAGACGGTCCTCTGGCGTCAGGCGCAGCGTGAAAGTCGCTGGTCTGTCGGGAGGTGTCATGTCGGTCATACGAATATTGGAGGTAAACGAAATCGCCCCGCGTCCGGGGGGATACGGGGCGGCGAACAGGGCTATGTCAGGTGGTCAGGGCTGTGGCGGTTTCAACGAAGTGTCTTGTAAAATCCGGTTCCAATCCTCCAAATCCTCGAATATTTTGTTCGAGGTTTGCTCGGTTAGGGGCACCATTTTTCCTGATGGCCTTTAGCTCCCTCTTTTCAGCGAGGCCTGCTGCTGGAACCAGGGCGTCATGCGGGCGATGGCATCCACCACCCGGTCGGTCGATACCGCGAAGCTGAAGCGAATGAAGCGATGGCCATCGACGGGGTCGAAATCCAGGCCCGGCGCGGTCGCCACGCCCGTTTCCCGCAACAGCTTCTGGCAGAAGCCAAGGCTGTCGTCGGTGAGGTGGCTTATGTCGGCATAGATGTAGAAGGCCCCGTCGGGCGGCGCGATGCGGGCAAGGCCGAGCGCGGGCAGCGCGTCCAGCAACAGCTGCCGGTTGCGTCGATAGGTGTCGACATGCCCCTCCAGCTCGTCGGCGCAGTCGAACGCGGTGAGGCCCGCCCGCTGCGCCAGGACCGGGGGCGTCAGGAACAGATTGCCCATCCGCGCCCGCGCCGCGCCGATCAGCGCTGGCGGCACCACGATCCAGCCGAGCCGCCATCCCGCCATGCTGTAATATTTGGAAAAGCTGTTCACGATCACCGCGTCGGGCGCATATTCCAACATGCTGTGGGCTGGCTCGCCGAAGCTGAGGCCATGGTAGATTTCGTCGGAGACGATGCGGATGCCCCTTTCCGCGCAGACCCGCGCGATGGCGGCCAGTTCGTCCGCCGGGATGATCGTGCCGGTGGGATTGGCGGGGCTGGCGAGGATCAGGCCGTCGGGCACGGGATCGATCGTTGCCAGCGCGTCGGCGCTGATCTGGTAGCGATCGACCGGGCCGCAGGCGATTTCCAGCGGCTCCAGATAGAGTGCCTTGAGCGTATTGCGGTAGGCGACATAGCCCGGACGTGCCGTCGCCACCCGCGCACCCGGCGCGAACAGGCAGGTAAGCGCCAGTACCAGTCCCGGGGAGGCGCCGCAGGTCAGCAGCACCTGCTCGGGATCGACCGCGACGCTGTGCCGGTCGGTGTAGAGGCGGGCGATCCGTTGCTTGAGGCCTATGCTTTCCCAATAGCCCATCGGCTCGGTGTCGAGCACATGATGCGCCTGCGCGATCGCCTCGGCCGGCGCACCCGTCGACGGCTGGCCAAATTCCATGTGCAGGATGGATCGGCCCTGCGCCTCCAGCGCATGGGCTTCCCGGCTGATGGCGATGGCGTGGAAGGGGGAAATCTCGGCAATCATCTGATGTCACTCATCTATGTCAATCGGCGCAACAATTGGGCGGCGTTGGTGTTCGTTCCTTCATGAACCAGACCATGCTGACCGTCCTGCAATATTATGGCGCGGGGGCAGCGACGCTGGCTGCCCTCATCGTCTCCCTGAACCTCGGCCGCCGCATCACCGGGTGGGCCTTCGTCCTCTTCGTGACAAGTTCCATCGCACTCATCGGATGGGGCTTTCTCGACGACAATAGCGAAGGGATCGGCTGGCAGAATGTGGCGCTGCTGGGCATCAACGCGATCGGGGTATGGCGGTATCTGATCTCGAAACATGATGTGAGCGATTGACGCCTGCCGTTCGCGCGACGCGAACTGGGTCAGGATTTGCTGATCCACACCTCAACCGGCGCGATGTCCTGCAACAGCGCCAACCGGATGGGCAGCTCTTCCACCGGACCTCCGGCGAGCGCCCGGTCATAGACCGCCTTCTTCGCTGCGCCGCCGATCTGGAGGAAGATATGGCGGCTGGCGAGGATTGCGCTCGCGGTGAGAGACAGGCGCTGATGCGGTGCCGCCGGCGGGCTCACCGCGATCGTGCGGGCGGGCGAGGACAGGCCTTCTGCCAGTTCAGCCGCTTCAGGGAAAAGAGACGCCGTATGCCCGTCGTCACCCATGCCCAGCAGGACGATGTCCAGCGGCCAGGGGAGGGCGGCGAAGGCCTGCTCCACCTCGGCCTGCCCCAGATAGGCATCGGGCACGTGGGTCTTCATCGGCACGAACCGTGCTTCCGCCGCCGGTCCCTGCAACAATGTCTCCCGCACCAGCCGCTCGTTGCTGTCGGCGCTGACGGGATCGACCCAGCGTTCATCGACCAGCGTGACGATCAGCTTCGTCCAGTCGATGGGCTCCTTGGACAGGGCCTCGAGCACCGGGCGGGGCGAACGCCCGCCGGAAACGGCGATGGTAGCGACGCCCCGCTGCGCGATGGCGTCCGCCAGGAGGATGGCGATGCGGCCGGCAAGGTCCGCGGCGGCCTCGCCGCCGGTATGGAAAAGATGTTCGGTCGGCATGGCGCTCATTCCGTTTCTTCGGGAAGGGTGCAGATGTCCACCCATTGCGCCGCGGTCAAGGCTGCGAGGCGATCCGGCGTCAGTTCGACCGAGGCGGTACGCGATCCTGCGGCGGGAAAGACCGTCTCAAACGCCCGAAGGGAGACATCGCAATAGATGGGCAGCGGCGTCGCGAGGCCGAAGGGACAGACTCCGCCGACCGGATGGCCGGTGATCTCCTCTACCTCATGCCCGCCCAGCATCCGGGGCTTTGCGCCCAGCGCCGCCTTGGCCTTTCCATTGGACAGCCGCGCATCGCCCCGCGCGCAGACCAGGACGACTTGCTCGCCGATGCGCAGCGACAGCGTCTTGGCGATGCGGGCCGGCTCCACGCCGAGCGCGGCGGCCGCGTCCGCCACCGTCGCAGTGCTGATGCCCTGATCGATGATCGCGATATCGGGGGCGTGGGCAGTAAGGAAGGCGCGGACGCTCTCCTCGCTCATGCGCCCTGCCGGTCGCTCAGCTTGCGTTCCCAGGCGAGCGCATGGGTGACGATCTGCGTCAGGTCGTCATGCGCCGGCCGCCAGGGAAATTCAGCCAGGATCGCGCGGTTGTCGGAAATCAGCGAGTCCGGGTCGCCCGCCCGCCGGCCCTCGATCCGGCGCTCGATCGTCATATTGGTGACACGATCGACGGCGTCCAGCACCTCCAGCACGGAGAAGCCCCGGCCATAGCCGCAGTTGAGCATATGGCTGCGCGACGGATCGGCGATCAACGCCTCCAGCGCCAGCACATGCGCGGCGGCTAGGTCGGTTACATGGATATAGTCGCGCACGCCCGTGCCGTCCGGCGTGTCGAAGTCGGTGCCGAAGACACCGACATGGCTGCGCTTGCCGAGCGCCGCTTCCACCGCGACCTTGATAAGGTGGGTCGCGCCGGCCGTCGACTGTCCGCTGCGTCCCTGCGGGTCTGCCCCTGCGACGTTGAAGTAGCGCAGCGCGCAATAGTTCATCGGGTGCGCCGCCGCGACATCGCGCAGCATATATTCGGTCATCAGCTTCGACATGCCGTAGGGGTTGATCGGCCGTTGCGGCGTCGTTTCCCGCACCGGGCTTTCCTCCGGTATGCCGTATGTGGCGGCGGTCGAGGAGAATATGAAGTGCGGCACGCCCACCCGCACCGCGCTTTCGATCAGGTCACGGGTCTTGGCGCTGTTGTTGTGATAATATTTGAGGGGGTCCTCGACCGACTCCGGCACCACGACGGACCCGGCGAAATGCATGATCGCGCGGACGCCATGTTCCCGCAGCGTCGCTTCCACCAGTGGCTGGTCTGCAATGTCGCCCAGCACCAGCGGCACGCCCTGCGGCACCGCCCAATCGAATCCCGTGACCAGATTGTCGATCACGACGACGCCATATCCGGCGTCCTTCAGCGCCAGCACGGCGTGGCTGCCGATATAACCGGCGCCGCCGGTCACCAGAACCGTGGGCTTGTCGCTCATAAAGTCTAGGTCTCCCCTGTGTCTGCGAGGGGAGACCTAGCCCAGTCTCATTGCGATTTACAGCGCGATCATGCAGCTTTTGCGGGAGCCGCCTTGTAGAACGTCGCGCCGCTCGCCGCCATGTCGCGCAATTGCTGCGTCGGGGCGAAGCGCGGACCGTGCGCCGCCGCCAGCCGGTCCAGCGTGGCGACGACATGCGCGATGCCCACCGTATCCATGTGGCTGAACGGCCCGCCGGTATAGGGCGCGAAGCCCCAGCCGAAGATCGCGCCAATGTCGCCATCCTCCGGCGTTTCCAGCACGCCCTCCTCGAAACAGCGGGCGCATTCGATCAACTGGCGGTAGAGCAGGCGCTCCTTTACCGTCTCGACGTCCGGCTGGTGGAGGGCGCGGGGGAACATCTCGCTGATGACGGGGGAAAGATGCTTCTTCCCGCCCTCGGGATAGTCGTACCAGCCCTTGCCGTTCTTCCGCCCCAGCCGGCCGGCCTCGACCATCCTGACCGCGACATCGTCGGAAGCCTGCGGCACATAGGCGTCGCCCAGTTCCTTCTTCGCCGCCGTCATGATCTTGACGCCCAGCTCGATCGACACTTCATCGCTCACCGCCAGAGGGCCGGTCGGCATGCCAAGCTGCTTGCCCGCATTCTCGATCAGCGCCGGGTTGACGCCTTCGCCGACCAGTTCCGCGCCTTCCTGCACATAGGTGCCGAAGCTGCGCGAGGTATAGAAGCCCCGGCTGTCATGCACGACGATGGGCGTCTTCTTGATCTGCGCCACGAAGTCCAGCGCCTTGGCGATCGCCGCCGGGCCGGTCTTTTCGCCCAGGATGATCTCGACCAGCGGCATCTTCTCGACCGGCGAGAAGAAATGGACGCCGATGAAATTCTCCGGCTTGCTCCACGCCTGCGCAAGGCGAGTGATGGGCAGGGTGGAGGTGTTGGACCCGAAGATGGTGTCCGCGCCCAGCACGGCTTCGACCTGTTTGGTTACTTCCGCCTTGATCGCGACATCCTCGAACACCGCTTCAATTACGAAGTCGCTTCCTGCCAGTGCCGCATAATCGGTGGTCGGCGTCACGCGGGCCAGCGTCTCGACCATCTTTTCGGGCGTCATGCCCTTGCCCAGCCGCTTCTTCAGCACCTCCTCGACATGCGCCTTGCCCTTTTCGGCATAGGCGAGGTCGCGGTCGAACAGCACGACCTCCATCCCCGCCTGCGCCGCGACAGTGGCGATGCCCGCACCCATCATGCCCGCGCCCAGCATGGCCAGCTTCTTGGTCGGCGCCTTCCGCTCGTCCTTGGGACGGCGCGCGCCGCGCTCGGCGGCCTGCTTGTTGACGAAGAGGGTGCGGATCATGTTCGACGCCTGCGGGTCGGCGGCGACCTTGGCAAAATATTTGCTTTCGATCTGGATCGCGCGGTCCATGGGCAGCGTGATGCCCTCATAGACGGCGGACAGCAGGGCGATGGGGGCATTCATGTTGCGCTGGGTCTGCTTCAGCGTCATGGGCAGCGCGCCGGCCATCGTCTGCACGAAGGCGGGGTTGAAGCCGCCCGCGCCGCCCGGAACCTTGAAGCCCCTGACGTCCCAGGGCTGGGTGTTGGCGGTGGGGTTTGCCTTCACCCATTCGCGCGCGGCCTCCTCCGCCGTGCCTTGCGGCACGACTGCGTCCACGACCTTCAGCATCGCGGCTTCCGCCGGACGGAACAGCTTGCCCTGAAGCATGTACATCAGCGACGCCTGCACGCCCATGATGCGCGGCAGCCTTTGCGATCCGCCGCCGCCGGGGAACAGGCCGATCAATATTTCGGGCAGGCCAAGCTGCGTCTTGGGGCTGTCACCCACAAAGCGGCGATGGCAGGCGAGCGCCAGCTCGAAACCGCCGCCTAGGCATGTGCCCTCGATCGCGCACGCGACCGGCTTGCCGCAGGTTTCCAGGCGGCGGAACAGCTGGTTGAGCACGAACACCTTGTCGAAGATGTCGGCCGGGGCAGGGCGCTCGCCGCTGCCGGTGCTGAGCATGGATCCGAAATATTTGAGGTCCATGCCGGCCATGAAGCCGCTGTCCTTGCCCGAGGCGATCACCGCGCCCTTGATGCCCTCTTCCGCGCTGATGCGCGTGATCGCGGTATCCAGATCGGAAAGGAAATCGGGGCCGATCACGTTCATCGACTGGCCGGGCACGTCGATGATCAGCGTCGCGATGCCGTCGCCGTCGATGGTGAAATTGATGCTGTTCATTGGTCCTGTCTCCCACACCCCATTCGTGCCGAGCCTGTCGAAACACGCCCGCGCCCTTCGACAAGCTCGGGGCGAACGGAGTTTCTTGTCCTTATAGCCGCTCGATGATGATGCCGGTGCCCATGCCCGCGCCTACGCACAGGTTGACGAGCGCCGTGCCCTTCCCCGTGCGTTCCAGCTCGTCCAGCGCCGTGCCCAGCACCATCGCGCCGGTCGCGCCGAGCGGATGCCCCATCGCGATCGCGCCGCCATTGACGTTGATCTTGCCATGGTCGAGATCCATCGCCTGCATGTAGCGCAGCACGACCGAAGCGAATGCCTCGTTGAGTTCCCAGAGGTCGATGTCCCCCTGCGTCATCCCGGCGCGGGAGAGCAGCTTGCCAGCGACGAATTCGGGACCGGTCAGCATGATGAGCGGCTCCGACCCGATGGACGCCATCGCCTTGATCTTCGCGCGGGGTTTCAGCCCATATTTCTCACCCATCTGCGCGTTGCCGACCAGCACGGCCGCCGCGCCGTCCACGATGCCGCTGCTGTTCCCGGCATGATGGACGTGATTGACCTTCTCCAGTTCGGGGTAGCGCAGCAGCGCGACCGTATCGAACCCCGGCATCTCCTCGCCCAATGCCACAAAGCTCGGCTTCAGAGCGCCCAGCGACTGCATCGTGGCATCGGGCCGCATATGCTCGTCATGGTCCAGGACGACGCGGCCGATCACGTCCTTCACCGGTATGATGGAGCGGGCGAAACGCCCTTCGTCCCACGCCTGCTTCGCGCGCTTCTGGCTTTCCACGGCATAGGCGTCCGCATCGTCGCGGCTGATCCCGAACTTGGTCGCGATCACGTCCGCGCCGATGCCCTGCGGCGCGAAATAGGTCTTGTAGGCGACCGCCGGGTCCATCGCCCAGGCACCGCCATCCGATGCCATCGGCACGCGGCTCATCGATTCGACGCCGCCGCCAATGGCGAACATTGCCTCGCCGGAAAAAACCTTCGCTGCCGCCATGTTCACGGCTTCCAGTCCCGACGCGCAGAAACGGTTGACCTGCACGCCCGGCACGGTCTGGGCATAGTCGGCGTTCAGCACGGCGACGCGCGCGATGTCCGCACCCTGTTCGCCCACCGGGCTGACGCAGCCGAGGATTACGTCGTCCACGTCCGCCGTGTCGATCGCGTTGCGGTCACGCACGGCTTCCAGCACCTGTGTCGCGAGCTGAATAGGCGTGATTTCGTGCAGCGACCCGTCCGCCTTGCCCCGGCCTCGCGGCGTTCGGACGGCGTCGTAGATATAGGCTTCCATGTTCATTCCCTCTCCGGTGAGGCCATTGAGGCGCGTCGGATGTCGGGTCGAATGTATTTACGTTTACGTAAAGTGCAAGTGTCTATTATGTCGCTCGCGCCTGGTCGGCCCCGCCGTAGGGGCAGGTCGCCGCGCGTGGTTTCGGCTGTCTACTTCGCTGTCGCATTCTGCGAGCGAATCTTCCAATCGGGCGACATTCGCGGGCTTGGACCCATCGACGTTGCGTCGCGGGACTGGACGTCTATATCCGGCGTCATGGATGTCGTGACCCAAGCTCCGGCGGACAAGCTGCCATCGCCTTTTTCCATTCCGGTGTTCCGCGCGATCTGGCTCGCCAGCCTCGCCTCCAACTTCGGCGGCCTGATCCAGTCGGTCGGCGCGGCGTGGATGATGACGTCGCTGTCGGCTTCCCCGCTGCTCATCGCGCTCGTCCCGGCCGCGACCACTCTTCCTATCATGCTGCTGTCGCTGTGGGCGGGCGCGGTTGCCGACAATCTCGACCGGCGCAAGGTGATGATCGCGTGTCAGACGTCGATGCTGCTGGTTTCGACGGCGCTCGCGGCGACAGCCTGGACCGGGTGGATGACGCCCTGGCTGCTGCTTGGCTTCACTTTCCTGATCGGCTGCGCGACGGCGGTGAACGGCCCGGCATGGCAAGCGTCGGTCGGCGATATGGTGCCGCGCGCCGTCCTGCCGAGCGCGGTGGCGATGAACAGCATGGGCTTCAACCTCGCGCGCAGCATCGGCCCGGCGCTGGGCGGCGTGATCGTCGCGACGGCCGGTGCAGCCGCGGCGTTCCTTACCAACGCCTTCAGCTATGTCGCGCTGCTGTTGGTGCTCTTCCGCTGGCGGCCGGCGATCCCACCCAAGCTGCTGCCGCGCGAGCGCATCGGTTTTGCCATGCTCGACGGCATCGGTTATGTCGCGGCATCGCCCAAGATCAGGCTGGTGCTGTTGCGGGCCGGCGCATTCGGTGTCGGGGCAAGTGCGGTTTCGGCGCTGATGCCGCTGGTTGCGCGCGATCTGTTGGGCGGTGGCGCGCTCACCTTCGGCGTCACCAGCGGGGCGTTCGGCCTGGGCGCGGTGCTTGGCGCGCTCTCTTCGCGCCGGTTGCGCGTCCGTGTCTCGGCCGAAACCATCGTGCGCTGTTCTGCGCTCGCCCTCGCGCTCGGCACCGCGTTAACGGCGGCGAGCCCTTGGCTCGTCCTTGCTCTGTTCGGTTACATGCTGGCGGGCGCAGGCTGGGTGCTGGCGCTCTCCACCTTCAATGTGTCGGTTCAGATGTCCGCGCCGCGCTGGGTCGTGGCGCGCGCTGTCGCGCTCTACCAGATGGTCGCGTTCGGAGGCATGGCGTTGGGCGCGTGGCTGTTCGGCTGGGTGGCCGAAAGCCATGGCGTGGCGGCGGGCCTCTATGCGGCGGCAGTCGCACAGTTCATCGCAGCGATCCTTGGCTTCTGGCGTCCCCTGCCGCAGATCGGCAACGACAATCTGGACCCGCGCGGCGATTGGCATGAACCCCATACGGCTGTGCCGGTGGAGCCGCGTAGTGGCCCCATCGTCATCACGATAGAATATCGGATACCAGCCGGATCGGTCGTGCCCTTCCTGACAGCGATGAGCGAGCGCCGCCGCATTCGTCGGCGGGACGGTGCGCATGGCTGGCAGTTGCTGCGCGATCTGGGCGAGCCTGACCTCTGGGTCGAGCGCTATCATGTCGCGACATGGCTCGACTATGTGCGCCACAACCAGCGTCGTACAGTCGCGGACATTGCCAATGGCGAGGCGATCCAGGCGCTGCATGCCGGGCCCGACGCGCCGGTCGTGCATCGTCGGATCGAACGGCAGACCGGGTCTCTGCCGATCGGTCGCTCCCCTGACGCGCGGGAGATTGGGGAAGCGTGGATCGATCCCACCCGGTCGAGTTGAGCCTCGATCTTCTGCTCTAGCTTGGCGTGACGGATCGCCAGGTTTGCAGATCGTCCACCGTGTCGATGTCGTGCAGTACCGCGCCGCTCGTCTCGATCTGGATGCCGTGGCTCAACAGCGCGCGCGCGCCCTGGTCGCCCTTTAATGCCAGCAGTTCCGGGAAATGCTTGCGGCCGATGAAGGCGGGTGGCGATGAGGAGAAGCCGTCCGTGCTGGCGACCACTGACCGGATGTCCTCCGCCGCCAGGCAGACGCGATTATAGTGGCTCGGCGGGATGTTGGGCATGTCGGCCAGGCAGATGAGGATACCCCTCACGCGTCTTATCGGCATCACATGTTCGACCGCGCGGACGATACTGCCCGATATGCCCTCTTCGGGCCTGTCATTCACCAGGATGGTGTAGCCGCGCCGCTCCAGCTTGCGGTGAATGACGGGCGCCAGTTCGATCGGACGCGCTACGGCAACCAGTTCGGCGAAGGCCATGGAGGCCACTGTCTCCAGCGTGTGCGCCGCCACGGGCTTGCCGCGCAGGTCGGCCATCAGCTTGTCCTCCTCGCCGAAGCGGGACGACGTGCCCGCCGCAAGCAGGACGGCGGCGATCCGTTCAGTACGCATGGCGTGAAGGCAGGGGATGCATCGATTTCGTCGGTCCGGTAAGAGAATCGATGTGCCACCGCCTGATCCTCCTGTCCAGCGGACTGAAAAGCCGCTGGTCATTGCCGGGCCGACCCGCCATATGCGGCCCAAAGTTGGAAGGAGGCGCCAGCCCATGGCACATGACATCGATGCGGAAACCGTTGGAGAGGGTAAGGAGCCGGTTCCGGCCGAAGTCAGCGATGCTATCCGCACGCTCATTCGCTGGGCGGGCGACCAGCCGAGCCGCGAGGGGCTGGTCGAGACGCCCGAACGCGTGGCGCGCGCGTGGCGCGAATATTGCCGCGGCTATGACGACGATCCGGCCTATCATCTGTCCCGCATTTTTCATGAAGTAGGCGGTTATGATGACGTCGTGCTGCTGAAGGACATCCCGTTCCAGTCGCATTGCGAACATCATATGGCGCCAATCGTGGGCAAGGCGCATATCGCCTATCTGCCCGGCGAATTTGTGGTTGGCATATCGAAGCTGGCGCGGGTGCTCCATGCCTTCGCTAATCGGCTTCAGGTGCAGGAACGACTGACGTCCGAAGTCGCCAACTGCATATGGGAACATCTGAAGCCTCAAGGCGTGGCCGTGGTTATCGAGGCGACGCATGGCTGCATGACCGGGCGCGGCGTTCGCACGCCGAACGTGATCATGAAGACCAGCCGCATGCTCGGCATATTCCGCGACGACGAAAAATCGCGGGAGGAAGTGCTGAAGCTCATCGCTTCATGAGCGAGGCGCAGGAACCACCCTACCGCCCACTGGGCAAGGTGCGGACAGCGGTCGAGCCGGTGGGCGCGCCACTGGCGCCCAAACGGCTGGCGCTCGTCACCGGTGGCCACCGTCGGCTGGGCGGGGTAATCGCCGGCGCGCTGGCGCGGGCGGGCCATTCGCTTGCTATCCACGGTAGTCACGACACAAGGCTCGATTCCCATCTGGCGCTGACCTTCGAAGAGGAGGCGACGGAGTGGGAGGGGTTCGTCGTCGATTTCGCTGATCCGGAAGGCGCGGAGGAATTGGTAGCGAGGGTCGCTGAACGGTTCGGACGGCCGCCCGACATCCTCGTCAACAGCGCCGCGATTTTCGGCCAGGACAGGATGGAAACAGTGAGCGCCGACGACCTGATGCGCCATTACGCCGTGAACTGCGCCGCGCCGGCGATGCTGACCAAGGCGTTCGCGACCATCCCGGCTGGCGTCGGCGATCGCTGCATCATCAATATCCTCGATCAGCGGATCGACCATCCCCATGCGGACCAGTTGGCCTACACCCTTTCGAAGGTAGCGCTCGCTGGCCTTACCCGCACCGCCGCGCACAGCCTTGCGCCGCGCGTCCGCGTCAATGCCGTCGCACCGGGCCTTACCATCGCCACGGCGGATTACGACCCGGCGCAGATGGAAAGGCTGGCGGACCTGATGCCGCTCGAACGGCTGCCCCAGGCGGACCAGATCGCGCAGGCCGTGCTGTATCTGACGGAAGCGACCGCGACCACTGGCCAGACGCTCTATGTCGATGGCGGCGCGCATCTCAAAAGCTATGACCGGGATTTCGTGCATTTGTGCCGGTAAGCACTGCATTTTTGCCTTGGCGCAAGACTGGCGGATGGACGCCTTAGCCCATAAGGTCCGCCCAAAGAACAAGGGAAGACGGCAATGACCTATGAAACGATCCTGGTGGAACAGCGCGAGGCGGTGACGCTCATTACGCTGAACCGGCCGCAGGCGCTCAATGCGCTCAACAGCAACGTGCTGGCCGATCTCAGCGCCGCTTTTGCTGCCTTCGATGCCGATCCCGGCCAGCGCTGCGCCGTGCTCACTGGCAGCGGTGAAAAGGCGTTCGCGGCTGGTGCGGACATCAAGGAGATGGTCGAAAAGGACGCGGCCGATTTCTTCCTGCAGGATTTCTTCTCAGGCTGGCAGACCAGCGTCGTTGCCACGCGCAAGCCGTGGATCGCAGCGGTGCAGGGCTTTGCGCTGGGCGGCGGGTGTGAACTGGCGATGATGGCGGACTTCATCATCGCCGCCGACACGGCAAAATTCGGCCAGCCCGAAATCAAGCTGGGCGTCGCACCCGGCATGGGCGGATCGCAAAGGCTGACCCGCGCGGTGGGCAAGGCGAAGGCGATGGAAATGTGCCTGACCGGCCGCATGATGGATGCGGCCGAAGCGGAACGCGGCGGGCTGGTCAGCCGCATCGTGCCCGCTGCGGAATTGCTGGACGAAGCCATGAAGACGGCGGCGACCATCGCCGCGTTGCCGCCAATGGCCGCGATGGTGAACAAGGAAATGGTCAACATCGCGTTCGAAACAGGCCTTTCGCAGGGCATCCTCACCGAACGCCGCTTGTTCCAGATACTGACGGCGACGGAGGATCGGAAGGAAGGCATGGCCGCCTTCGTGGAAAAGCGCGCCGGGGTCTGGAAGGGGCGCTGATCGCAACGCCCAAATGATTTCATCCGCTGCCGGTCGAGAATTTCTGCCTGGCGGTGGCGGATTTGGCGGCCGCTCTCGTTTCATAAGGAAACTATAATGAGCGGCCGCCGTAGCGGCGGGATCGCCGGGGCAGGATGAAGCGCGTTCGCGCTGCCTGAAAGGCTCTTTGTGCAACAGGGAGCCTTCCATGCCGATCATATCTATCCTGCACCTATCACCACGCGTCGCTCTGCTCGCGGCCTGCGCCGCCAGCGCCCTCGGCGCCGCGCAGGCGCAGGAGCCGGTCGCGGGGGAAGAAGACCTGATCACGGTCACCGGCCGCCGCATCTCGCAATCCTCCGAAGCCATCGGCGAGGACAAGGTGAGCAACGTGGTCGCCGTGACGCGCGAAGCGCTCCTCTCCGCCCCGTCCGGCATTTCGGGCCTCAAGATGCTCGAGCAATTGCCCGGCTTCAACGTCCAGACCGACGGCGCGCTTGGCCTATACGAGTTCGGCAACTCGGTTCAGACCCGCGCCTTCAACCTCGACCAGATCGGCTTCGTCGTGGACGGCATCCCCACCGGCCGCAGCGACGCTTTCGGCGGCAGCCCCGTGTTCCGCTATGTCGACAATGAAAATCTGGGCGTGGTGGAGGCCGCGATCGGCGCGGGCGACGTGTCGCTCCCCAGCTATTCGACCCTCGGCCCGATCGTCCAATATAATAGTATCGCCCCGCAGGAGGAGATGGGCCTGTTCGTGTCGCAGAGCTTTGGCGACTTCAACATGAAGCGCACCTTCATCCGCGCCAGCACCGGGCAAGTCGGGCCGTTCCGCGCCTATGTCAGCCGCACCAAGCTGGACAGCGATCTGTGGCGCGGGCCCGGCTCGGTCGACCGCGAGCATTGGGAAGGGCAGATCCACGCTGACCTGGGCGGCGACAGCTGGGCGCGCTTCAAGTTCGTGTCGAACGACTTCTTCGACTATGACTCGCCAACGATCAGCCGCGCCCAATATAATTGCGCTGCGCGCAATGCGCTGGGCCAATGCGGACGCGACTTCGCTTATATCGAGAATGTGCCGAACACCACACCGGGCTTCGCTCCCAACCCTCTGGCACCGGGGATCTATTATTCCAACAGCGCTTATACGGCTGTCTATAATCTCGCCATCAACGTGCGGAAGGACAAGCTCTACGGCGCAACCTTCCACGCGGGAATCGCCGAAGGCGTATGGGCGGAATCGACCCTCTACTGGGAGGACAAGGACGGTTACGGGGTGTCGCCCGACGCTTATGGCAGCACTGTCCGCGGAACCACGGGCGCCCTTTTGAACAGCTATCTGCGCTATCTCTACCAGGCTGACGCGGGCCTGCCGGTTTTCGCGCCAAAGGGCGTGCAATATGGTTTGTCGGGCGTAGGTGGCGATCGCTACGGTATCACCAACAAGCTGCACTGGGAAATGGGAAGCAACGCCATCGAAGCCGGGCTCTGGGCTGAGGTGGACAAATATCATCGCACCCAGGCGCGCTACAACACTGTCGACGGTTCACCCGCCGGCCAGCCCAATCTCGATGAACTGGTGTATCTGCGCCGCGACTACCGGTCGAAGCGCGACACGCTTCAGGTCTTTCTGAAGGATACCCTGAAGCTGGCGGACGAGCGGCTTGTGATCGATCTCGGCTTTAAAGGGCTGCTGCTGGACTATAGCTATCGTGGCTATCGGGATTTTGACGATTATTACCGCACGACCGGCACAGGACTCAATACAAGGGGCATTGCCGGCTGGGGGCCGAAGTCGAACCGGGCGCAATATCGCGATTTCTTCCTGCCCATGGCGGGCCTGCTATACAAGATCGACGGCCGCACGCAGGTGTTCGCTTCCTATGCGGAGAATATGGCCCTGCCCAAGGGGATGGACGACATCTATTCGGTGATCCGCCCCGGGGGCGCGCTGGTACCGCAGCCCGATCCCGAACGCTCCACCAACATGGAACTGGGCATCCGCACCAACCAGGGTCAGGTCTATGCGTCGCTCGCGGGCTTCTACACCAAGTTCAAGAACCGCATCCAGTCCATCACGACATTCCTGCAAGGCGGAGGTTCGGCGACCGAAACCTTTTTCCAGAATGTCGGTCGGGTTCGTTCCTATGGTGTCGAGTTCGCCGGCACCTACAAGCCGTCCTTTCTGAACGGCCTCGCCTACGGCAACCTCAACGTCACCTATAATAATGCCAAGTTCAAGGATGACATCCCGGCTGCGACGCCGATCCCGATCGCGGACAAATATATCCCCGATAGCGCGAAGTGGATCGTCAGCGGCGGCGTGACGGTGGAACCGGCCAGTTGGCTGGTGGCCAATATTTCGGGTAAATATACGTCGAAGCGCTGGTCCACCTTCACCAACACGCCAGGGTCCAGCGTTCCCGGCTTTACCGTGTTCAGCGCCTATGTCGATATCGGCGACGGCTGGAGCTTCGGCCCGGTCAAGAGCGTCAAGGCGCGGTTCAACGTCGACAATCTGTTTGACAAGGATACTTTGTCTTACATTTCTTCATCGGTGCAGGGCGACGGCTCCTTCCGACCGCTGTCGCCGCGCACCTTCCAGTTCACGATCACGGGCGAGATTTGATGCGGGGCAAATTCATGGTGAGCGCGGCATTGGCCGCGCTATTTCCCATCACCGCGCAAGCGCAGGGGCCTGCGGTATCGAAGAAGGACTATCAGCTCCACCAGCGACTGGTGACGCTCGACAGCCATCTCGACACACCTGCCTCCCTCGACCTGCCCGGCTGGTCGATCGAGGAGGAGCATGGCGTCCACAGCGATTATACGCAGGTCGATCTGCCGCGCATGAAGAAGGGCGGCCTGGATGGCGGTTTCTGGGCCATCTATACGCCGCAGGGGCCGTTGACGATCGAGGGATTCCGCAAGTCGCGCAACTTTGCGTTGCTGCGCGGCATGTCGATCCGGTCGATGGTGGCGGCGGATCCCGAGAATTTCGCCCTCGCGACGGAGGCGAAGGACGCCGCGCCCATCGCGGCGGCGGGCAAGCGGATCGTCTATATGTCGATCGAGAACGCCTATCCGCTGGGAGAGGACGTGTCGCTGCTCAAGACCTTCTACGACATGGGCGTGCGCGTCACCGGCTTCGCCCATTTCGCGCACAACCAATTCGCGGACAGTTCCACCGACCCGTCCAAGAAGCCGCGCTACGGCGGGCTGTCGCCGCTGGGCAAGGAATTGCTGAAGGAGATGAACCGGCTGGGCATCGTGCCGGACGCGTCGCATAGCAGCGATCAGGTGCTGGACGATCTGCTGGCGCTGTCCACCACGCCCGTCCTGCTGACCCATTCGGGTTGCAAGGCGATCTACGACCATCCCCGCAATATCGACGACGATCATCTGAAGGCGCTGGCGGCCAAGGGCGGCGTCATCCAGATGAACGCCTATGGCGGCTATCTCAAGGCGTCGAAGCCGAACCCGGAGCGGCAGAAGGCGATGCAGGCGCTCATGGGGCAAATGCGCGAGGATGCGAAGATGTCCGCCCAAGCCCGCGCCGCGTTGCTGGCCAAGCGGCAGGAGATCGACCGGCTTTATCCTGACACCGACCGTGCGACTTTCGACGATTTCATGGCGCATATGCTCCATGCGCTGAAGGTAGTGGGGCCGGACCATGTCGGCATCGGCGCGGACTGGGACGGCGGCGGGGGCGTCGTTGGCATGGAGGATGTGGTCGACTTGCCCAAGATCACCGCTGCTCTGCTCAAGGCCGGCTACAGCGAAGCGGACGTTCAGAAAATCTGGTCCGGCAATGTGCTGCGCGTGCTGGCCGCAGCCGAAGCAGGGCGGGAAGCCAAGGGCGCGCCGGCGTCCTGATGGACGGCGCGCGCTCTGCGCGAACATTTCGCGGACACTGGCGGGGGTCCGATGCGTTGGAGAGCCAAAATCCTCAACGCAAAGGAAAATCATGCCCCGCCAGAACCACAATCCGGCCCGAAAGGCGGTCCCCCGCCTTGCACTCTATCTGATGTTCTCCTTCATCGCGGGGGCAATGCTCGTCTTCCTGTGGACCGGCATGCACGGTTGATCCGGTCAGAAATGGGTGGCGAGCGCCAGCTCAACGCTGCGCGGCGCGCCGACATAGATGTTGGTGGTCGGATAGCCTGAATATTCTCCGTAAAAGGCGTCGGTAAGGTTGCGGCCGCGCAGCGTAAGCGATGCTTGCGGCGTGACCTGCCAGGCAATCGCGGCGTCGAAGGTGGTGCGGCCGCGCACCCGGATGCTGTTGGCCGTATCGGTGAAGAAGCCGGAAACATGGCGGGCGAAGGCGCTCAGCGTCACCGGCACGGCGGGCAGCCGATAGGCGACATGGCTGTTCGCCGTTGCCTTAGGCGTATTGATCGGCCGGTTGCCGGATCGGTCGATATTGCCCGCCTCGATCAGCTCGTCATAACGGGCGTCGGTGTATCCGATGCTGCCGCCCAGCGACAGCGCGTCGGTCGGGGTGGCGTCAAGCGTGAGTTCCACGCCCCGCGACGACTGCCGTCCGCCCTGCACCGTCAGCGACGGATCGATCGGATTGCGGGTCAATATGTCCTTCTGCGCGATGCGATAGGCCGCACCGGTGAGCGTCAGCCGCTGACCCAGCGTCGTGAATTTGAAGCCCGCCTCATAGCTGCGCCCCTTGGTCAGGCGGAAGGCGGTGTTGACGATCGATTGCAGCAGCATCGACGACACCGGCACCGCCGCCGTCGTATATTGCGCATAAAGGGTCAGCCCCGGCGTCAGCGCATAAGTCGCGCCCGCTCGCCAGGAGAAGGGATGATAGCGCGGGCTGGCGCGCTGCACGCTGTTGGGGGTGACGTTGAAATTGGTGACCGCCCGGTCGAGGGCGATGGCGTCATAGCGCGCCCCGGCGACCAGCAGCCATCGCGGCGTAAGGTTCAGCGCATCCTCGGCAAAGACCGACGTCGTCTTGAGGCGGGAATCGAAATTGATGTTCCCGGTGGTATAGACACGGTCAGCAGTCGGGAATGTGCCTACCGTCGGTACATAAGGGTCGACCGGCGCGACTGCGCTATTCGGGGCGGACTGGCGCAGGCTGGCGAAATCCGTGTGATTATATTCCGCGCCGACTGAGAAGCGGTTGCGCATCGATCCGACCTGCCCGTCATGGGAAAGCGCGCTGCGCACATTCCAGAAACGATGGTCGTGGTAGAAGCGCTGAAGCGTACGCAGGAACCGCCCGTTCGGGAAAGCGGCGGTCGGTGCAGCGAAGCTCTGCGTGTCGCTCAGCACGAAGGCCCGGTCGGCGGTGTACCATGTAAGGTCCGTCCCCAGTGACCAGCCCCCGCCGATTTTCCAGTCGATCCGCGACCGCAGCGTCGTATCATTGGCACCTGAATAGGCACCCGCCGGATTATAGTTGCGATTTCGCAGCGCGCGGTCGAGCACCAGGCCGTTGCCGCTGCGAACCGCGCGGCTGGCGTCGCGGGCGAAGGCGGCGGGGATCAGCGGCGCGCCCTGATAGCTGCCGTCATATAGGTCATCATAATGGTCGACTGCGATCAGGACCGAAAGGTCGGCCGTGGGGCGCAGCAGCAGGCTGGCGGTCAGGCCCGACGATCGGGTGCGGTTATCGTCCACGTCATAGAGGCTGTCGCTGCGCATGATGCTGGCGTCGGCGCGCAGCGCGACCCGGTCCGATAGCTGGTAATTGACGCCGCCCGCCGCCGTCAGCGTGTCGAAGCTGCCGAAGCTGAGCAGCCCGTCCATATGGTTGCCGTCGAACTGCGGCTTGCGCGTCACCTTGTTGATGACGCCGCCCAGCGCACCTTCGCCGAACAGAACGGAGGCCGGTCCCTTGATCACCTCTATCCGATCGAAATGCCAGACATTGGTGTCGCGCTGGACAACGGTGGATGTCGATATCCGCACCCCGTCCTGAAGGATGGACACCGTATTGCCGGAAAAACCGCGCATCATGACGGCGGCGGGATTGCCGGGGACGTTACCGGAAATCGCGCCGGGCACGTCGGCAAAGGCTTCACGCGCGGTGCGAAGGCCGCGGAACTGAAGATCGGCCTGCGTCAGAGTTTCGACGGTTGCCGGCGTTTCCAACACCGTGAGGCCCAGCCGGCTGCCTGTGTCGCTGACCCGGTCGAGCGGGGGCGCATCACGCTGGCCGGTGACGATGATCGACCGGCTGGCTTCGGCGGCGAAGGCGGACGGGGCGGCGAGGGTGGCGGCGAGGGCGAGAAGGGATGTGCGCATCAGACAGGATCTTTCAAAGAGAGGAGGTGCGGCCGGCGGCGATTGCGCTGGGTCCAGCGCAGCAGTCCGGTGACGAAGAGGAGTGCGGGAAGGAGGCCGACGACAAAGGCGAGAAGCCGTGTCGCCAGTCCCCCTACCGACGCATCGTGTAGGGGATGGAGCCAGTTGTTGACCTTGGTCGATAGGCCGTGCCGGCGGGCG
>NZ_LSJY01000181.1 GCF_001556865.1 Sphingobium sp. CCH11-B1 | reverse complement strand
GCGCTGCTCTACACGGGCCGTAAGGGTCAGCTCATCACCCTCGATCTCTTCGACCCACGTATCAACAACTACAATTTCATCGTGTCGGCCGAGAGCGGCGCGGGCAAGAGCTTCCTCCTCAACAATCTCTGCCAGCAATATTATGCCTCCGGCGCGCTGATCCGCATCATCGATATTGGTGGCAGCTACCGGAAGCTCTGTACGCTCTGCTCAGGCCGTTACATCGACATCGGCGAAGAGCATCTGGTGCTCAATCCCTTCGACATGGGGCTGGCGCTCGACGGCGACGACAAGCAGTCGGCCATCACCATGGCCGTGGCGATCGTGGCCGAGATGGCCAATGCGTCCACCCGCAAGGGCGTCACGACCTCCGAATGGAACCTCCTGAAATCTGCCGTGCAGTGGACGATCGATACCGGGCGCGCCGATCACGGGATTGATGCGGTACGGGATTGGCTGGGCACCTATCCCGAGCTGGTCGGGACCGCGCTAGACAGCGTCGACCATCTCGTTCCCGTCGCGCGAGAACTCGCGTTCAACCTGAGGGACTTCGGGTCCGGCGGCGCCTATGGTCATTATTTCAACGGTCCCTCGACGCTCGACATCCGTCACGACGAATTCGTGGTGCTCGAACTTGAGCGCCTGAAGTCCATGCCGGACCTGTTCAACGTCATCGTCATGGTGGTGGTGAACGCGGTTACACAGGAGCTCTATCTCTCCGCGCGCGATCGCCCTCGTTTCGTGCTGTGCGACGAGGCCGCGCAGTTCATGACCCGCACTGACGGACAGGATCTCAGCCGCCTCGCCGAGGCGTTCGGTCAGGGCTATCGCCGCGCGCGCAAATATCGCGGCTCGTTCGGCATCGTTCTCCAGTCGATGAACGATCTGACGCTGTTCGGCGGCACCGGCCAGGTGATCCTGGAGAATGCCGCGACCCGGTTTCTCTTGCAGGGGTCAACCTATGATAGGGCGGTCGACAACAAGATCCTCGATTATTCGGGCTTCGTCCTCGACCTTCTGAAATCCGTCCGGAATTCCAAGCCCAATTATAGCGAGGTGTTCATCGACTCCCCGCTGGGTCTCGGCATTGCCCGGCTGGTGGTCGATCCGTTCAGCTACTGGATCAACACCTCCGCTCCCGACGAAGTAGCCGCTTTCGAGGCACTGATGCGTCAGGGTCTTTCGCCACTTGAAGCCATTTGCCGTCTCGCCGGCGTCGAGCCCTCGCAGATCCTCGGCGCGCCTGTTGCGCCCGGCCTGTTGGGAGCGTGATCGCCATGGCACGCTTTACACCGCATCCCGACCAGTTGCCGCTCAACTGGTCCGACAATGAAGCCATCGAATCGATCGTCGAGCGACGGCTTGCCGAGCGGTTCGAAGCGGAATCCTTCCAGTGGCGCTTCCGGCTCGTGATGATCGAGACGGTGATGATGGGCCTGCTCGTGCTTGTCGCGGGGCTCCTGCTCAAGCAGCCGACCATGATGGTTCTGCGCGCTTCTCTACTGATAGCGGCATCGTGTCTCGCCACCGGTCTCATGCTGCTCAGCCTCTCGGCGGGCACTGCGAAGCTGATGAGCCGTCTGCGCCGATGGAGAGGCAAATGAACGGCCTCACCTCCTCCTCGCCTTCGCCATCGGTGATCCGGCTCACTGTCAGCGGTTTTCTGCTCATGCTGGTCCAGAGCGCACTCCTGCTGTTGTCACCGGAGCTCGACCGGGCCTCCGGCATGCTGATCTGGATCCTGACGCCTCTGGCATTCTCGGCCTTCGTCGCCGCGCTCATCGGCATCCCCGAACCGCCCGAACAGCATTGGAGGCACCGTCATGGCCGATAGTCTGCTCGGCCGTGTTCGGCGCGGCCCGATCCTGCTGGTGTTCGCAACGGGCAATCTGCTGGCCGTCGCGGCTGCGTGCGCCGCTGCGGGACCGATCAGCGGTTCCGCCCCGTCGCGCAGCACGATCGGGCGGACATGGCCGATCGCGGAACCTGACGCGCTCGCCGAGATCGAGGCCAAGGTGGCGACACTCCCCAGTGACATGAGCAAGGCGTTCGGCCCGCGTGACAAGTGGAGCGCGCTCAAGGCCGCGCCGCTCGGGATTGCCGGCGCCGACCGGGTTCGCAGTGTCGTGCCTTTCTACACGCTCGATTTCGATATCACCTTGCCCGACGGCAAGACGCTCTATCCCAAGGGCTTCACCTTCAATCCGCTGACCTATGTGAAGCTACCCCAGCGCCTCGTCGTCGTGCATCCGCGCGACCTCGGCTGGGCGCTCCGCAACGCCCGCGCCAGCGATTTCATCCTGCTGTCTGCGCTGGGCACGCAGAACGGCGACGCGATCGACCTCAGCGAGAAGACCGGGCGGCCGATCTACATCCTGGAGGAGCGGGTCAAGCAACGGCTCGGGCTGACGGTGGCGCCGGTCATCGTCGAGCAGTCCGGCACACGCCTCGTCCTCACCGAATATGGGCCCAAGAGCCGCGGGTCCGCAGCCCTGGCGAGAGGTGCTGTGCGATGATCGGCCGCCTTCCTGTCTTCATCGTCGGTCTGGTCATCGGGCTTGCCATGACCCTTGCCTGGCCGAGCCAGGCCCATGCCTCCAAATGCGAGGCTGGCACCGTCTTCAACCCCATCACCAAGGTGCGCTGGACCTGCATCTTTCCCATCACCGTCGGCGGCATCCGCGTCGGCAGCTTCGACAAGCTCGACAAGGCGCTCGACGCACAGTCGGCCTCCAAACCCTTGTGCGCCTGTCGCAAGGGCATCCAGTTCTGGTTCGGGGTCAAGGTTTCCTACTGGTCGCCGAACCGGATGGTGGATGTCGTGACCGAACCCGGCTGCATGATGGCCTTGGGCGCCGATCTGCTGCCGACGGGCGGGAAGCTGCAGGGCAGCCAATCATCGATCTCGGACGGGACGAACACCCGCAAGATGTTCGCGCAGATGCACTATTACATCTCGCCGGTCTGGGCGATGCTCGACATGTTCACGGACCTGCCCTGTCTCGAGAATGACGGCTTCGATGTCGCCATGATCACCGAGGTGCTGCCCACCTGGCAGTCGGGGACGCTGGGCGCGATCATCCAGCCCGAGGGCATCCTGTTCGGAAATCCCGCCGCGGGGCTCGCCTGCATGGGCGACAGTGCCGCAGCGGCCGCGGGCAAGGTCATCGACCCGCTCTTCTGGTGCATGGGGAGCTGGGGCGCCACCTATCCGATCGCCGGTGACATCCATTTCGACGACAGCGTCGAAGCCTGGGCGGGCCTGGCCGCGCGCGGCGTGTTCATGATGGGGCGCCTGGGCGCTCTTACCATCAGCTCAGCTGACGGCTGCTCGTTTATACCCCAGCCCGTCTGGACCAAGTCGCGCTACAAGCTCCAGATCATGGAGCCCGTGAAGGGCGGCAAATGCGTGAATATCGGCCGCCCGGGCTCGCTCTGGTCCTCGGCCAAACATGCGCCGGGCAAGGACAATGCCCAGTTCATGCTCTTCGAAAAGGTGATCTGCTGCGCCGGGATACCGGTGCCATGAGCCGGTCACTTCCCCCCGTTCCTGCACGCGACAGCCGTCCATTCCGGAGGTCTGTTCGCCAAGGCCCCTACGGCCGAGGGCTGCCGTGCGGGACAGGAGCGGCGTCGCCAAGCCCCCCTGGCGGCGTCGCTCCACCCCCGGCCAGCGCGGCCGCAATGCTCCCCCGATGGAACCGGCGCTCCCTCTCCGCCTGTTCCATCATCGCGGTCGCGCTGGCCATTTCCCTTGTTTCGCCCGCCTCCGCCCAGACGATGGAGGAGCGCGCTCGCGCTGCCGCCGAGGCGTCCCGAGCCAAGACCAGCGACAGCGATGCGCTCCAGCAGAATTATGTGACGCCAGGCCTGGCCGGACAGCAGATCTCGACTGTCGACAACAGCCGGAAGTTTGCGCCGAATATCGCCTGTCAGAAGACCGCAACGATGCTCGAGGTATTGGTTCAGCCGTCCGGAACAGGCGACCTCGGCGCTGTCACGATAGCGCGGGACACCGATCTGGACGGGACGGTCGACAGCACGTCCAATCTCCCCATGCCTGTGTCCGGCATCTGCGCCAATGGTGTCGTCTCCTGCCAACCCGGAAGCTGGAACGGATGCAGCTTCTATCGCTGGGATGTCGATGCGGCAAAAAACCTGAAACTGACCTCGGTCGACATGCCCAAGCTCGCCGGCTGCTACTGCATCAACAACAGCTGCGGCACGAATCTCGCCTGGGGCAATATGCCTTCGGTGCTGCGCGACCTTGGCGGCGGGATGATCGGCGCGCTCACGACGGCCGACCCGCGCTATGGCGTCGCCGAAGCGGTGATCGATGGCCCCGCCATCCGCTATGTCGGTGCACAATCGACGGCTTGTTCGCCCAATCCGGATCTGCCCCAGACCGCCTATCGATCCAATCCCGCCACGATCGCCTCGGATGCTTATACGGCATCGACTGGGAGCGCGGTTTTCCAGGCGCTCAAAGGCTCGGCGATCGGTTCAGGAACCTCGCTCCAATATCGCCATTGCACCGTCGAGCGGCGTGTGACGGTGCTCAAGCCCGCTGCGGAAGACATCATCAGCCGAACAGCGGGCGGCTATTCGACCATCCAGAACGGCAGCTCGTTCGATTTCCTGATGGGGTCGCCTGCGGACAACAGCCTTGCGGGCGGCAGCTGCACGTTGGTCGACTTCCGTATGACGCTACACGTCACCGATCCGGATCGCATCGTCGATGCGCGCCTTACGCAGTTCTTCGCCGACGACTGGGCACAGGTGCGGATCGACGGGCAGCTTATTGGCTCGGGCCCTTCACCCTGGACCACGCTCGGGCTTCCGCCGAGCAAATGCGAGCTGAAGAAGACCTTCTACGCCCATCCCAATCTCGACCTGAAGCCGTGGCTCACCGTCGGCGATCACGAGATCTGGCTCCGCGCCGCGGTTGCAGAAGGCGGAGAGGGCTTCGCGCAGGTCCATGTCGATGTCGACAACAGCTGCAAGACGCTCGAGCAGCTCGTCGATAGCTGCGGCACAATCGCCGCCGATCCGCAATGCAAGCTCGACAGCGAAATGGTCGACGGCGTCCAGACCTGGATCAACGGAGTTGCCACTGGTCTCAAACCCCTGCCCCAGACCCGTATCCTGGGTGGCCCCGCCTGCCCGACCGACCTGACGCGTGACTTCTTCCTGAAAGACCGCACCTATCGCTGCAACATAGACGACATTGCGAAACCCGACACGAGCCGCGGCGCCTATATCATCGATCATTCGACCGAGACGCTGCTTGCGGACCGGGCGCGGCAGAGCGACGGCAGCTTCGCGACGTCCACCCGCGCGTTTTCAGTCCCGGACAGGGGATCGGTACCGGCGTGCGAGCCCGTCTGCAAGACGCGCGCGCCCAAGGCAAACAGCGAAGCCGCGATCGATGGCGTGGTCGGCGCCAAACAGAATGCGCCGACCGGCTTCGATACGTTCTTCCATGCCTGCACCGCCAACAACCAATGCCCGGCAGGCCCCGGCGAGGAGATCGTGTCGGCCTGCGGCTGCCTCGACGATTTCCCCGAAGCGGTCGTGATGATGCAGACCGTCCGTCTCGCCGGTGCCGATCTCGTCTGCACGGGGAGCGTGCAATGATCTGCCTCGCCCACACAAGACATTGGCGCCTCGATCCGCGCGGCGCAGCGCTCGCGCTGGTGCTCGGCTTCGGAGTGCCCCTTGCCTCCCCCAGCGCGGCCTACGCGCAGCAAATCTGCGCCGCCGATCTCAACAATAACGGCGATGCGGCCGACGAAGGCGAGCAGGCAAACTGCCTCTCGACCATGAGCGGGGCGTGGCTTTGTCCGATCCAGGAGGTGGCCTGCATCGCCGATGCCGCAGGCCAATATAGCTGTCCGGTTGGGCCGCAATATGCCTGCCTGGTGAAGACTGCAGGAGGTCCACCCTCCTGCTCGCCCAATCAGTGCGCCGATCTTGCGACCAACCCCATCGTCAACGAACCGCCGATGGACGATCCCGGAACCGAGCCCGATGGAGGCATCGATGCCGACGGCAATTGCATGGGAACCATAGAGATATTCTCCGGGCGCGGCGTGCGCTGCCGCCCCGCGGGCCTCGGCACCACCTTCGCCAACTGCTGCAAGGACAAAGGCAAGATCGTGAAGGATGGGATGGGTTCGTCCATCTCCTCGATCGGCACCAAGATCGCAGTGGCCAAAGGCGTGTTCACCGGCATGAAGGCAGCCTATGTCGCCTTCAAGGCGGGTGCGACCGCGAGCCAGGCCGCGAGCGCCGGCGCCAATGCTCTGATCATCGGCCTCGACCCAACATCGCTTGCAGTCAGCCTCGCGATCAACTTCATGATGGAGTTCCTGTTCGCCGGCTGTGACCAGCAGGACATGGAAACCGCCATGTTGCGCTCGTCGGGCATGTGCCACGAGGTCGGAAGCTATTGCACCTCCAGCTTTCTTGGCATCTGCCTGCAGAAGGCGCGCGGCCATTGCTGCTTCAACACCAAGCTCGGCCGCATCATTCAGGAACAGGGCCGTCCGCAGCTGAAAAGCTTCAACGGCAATCTTTGGGGCACGGCCAAAAAGCCGATGTGCCGCGGGTTCACGCCTGAGGAGTTTCAGGCGCTCGATTTCAGCAAGATCGACCTCTCCGAATATTATGCGGACATCGAGGCCCGCGCCCAATCCAGCATCCAGATAGACATGGGGGAGCGCATCGATGCGTATCTCAAAGCCGTCAATCCATAGCGCCGTTCTGGTGCTGCTCATGGGTGCGGCGACCGCCGCCCTCGCACAAGATACCGCGAGCGAAGCCCCTCGCGGCAACGCCAGGCAGTCCGCTGGCGATCAAGGTCAGGCCAGCCTCGACCGGCTCGGAGAGGCAATCGCGCGTGGACAGAAGAATGCCGCGCACCTGCCCGCCCCCCAACTTCCGCGAACCGACAATCCCATCGATCGACGCCGCGCGTTCGACGGCCTCCGCAATCGGGAGCCGTCGGTGGACATGGAGGCCCGCGCCCGTACTGGCCAGGCTCAGGGCGAGGCGAGCCTCGCAGCCGAGCGCGAACGCCAGGCGAAGGCGCTGCGTCAGGCACTGGGACTGGAGCCGGCCGAAGAACAGGCCCTCGCCAAATCGTCTTCTGCCATAACCGCAAATGGATGGGTGCCGGTCCTGTTCGTGTCGTCGTCGATGCCACTCTCGACGCTGCGCAACTACGCTATCCAGCTCGAGAAGGTTCACGGCGTTATGGCGTTCCGCGGTGTGCCGGGTGGCCTCAGGAAAATGGGCCCGATGGCGAAACTGACGGCGCAGATCCTACGGCGCGATCCAGGCTGTGAGGGGCCCAACTGTGTGATGCGCGATGTCCAGCTCATCATCGACCCCATTGTGTTCCGCCAGCACGGCATCGCTCAGGTCCCCGCACTCGCGATGATCCCCGGTGATCCGACCCAGGCCTATTGCGAGCGTGACGACGATAGCCCGCGCGCGGCTCATGTCGTCTTTGGTGACAGCGCACTTTCCGGAATGTTCGAAGCTTATGCCCGCCTCGGCGGGAAAGAGGAGGTAAGCCATGCTCAGGCTCTTTTGGCTGGTCGCTAGATGGATCGGTGGTCTGTGGCCCCGGCTGCGGCGGTTACCGCGCAAGGCCGCAGAAGCTTTGGGCGCGCCCAGCGCCGCTCAACCGGCTCGACCTGATCGGCTCTGGTGCGCCATGCTCATTGTGTCGCCGTTGGCGCTGTTCGCCGCGCTGGTCATGCCGCAGGTCACGCTCGTCATGTCACCGTCGATCGAGGCGTTTGCCGTGCGCAAAAGCCCGGGTCCGATCGCCAGGGGTGACTATGTGATGTTCACGCTCCGTCACCCGATCGCCGGCCCGAAGCCTGTGTCCGTCACCAAGCACGCGCTCTGCCTGCCCGGCGATCGGCTCACGATGTTCGAAACGCCCTCCCCGCTCAGGGCGAACAGTTGGGACGGTCATTATTACTGCAACGGGCGATTGCTCGGCGTCAGCCTCCCTCAGGCCCATAACGGACTAAAGCTCACCCATATGAAGTGGAGTGGCGTCATCCCAGCCGGCATGGCCTATGTCGGCTCGCCTAGCCCACGCGGGTTCGACAGCCGCTATTTCGGGTTGCTGCCGCTCAGCGATCTCATCCGGATGGAGCGGATTCTGTGAGCGCGCGCGAACAGGACAGGTCGTCAGCCTTGCAGAGCTCGCACCGCCTCGATGGGCATGAGCAGGACGCGTTCTCCGAGTGGAGAGGCAATGAACCCATGCCGCTCGTAGAATCCGACCGCCGCGTCGTCGATCGCATGCACGATGACCGCGCGGACACCAGCGATCTCCGAGGCAGCGGCACATCGCCGCAGGGCATCGGCAAGCAGATCGGCGCCGAGACCGAGGCCCTGAAAGCCAACGTCCACGGCAAGCCGGGCAATGAGGAGCAGCGGAACCTTGTCTGGCATCCCGCGCCGCAACCTGGCGGTAGGGAGCGCGGCCCGCTCCTCCATGGCGGTGGTGATGGTGTAATAGCCCGCGACATGGCCTGGCCGGTCGGCATCGCACACGACATAGGTGCGGGCCGAGGCGCCTTCGCTGGCGAGAGCCCGCTCTGCGAGCCAGTGATCGAGCGAGGCATGCCGTCCATTGTCGAACCCATCGACGCAATGGTCGGCGTTCAACCGCTCGGGCGGCGTTACACGGCGTCTGGTCATCGAAACGGGCGCAACGTCAGATCAGCGATCCCAGAGCGGTTGACGCTTCATCAGCTCTTCAAGCTTCAGCGACGGCGCGGGCGGCGCATCAAGTATTGCCAGAAACTGCTCATGGCTCTCGGCGTCGAGGAAGAAGGTTCGTTGATCGAGGATGGCGGCCTCGGCTTCCCGACGCGCGCTCGCCAGCATGAATTCGGAGAGTTTCTGGCCGCGCAGCAATGCCGCACGGCTCAGCAACGCCTTGAGTTCCGCAGCCGCGCGGATCTGGATGACGTCATCCTTGCGCGGCGAAGCGCTCCGGTCCGAACGAGCCTGTGCCATGTCTCTAAACTCCTTGGCTCCATCTGGCATTTTGCCACGACATTGTCAATACATTTGCCGGTAGGCTGGCGCTGGCCTGGATCGGCAAGCCTGGCTGCGATAGCAATGCTTTGCGTCCCGGCATCGGTCAGCGCCCAGGGCGCCGGTCAGCCCCAGGGGCAGCGCCAGGGATATTGGTGGTACGAGGCACCAAAGCAGAAGCCCGACGAGAAAATCGAGCCCGAGACGCTCGCGAAGCCCGTCATCCCACCGATGGCGGAGCTCGCGACCTGGACACCGCCGAAGATCCGCAAGCTCATCGAAGAGCAGCGCGACTATGCCGCGACCGTGCTGACGGTCGATGCGGTCGCCGATTTCTGGCGGCTCCAGGATTTCGCGCGGCGAAAGGCGCGCGCGTTCGCCGGTGTGACCCAGATCGCCATGCTGCAATATCCCGAGCTCAATTCGAAGTCGGCCAACCCGATGGTCGGCGACGCCCGCTCCGAGCTGTCGGCCGAGAAGGACGCGATCCGGCGATCCTATCTTCGCGCGCATGCGGGCGAGTTCGCTCTGGTCATGTTCTCGCGCACGACCTGCGGCTATTGCCGCGTGCAGTGGCCTATCATCCAGCGTTTCCAGGAAGAAATGGGCTGGCAGGTGACGCTCATGGATCTCGACAAGCGGCCTGATCTCAGCGCGCGGTTCGGGGTCGAGATCACGCCCACGACGATGATCATCCGGCGCGGCAGCCAGCAACGCATGGTGATCGCGTCGGGGGTCGAGGCCTATCCCAACCTCGCACAGACGGCTTACCAGGCTGTGCGCCTGCTGCGCGGCGACATACGGCCCGAGCAATTCATGACCGGCCCCGGCGAGGATGCAGGCTTCTTCGACGCGTTGGGCAACGGCCCGGTATCGGCGACCGACCCGAGAACCCTTGGCGGCGATCTCGTCGATGTCTCGGCCCGGCCGAGGCCGTGATGCGCGCCTTCATCCTTCTCGGCATCCCCGGCTTGGTCATGGGCATGGGATCGGCTGCAGCGCAGACCGTCCGCCAAGAGGACGCCATGCGCGCCGCGATCCACCCCGTCGGAGACGCGGCGACGATGCAGGCATGGCTCTCACGGGCTCCGGTGACCCGCGAGTTCCCAGATGATTTCACGGCCACGCTGCGTGGACATGGTGCCGCGTTCGTCATCGAGATGACGACGACCCCGGGTTGCCTGCCTTGTGGTGACCTCTGGACCAAGCTGAGAACATTGGGCACGCGCTACGGCTGGCAGGTGCGAACGATCAGCGCGCAGGAGGCGATGATCCGGTCCGGCCGCCTCGGCTTGCCCTGGGTCGGGCATCCGGTCGCCTGGGTGCGGCCCATGGCCGATAATGCACGCGTCGTCCCGGTGGCGATCGGGACGGACCATGCACCGAACCTCGCGCGCAACCTTTATCTGGCCGCGAAGATGCTGACGGGCGTGAGGCCCTCTGTCGGCGTCCGCGCCATGTCAAAGTTCACCGGCATCGTGGGGCTGCCGGCGACGCGTTCGGGAAGGCACTGAGAAATGGCGGGCTCAATCCTTTCCTCAACCTCCTCGATAGTCCGGAGTCCGCCATGTCCGCTTGCCGCCACGCCGTCCGCGCGCTGATCGTCTTCGCCCTCGCCAGCCTTGCCTGGACCGCGCCCGCTCATGCGCAGAGCTGGGCGGAGAGCTGGTTCGATAACGTGACCTACAGCTCGCCCGGCAGCTTCGAGGACCAGACGCGCGTCTATGTGACGGCAGGCGGCATGTCAGGCCGCGTCGACGTTCATAACGACTATCTGATGTCGGTGAGCCTGCCCAAGGTCCGCGCCGGATGCGGCGGCATCGACATGTTTCTCGGCGGCATGTCGTTCCTCGACCCCGACTATCTGGTCCAGAAACTGGAGAGCATCCTCCAGGCGGCGCCTGCCGTCGCCTTCCAGTATCTGCTCGAGACGCTTGACGAGAAGATGGGGAACATCATCTCGAAAATGGAAGCGGCGACCAACTTCCTGAACTCGATCCAGGTCAATGATTGCCGCCTCGCCAACCGCATGGTCCAGATCGCCAAGGGCGACGACAACATGGGCGGGATCATCGAGGAGATGACGGGCTATCGTTCGGTGAAGCAGGGCTTTGCCAAGAGCTACCAGCAGAGCCGCGAGAAAATCGAGGCCAACAACAACAATCCGACCGAGGATCTGAAGGACGCACTCGCCAACTGCCCCGCCGAAGTGACAGACATTTTCCGCACCGGTTCGCTTCTGGCGCATGCCGCCTCGCGCGTGGGCGCCGGAGACTGGGCCAGCGTCATGCGCGCCCGGGTGGGCGATGTCTACATGCGCTGGGACGATGGCGACCGCGTTCCCCTGTTCACGGCGATCCCCCAATGCCCGGCGCAGGACACCGAAAGCGCGCAGGATTTCCTGACCGGGCGGGTCCAGCGCCGCACGCTCAATTTCCCCCCGACCGGCGCCGATTGTGCGCAGGACGGATCTGGCCGCGGCGCGCTGGTCCTGGCTCGGGAGCGGATGCAGTCGATCGCCACCAAGATCCGCACCCGCGCCGCACTATCGGCCGAGGAACGGCAGTTCGTCGCTAATGTCCGGACGCTACCCGTTTATCGCATGCTTGAATGGGGGGTGCGCCAGGGCGTGGTGGACTCCGTGATTGCCGACACCGATGAACTGGTCGCCCTTACGCTCGCCTACCAGATGCTCAATGACCTCACGCGGACCATCGACTTCACGGTGACCAATGCCGAGCGTGGAGCGACGGTCGCGGGCTCGGCGGATGGCAACAACAAGAATGTCTGCCAGACGCGAATCCTGTCGAAGGGGATCGAGCAGCTTCGGGATCTGCGGGACGAGGTGCTGCGCCAACGTGCCCAGATGCGTCAAAGCTATATGGCGGCGCTCAATCAGGCGAACCTCTCCACCAGCTACGCAGGTCTCCTCCGCGAGCGCGACCGGGATGCCCGCGACGCCGCCGGCGCCGCTGCCCGCAATCAGTAGGATCGAACCGTCATGCGCCGACTTGCAAAGCTATTCGTCGCCCTCCCCGCCCTGCTCCTCGCTTCGCCCGCCCTGGCCGTCGATACGAGCTTCCACACCTATGACGGCTTCGTCGAGACGGTAGATGCGTTTCGCCTGGTCTCGATGATCTTCAGCGATCCGCGCTACGAGACGCTGGTGATGATCGTCGCGACGGTCGGCATTGGTCTCGGCGCGATCATCGCGAGTGTGCGCGGCACCGGTATGGGGCTCGTCGCTTTCGGGTTTCAGATCCTGATCGGCGTGGGCCTGTTCGTCGGGCTGATCGCCACCACGGGCACGGTCCACGTCTATGACCGCGTCCGCAACGCCTATCAGCCGGTCGGCGGCGTTCCGAACCTTCTCGTCCTCGTCGCTGGCGCGACCAACATGATCGAACGCGCCATGGTGGAGACGATCGACGACAACACGCTCGATCCCAATGCTAAGATCGAGTTCGGCGCGGGCGGGCACAGCTTCGACCTGTTCCTCAATGCCGTATCCCCGCGTGGTCCGATGACCGACGTGTTCCTCGACGCGACGATCAAGGACTATGTGCGGCAATGCTATCCGGTAGCGCGCGTGTCGGCCGCCTATGGCGTCGACGACGACCAGCTGTTCCGCACCTCGACCGACCTCCCCGCGTCCTTCGCAGCAATGGCCGGTCCAGCAACCTTTTCCACCGTCTACACCACGACCGACAAGGGCGGAACGACGGTCAGTTGCGCCGACGCCTGGACCCATATCTCGGATCGCCTGTCCGACCCGGTGCTGTTCGACAATTATACTAGGCAGATCTGCGCGCGGACGGGCTACGACACCAGCAATGTCCAGCAAATGGTCCGCTGCCGGCAGCAGCTCGGCGAGATGGGCCAGATGATGCTTGGGCGCCCTCTCAGCGCGCAGGCGTTCCTCACCCATATCCTGCTCGGCAACACGGTCGGCGATGTCCTATTCGAGGACTCCCCCGCCAGCGCGGCCAGGGTCATGGCCAATCGCGCGGTGATCTCGAACGGCCTTGCGACCATGTCGGTCGCGAATGAATGGATGCCGACGATCCGCGCGACCGTGTTCGGGATCATGCTGTTCATGATCCCGATCGCGCTACTGTTCATCTTGACGCCGATCAACCTCAGGGTTGCGAGCTTCGCGCTCGGCATGTTCGTGTTTGTAGCGCTGTGGGGCGTGATCGACGCGGGCATCTATCAACTGACTCTCGGCCGCGCGACTGCGACGCTCGCCGAACTGCGCGCCAACGGGCTCGGAGCCAATGCCTGGTTGCTCGCACCTTCGGCGGCCATGAAGGCGCTGGCGATCTTCGGGAGCTTCCGCACGGCCGCCGCCGGGCTTGCCGGCGCGTTCGTCTTCACCGTCTTCCGTTTCAGCGGCAACGTGTTCACCTCTTTCACCTCCGGATCGCTCGGAATCGCCAGCCAGGGCACAGCTGCGGCCGCGCCGATGGGCACGGCCGAGGGGCAGGCGTCGGCGCTGGAAGCGCAGGCCTCGGCCATGGGTACGCGGTCGCGCGCTGCGGCCGCATCGAGCTTCGGGGATTTCGGAGAACGCTCGACCTTCAACGCGAACCGGACCTTTGGCGAAGCCGGCCATATCCTCGGCGAGCGTCCCGGCACTCCGGGTGGCACTGCCTTCGCACTGGGCGGTATCGAGGGATCACGGCAGTTGGGGAGCCTTGCGCCGGCGCTCGGTGGACGCGATCTCGCAGACCCGGCGGTCGCGCGCGCGGTGCAGGCCAATGCTGCGACCACGGCGATCCATCAATTTGCTGAGAAGGATGCGTTGAGGAGCCTTGGAAACGGCTACTTCGGGCAGGGCGAGGCAGGCGAGAAGGCGTTTGCGGCATTCAGCCAGAATCTGGTCCAGTGGCGCGCCTTTGGGGACCAGCGCGCCTACGGGATGATGATGCAGGGCGCGCAGCGGCATTTCGAGCGCGCCGGCTATTCGTCTGAGGATGCCGCGCTCAAGGCATCGGGCGTGATCGGAGAGGCGCAGGCCGATCCGACCTTCGCCAAGCTGATCGCCAACACCTTCGATCAGGAGCAGTTGCTCAGGAACGACCTGACCTCCGCACAGGTCCAGGTGGGCGCGATGGAAGGCCGCCGCGACTATGCCGGCGTCAATGTCGCAGGCGTGGAGCGCGCCAATGTCGCCACCGAACAGGGCTGGCGCAGCGGCAGCAATCAGGGGCAGCGCGAGGCCGCGTCGATGCTCGGTCTTTCAATCGATGAAACCGCGCGTCGTGTAGGCTTTATCAATGCGCTGTCAGGGGAGGCGCGCAGCTCCGCCATCACCCAGCTTTCCCGCGCCACCGGCAGGAACGAGGCCCAGGTTATGGCAGCACTCGAACGATACAGCGCAGCGACCCAACTCGGCACTGCCGATGGCGCCACAGCCGAGGCAAGCCGCGAGGGGACGAGCATCTATGGCCGAACGCGCGAAGCGGCCGGCTATGACTTTGCCGAGCGTTCGGGCAAGCTGGATGCACAGCGCGAGGTTGGAACCTCCGGCACTCGCGACGCGGCGCGGATCGGCGAGCAGCGGCGTCAGTCGGAGAATTTCGGCTATGCTGAAGGTGCGGCTGCGGCCGGAACCTCGACGCGACAGGCAGCGCGGCTCGACAGCTTCATTCAGGCGCTGAGCCGCACGGCCGGGAACCAGGTCGACATGGCCGAAGGCGGTGCGGCCGGGGTCGCCGATCGGGCGCGGAACGAGCGGTTGACCTCGATCGTCGATCGGGAGCGTCTGACCCGCATGCAGGGTTTGCTGGCCGAGAACGGCATCGACCTCACCAAACGTCAGATCGCGATGGACCAGAATGGCGACCTCAGCCTGAACCTCACCCCGCAGACGGCAGCCGCCATGTGGAAGGCTGGCCTTATTAACGAAAGCCAACTCGGCGCGATCGCCAATGGCGGGCACGCGCGGCTCAGCTTTGCGCATAACGATCTTCTCGTTTCGAGCGGAACGGACTTCAGCCGCTCGGCCCGTAGCGACACCAGCACCCGTTTCGAGGCCGGCAAGCAGGCGGGGCCGGACACGATCGAGCATTTCATGGGCGGCGGCGCGGAAGGTCAGGCTATGCTTGCCAATTGGCTGCGCGGCGGGTTCGAGATGGATCGAAGGGGCGAATGGCGCCTTAAACCCCAGGTGGCCGACACGCTCCAGCGCGACGTTCAGGCGATCATGGCGCAGACCGGGTGGCAGAGGACGGTGTCACGGTTGGCGCAGGATCAGACGACAATGGGAACTGACGTCGGAATCCATGCTGGCGGGGATGTCAGTGTCTCGAAATCCGAGACGTCCACTGGTCGCGGCAACAATCCGGGTCGGGGCAGGCAGGCTTCGAGAGAGCCGATCGAAAAAACCGATCGCGCCACCGCAGGACGTTTCGGCGGCAGTGTCGGCTTTGAGAGCCGTGACACGGGCACCACGAGTGAGACCGCTCAATCGTCACTGGATATCGTTAACTATGATGTGCGGGAATCGATTGCAGCTGCAGAGCGCGCCGCCGCGCGCTCCAGTGATCCTGCAGCAACCTTCTCCCGTGAACTATCGAAACGCGTTCTCGGTAGCGATGGCATGCGCAACCGCTACCTTCAGGATGCCGACAACGGGCGCGCCACCTTTGATGTTACCGGTCCACTGACTTCGCTGGAGCAAAACTCCGTTCTCTCGAAGGGGAGCTTTTCGACTGATATCCAAGGTAGTTCCGGTGACGGCGACAGCACCTTCAAGAAGCGCTAAAGATGCTTACCCGTGCTCGGGTCGATGTACCCGGGATTGTTGGGATTCATCGGGTTACCTATCCAGAGCAATCCCGACCGCGGGTCAAATACATCGGTCCCCGCACGAAGGTTCTTCATAGCCCTATCATGATCTTCCCATATGCGCTTTCGCAGAGCGTCGGCCTCTTCCGCGTCTGACAGCGGTATCCCGTCGCCCTCACCCACGAAATTGTCCAAGCGATCCCGAACGTAGCCGATGCCCAAAACCATGAGTGCTGTCATCGGAAAGAACAGGATATTCAGATAGCCCGCGATTCCACCGCGATAGAAGGACTCCAGGAAATCGACATGGGTCGAAGTCGCCATGCCCAGCCACCAGACCGGAATGGCTGTCCACCAGACCTTCGCGTACCACGGGCGCCAAAGCCAAGCCGACAGGCTGAAGCGCGGACGGTCGCTGGAGAGCTTATTACTGGCAGATGATTCCACCACGAAATCCTTTCGGATCTTCCATATCATATGCCGTTCAAAACAACATAGCACGACTTCTTGATAGCAAATATATAAAAGTGCTAGCCATGCAGCAAGGCCTTCGTTATAAGGACGAAGGAAAGGCTCATGCATCATGTCACGCACCGAAAGCATCCAGCTCAATGTCCGCTCGGCATTCGCCCGCACTCGCGTTCAGACCCTCTCCAGGCTTACCGGGATGACGGCGAGCGAAGTGGTAGAGGATGCCTTACGGGGATATGTTCCGCCGGGCGTCCCCGCCAATACGGGGAAGCTCGTGCGACGCGGGCCGTTGCTGGTTCGCCCTTCAACAGGCAAGTCGATTAGCCTGGAGCAGGCGAACGAGGCACTCGACCTTAGCCGCGAGCGCGACCTTGGCGATTGACGCGCTCGTCGACAGCAACGTGATCATTGCAGCGCTGGCGGGGGATCATGAACATCACGATGCCTCGGCCGACCTGTTTCGCGAGGAGCGCAGCTATGTGCTCGGTGTGGCCGCCCATAGCTTTGCCGAAGCTTACAGCACGCTCACCCGGCGCGGCGCGAGCGCGCCATTCCGCTTTACTGCTGAGGAGGCGTGGGCAGCGCTGGAGAGCGTGCGGGCGGCGACCCAACTCATTGGGCTTACCCCCGCCCAGACATTCGAGACGGTCCGGAGCTATGCGGCCGATGGCGGGATCGGTGCTCGGCTTTATGATCGAATGATTGGGGAAGCTGCTATCGTCCACGCGATCCCGACGATCATCACCTGGAATGTCGGCCTTATGCGCGGGCTGTTCCCTACCGTCCAGGTAGACACCCCGCGTGCATATGCACAGAGGCACCGGTAGATGGCAGGAGTTTCACTCAAGGGCATCCACAACCTGGAACCCAAGCATCCGGATCGCTCGCGCTCCATGGCCGCGCGCGACGCGTTTGCTCAACGTTCTGGCAGTCGAATACTGTCCATCGTGGACGCCATAGTCTTCCGCCGGGGTGTGATTTCGGATGATGTGAAGTGCCGGACAAGGCCGGCCCCACAAGTCAACGATACGCTCCTCGCAGCGACTGCAATCGAACACGAACCCATTCTGGCGACGCGCAGTCTGAAGGGCAGGCGGCACAGCGGGGCGGCACTTTTCAATCCTTGGGAAAACGATCCATCGGACTTTCCACTGACCTGAGCGGCATCCACCAAATGAAGACCGAACTTGACCATCTGCCGATAAACAAGCGACGCGAACTCGACCGGGTTATCCAGATCCTGTTCGAGGAGTTTGACGATGCGCACGGCCAGCCGACCGGCCAACGCAAGCTGGGCCGAATTCTCAAGATCATTCTCTACGGTTCCTACGCGACCGGGCGATGGGTTCACGAGCCGCACACTGCGCGGGGCTATCGCTCCGATTTCGATCTGCTTATCATCGTCAACCAGAAGGAGTTGACCGACCGCCTGGAATATTGGGACAAGGCGGAAGAGCGCCTCAACATTGAGACCATGATCCTCAACCGGCTGCGCACCCCGGTCAATTTCATCATTCACACGCTTCAGGAAGTGAATGACGGGCTGGCCCATGGCCGCTATTTTTTCATGGATATCGCCCGCGACGGAATAGCGCTGTACCAATCCGACGACAGCGAATTGCACAAACCCAGGCCCAAGACGCCGCAGCAGGCCTATGACATGGCCAAGGGCTATTATGATCAGTGGTTTGAACTGGCCATCTCGTCGCGGAGAATCTTCCAGTTTTGCTACGAAACAAAGCAATATCCCGATGCTGCCTACAATCTCCAGCAGGCCTGCGAGCGGCTCTATTATTGCATCCTGCTCGTCTTCACCTTCTATACGCCGTACAGCCACAACATAAAGTTTCTCCGCCAACTCGCCGAGAGGCTGTCGCCGAAGCTTGTCGAGGCGTGGCCGAGAGATAGCCGGAAGCAGGAGGCCCGGTTCAACAAACTCAAGGACGCCTATGTGAAGGCCCGGCATTCGGACCAGTATAGAATGACGGACGACGAATTCGCCTACCTCGCCGAACGGGTCGAGGTCCTGGGGACGATCGTCAACGAGCTGTGCCAGGAAAAGCTCGCGGAGATGAAGGCCGCTCTCGGCGACGAATAGAAGCAGCTTTTTTTTCAATTGCGCGATCAATTTCCTTGTGGTCGTCTATTAGCGCGCGCCTCCGATCCAGGCCAGTGCGCAGGCGTGGCTGTCTTTGACAGCGAAGCGGGAGACGGACTTGACCAGGGATCTACCAGATGCAGCCGTCCGCCGGATCGCTCTGGCTCTTGTCGAGCAATGCGTCCGCAATACGCGGCTCGAGGACATTCATGCCGGAACAGTGCCGGAAAGTCTGACGGGGGACTATAGCGACGTGAAGGTCGTCACGCCATTCGGAGAAATACCCTGGAACGAGGTATCCAGGATCTCGGACCCGGAAATGAAAGCCCTCATGATCGAGGTGGTCAACAAGGTCTATACATTCATCAGCCACATGGAAGACCTTTTATCCCTAAAGGCCGGTAGCCGCTGGAACCGCCCGGAATTCGACGAGGCTCTGCTAAAGACCGCTCGGCGGCGAGCCGCAGAGCGGAGCGAGGTGTAATGGGATCAATCATCGAAGGGCCACGACAAGGTCCGCTTATATCGTGCGCTCATGTTCAGATAGGCGCACGACTTCTCGACGCCTTCTGGCAGGCGTCATGCCCGTGGCTCTGGCGAACGCCTTGGTGAAGTGGGCCTGATCCGAAAAGCCACATTCCAGGGCGACTTGCGCAAGAGACAGATCCGAACTTTCCAATAGTTCTTCAGCATGGTCGATGCGCTGCCGCATGAACCAGGCATAAGGCGTGAGGCCAGTCGTATTTGAGAATGCCCTGACGAAGTAGCTCAGGGAAAGATGGCAAAGAAAAGCGATCTCCTTGATCGAGACCACGATACTGAGATCTCTCGCCATTGCTGTGGTCGCGACCCTGACCTGCCATGGTGCAAGGAGCGGTACGGACAGTGCGGAACCTGTACCGCGCCTCTTATGTCGCTCAAATTTGCCGGATTCCCCCCCTCGTCGCGGCGCATCGGCACTCGCCCTCGTGATAGCACTCACGCCTTACCTGTCGCCATGGCGACCCCCTTGGGTGTGAGGCAATCTATGGCGACTGGAACCTAGACGCCTTGCCTCCTTGACCGCCACCTGACCGGAAACGACAAGCAGACGCTCGTCGTCCGGGGGAAGCGGTCCTCAATGTCCCGGAGGAAAGACACTTCCGTGACCTCAAAGGCGGCGTTTTTTTTCGCGATGCTTGCCGTCGCGGGTCGGCGCGTTACGACGGCCACCAACCTGTCACGGCTACGACAGTCCCAGCTTTTTTCGAAGATAGCGTTCTGCGCGATCCAGTTCCTTCTGCACGGTCCGTTTATGAAGACCAAACTCAGCCGCGATTTCGATCTGGGTCTTTGCATCCCGCCATCGCGCCAGGAATATATCCCGTTGTCGACGCGGCAATCGGTGGAGATGCTCGATTGCTCTCCTCATCTCGTCAGAAGCAAGCGCCATGCGCTCCGGATCGGGAGCGTCATCAGGTATCGTCACGGTAACCGCAGGATCGACGGTTACGGAACGCGCTTCCTTGCGGTACCGGTTCAGCGTCTGGTTGATCGACATCCTGTAGAGGTAAGAGCGCGGGTGGCGTACATAATCGATTTGGGGATCTGACCGCAGCTTCAGATAGATGTCATGGAGCGTCTCCGTGGCGAGCTCGTCCGATCCAAAACGACGGCTCAGCCTTGCATGGAGCAGATCGTAATCAGTAATCAGGGTCGAGACGAGCCATTCAACAGCATCTCGACCGCGCCGTGTGAATTCACTCGCAGTGGTCCAATCCGGATCCCCTCCACCCTCAGCCATAGGCCGACCTCGAATGTCTGCCCCGATTGCCCTGCCCCCGCGCACTGAGGTTTACTGATACGTGGTCGCTCAATTTGCGCGCGAATAAATGTCCGATAATAATGAACAATGCTTGCCGTCCAAACCCTGGCAGAGCTGACCTTCTGAGAAGGCACCAAGCCCTTGCGCCCGCAACTCCCCCGCGCCCCGAGCCATCGCCGCGCGGAAAAAGGCTCACACGGGTCACTGGTGGCGGGATTGCTCTTCTGCACCTCTTTATCCCAACGCATTTTCCCGAGCGGCTAATATTTGAGCCTTACAGGAAAATAACCTGACTAAAGTCACGTTACGCAAGGGAAAGGCCCGCATTCTGCCGCCCCGTTTGCGCCGCGGCGATCCAGCCTTCGTCACCGAAGGAAAGCCCTTTTGGTGACCGTGCCATCGCACACGGCATTGGACATGATGAACCACCCCCCTTTATTAAAGTCGCCTGCTGGACTGTATCTCTTCTGTTTCGCCTGCGAAAGGCTCAGGATTAGACCTTATAGGTATAATCATAATATAGAATCAGTGTTGGACCTGGCCGTCCACCCTCGACCACTCTGACCAGAGAAGTTGAGTCACCATAAAAAACGATCGCAAACTGCGACGAAGGGGAGGTCAGGAAGCATGAGAAGTTTCTGCGCACTTTTTGCGTTTACCGTCGGCTGCGCAGCAGGCTCGGCGGATGCCCAGTATTTACCGGTCAAAGACCAGAAATTTTACGTCAGAGCTGGGGCGTCCCGAATTATCTTCGACGAAAAGGCCAATGTTAAAGTTGGAGGCCAATCTCTCGAGGGTGCAGATGGCACTCTGTCAGATAACACGACCGTCGTATTTGAAATCGGCTTCCATATCACTCCGCACATTTCGCTCGCGGCGACCGCAGGCGCACCGCCCAAGACAACTCTCACCGCAGCAGGCACCCTCTCGGGCGCAGGAACACTTGGAAAAGTGCGCTATGCGCCGGGCACCTACACAGTGCGCTACCATTTCGGCAAGTCGGGCGGCATCCAGCCTTATCTCGGCGCAGGCTTCAACTGGACCATCGTGCTGAAAAATCAGGACGGCCTCCTGCAGCATATTCGAGCCGCCAATACCATCGGCCCTGCTATCGCCGGCGGCGTCGACATTCCCGTCAATCAGCGCTTCGGTATCTTCCTTGCCGCAATGAAGACATGGACCAGCACAGATGTCCGGTTCGATCTGCCGACCCCCGCGGGCCTCGCTCCAGGATCCGCCCATCTACGCATGAATCCTGCGATCGCCTATGGCGGCGTTCAAGTCCGGTTTTGAATGGTAGCGACCAAACACCGAAGCAGCATCTATGACAGTCAGCGCAATCATTCGGCCATAGCCTATGGTGCCGTCGCCGCATGCGGATCTCCGATGATGCACGGCTGAATCAGCCGGCATTGGAAGACAAGGTGAATGATGCACTGGACGGCTAAGTCCCCCCCCCCCGCACGCAATGCGGTTCACCCATCGGGGCTTGAAGCGCCTGTTTCATTGGGAAGCACCTTGCGAAGATGATCGAGTGGGATGCCATTCCCGGCAAGAACCGCTCCCATAATAAATGCTCCTTTCCGCTGCGATCAGCCCAGGACCTGCGCCCCTTCCAATCCGATCCTCAATCCGAACGGCGAGATGCTGGCTGCGCGGGGCAGGACTACTGTTCGGGGTTCGGCAAAGCCCATCCTGTCTTGCCGTCATATCGTGACGGTATAGCCACGGGATCGAAATGGTGTTTCCATCCGCAGTATAAAGGACGCATGAGCCGTCCGCGCCGGATGATTTCCAGCGCCGGTAACGAGGTTGGTTGGAGTTCCGTATCCGCCTCTCCCAAACGGATCTTGCCGATGCCACTAGCTATGCATCGTCAACCTCCTCGTGATGCAGCTCGCGCCGCATGCCCCCCTGCGGGCGAGCTGCAACTTCCTGTCGTGATGGAATGTACAAGGATAACAAGGTCAGGATGCAGTCCCCAAAGAGATCGCCGACCCTGGCCAAGCGCCCCTTCATATTACGGCAGGGGAAGAAAATCAGACCTTTTCTCAATCGCTTGATAGCACCGTGGTCATTGGTTCCCAACACCCCTGTTTTGGCATCGGAACAGTTCAATTGGACGGAGGCTCTGCGGAAGAAGTGGCCGATGATACGTGAAGAAGCGCTCACCGTGCTTCGCACCCCAAAATCGGCTCCGGCGCTCAGAGATGTCTCTCCAGACCACATGCGCATCGCCATTGACGATCGATGGAGGTCCTTCTTCCTGATCGGATATGGGCAACGGATCGAGGAAAATCTCAGGCGCTGCCCTGCCACCGCATCGCTCGTTGAAAGGATTCCGGGGCTCAACAGCGCCTTCTTCTCCATTCTGCATCCCGGCGCTCACATTCCCCGGCATACAGGTGTAACCAAAGGTCTCCTGACCTGTCATCTAGGCCTGCAAGTCCCTCGTGAAGACGGCTTGCACATGAAGGTCGGTTCACAGGACGCCACATGGCACGAGGGGGAAGTGCTGATATTCGACGACACATGGCCACATGAAGTATGGAACGATACAAACGGGACGCGAATTGTCCTTCTCTGTCAGTTTGAAAGGCCCCTCAGGCAACCGGGGCGCGCGATTGCACGGATGTTTCTGGCCGGAATTCGGCGCTCGGCATTCGTTTCGCAGGCGCAAAAGAACATCGAACAGTGGGGCGCCGCCTTTGACAACCTCGACACGGAGGTCGCCCCATAGACGCAAAGGACCGGCAACCAAGGTCACGCGATGATCGAATTCCTTTGCGAAACCACCCCAGAGACCTGATGATATGATCGCTACAATCATGGGAGGGTTGCTTCCAGCATGCACGGTTTTCCCCTGGACATGGCGTTTACCCTTATCGAACCGGGGCCTGTCATATTGGTAACGACCAATGATGGCGGCAAACCCAACGTGATGACTATAAGCTGGACGATGGCAATCGGGTTTGGCGCGAATTTCGCAATTTCTACAGGCCCCTGGAATTTCTCCTATCGCGCCCTCGAAACGTCAAGAGAATGTGTAATCGGCGTTCCCACTATCGACATGATCGATACTATCGTCGGGATTGGAACCTGCTCCGGGCGTGACACGAACAAATTTGAAAAATTCGGGCTCACAACGCTGCCGGCAAAACATGTTTACGCGCCTTTGATCGGTGAATGCCTGGCGAACATTGAATGCCGGGTCACTGAGATCATCGATCGGCAGAATATCGTGATACTGGAAGGCGTGGCGGCTTATCGCGACGAAATTCGCAAAGAGCAGCGCATGGTACATGCCATCGGCGACGGAACTTTCCTTGCCGATGGCAGAAAGTTCGATCGCCGGGCTGAAATGCGCTCCAAACTGCCCCCTGGCGTCTGAGGCGGCCGGCGCGACGCGGCCATCACGCCAACGCGCGGGTCATTATCAAGGTTGAGCCGGCCCATTATTGTTCTTATCGGGGCTGTCGGTTCTGACAATACCCGCAATGCCGGGAGGCAGAGAGTACCCCCATTCCCCATAAGCCTCCTGGAAAACTTCAAAGAGGGTGTGCAGCTCCTCCGATTGATCATCGGCGCGATGGCTGAGGATCATCGGGACGGTCGTCCGACTTTCCAGCTCGCGAAACACGGTGTCGACGCGCCCCATGCGCCGGATCGATTCCGGTACGATGCAGACGCCCTCCCCCGCCGCCGCCATGATCAGCGCAGACTGGAGTTCTCGAACCTCGATCATCTGAGGATAAAGGCCGAGATCCTGGAACATCGATATGACGACGTCAGCATAGCTCGGACGCGGCTCCTTGGGATAAATGATAACCGGCAAGTCCCCAAAGTCAGTCAGCGAGAGTGTACCCTCGCCTCGCGCCAGCGGGTGGTCCGGTGCCATCGCGACCACCAGCGGCTCTTCGCGCAGGATCTCGCGACGAACTCCAGGGTCGCTCAGGCGAAGCCGCCCGAAGCCGACATTGATACGCCCGTCCTTGAGCGCGACGATTTGTTCCGCACTGTTCATTTCGACGAGAGAGAGTTCGACATTCGGCGAACGTCTGCGAAAGCGTCGCACGAGGTCGGGAAGCCTAGCATATAGCATGGAGGATACGATCCCCATCACGAACCGCGGACGCTCCGACGCCACGAAACGCTTCATCGTAGAACGCATATGCTCGGCGCGGCGGATGACTTGCAAAGCCTGCTCGTAGAAAAGCTGGCCAGCCGGTGTAAGCGCAAGCGGACGGGCCTCTCGATCGAACAATTTGACGCCAAGCTCCGCTTCCATCTCCTGGATTCGCCGACTTAAGGGTGGTTGCGCCATATTCAGTCGCTCAGCGCCCCGAGTGAAGCTTTGCTCGGCAGCGACGGCGACAAAATAGCGCAGATGCTTCACATCATACACAGGACCTCCTCAGCCTTTGGCTTGGCATAACGTTTAACCAGAACGACGGCCCGACCTCGGGTCGAGGCCTTGTTCGGACAATCGATATCATTCCCGCAAACCTGCCGGATCGACGTCCAGGGGAAGGCCGGCATGCCACTGGGGAGCGCCACCCGGCAGCCCAGCGAGAGCTCAATATCGGCCGTCTGCACGATATCGCTGCGGTATCTGCGAGGAGCGAAACGGTCTTTCCCTTCGGGAATGCAAACGCGCATGCACGCGGGATCAGAATATAGGAACGGCCATGATCGTGGATAAATTGAGCTTCACACAAAGCACCGAAAGACGCGCGCCACCCTCGAACAGACATGGGCGGCGTCACGCGCGAGACTTGCCTATCATCACAGCGTGCCTGGCCATGCTGGTCCTCTCGATGCTGCTCGTGGCATTTGAACGACTGGTCGATGATCTGCTCATCGCAATGATATTGGGTGCGCTCGCCTGCGTCATTGCCGCCCCTCTGTTTGTCCCCACGGAGAGGCGGCCATGAAAGTCGTGACATTCTTTCTACAATATTGGGGAGCCGCCGGCAGCGAAGCGGAGTTCTGTGCAGCGCTCGCCTGGGCCCGTGCGCAAGTAATCGAGACCTGCGCCTGTTTCTTCCCCGGACGAAATTTTTGATGATGTTCGAGGTCACGTCCGTCAATGAGGTGTAATTTGGGGTGTGGTCACCGGGCTGCATGGTC
>NZ_LSJY01000180.1 GCF_001556865.1 Sphingobium sp. CCH11-B1 | reverse complement strand
CTTATCGCGAGGAAGCGGTAATGCGGAGGAACGCGGCGTAGTCCTGCAAAGCTGCGGAACATTTCGCCACGTCCTTCACATTATTCTATAGGGTGTCGAGCCATCCCATCAGATTGGCATCTCGCTTCCACGAAGGTGGCACGTTGCTCGCCGCCGGGGCGCCAACCTGTTCCAGCGCCTTTCGTTTGGTCTCCAGATTGGCCTGAGCATAGTGATTGGTCGTATCGAGACTGACGTGCCCGAGCCAACTGCGGATGACGGTGATATCGACCCCGGCGGCAACGAGGTGGACGGCGGTCGCGTGCCGGAAGCTGTGAGGCGTAACGTGTTTTGACTGGAGGGTCAGCGTCGATTTCGCGGCTTGTTCCACGTAGGCGTTGAGCTTGAACCGCACCCCTGACGCCCCTAGCGGTTCACCGTATCGATTGACGAAGATCCGCTCATCGGGCGCACGCGGCTGTCGCTCCAGTAGCTTCCTGAGCAATGCCACGGTTTCTGGCCAGAGCGGGCAGATGCGTTCCTTGCGCCCCTTGCCGTAAAGACGCACGAAGTTCGGTGCATCGAACCGGATTGCTTCGGGACAGAGGTCAAGCGCCTCTTGGATTCGCGCGCCACTGTTATAGAGGAACGAGAGCAGTACATGGTCGCGCAGCCCTTCGAGTGTCGATCGGTTGGGCTGGGCGAGGATGGCCTCGACCTCCTCGGGCTCGAGGTAGCACGGCGCGGAGGTGGGCTCCCGCTTCAACGGAACAGCCAGGACCTCTGAGCACTGCGCGATGTATTCCGGATTCTTGTCCGCCACGAAGCTGAAGAAGCTGCGGATGGCGGCCAGTCGGCAGTTCCGCGTGCCGATCGTGGTCTTGCGGCCATGCTCGGTATGATGAAGGAACGCGCGCACCTCGCCGGCCGAGACGTCGGTGAGCGTCAGCCGCGCGACCCCGCAGCCTTTTCGCTCCGCGACGAACCGAAGCAGCAGCCGCCAGGTGTCGCGATAAGAGCGGATCGTGTGGATTGACGCGCTGCGCTGCTCGGCCAGCCACTCCTGGAAGAACGCCCGCAACAACGCGGGCAATGGATTGCCTTTCCTCATGGCCGCGCCTCCGTGACAAGGCACGGGGCGCCGAGCGCGCGGAACCGTTCACTGGCTTCCTGCAACAGATCCTGCGTGACGGTGATGTAGACCAGCGTGGAGTGGAGATCCCGGTGCCCCATGTAGGTCGAGAGGAAGTGCAGTTTTTCCTGAGGGTTAATGCCGGACCGGTACCACTGGAGGATGCGGTTCACCACCATCGAGTGACGAAGGTCATGGACCCGCGGCCCGGTCCGGCCCGAAGCGGGCTTGAGCCCAGCACGGCGCATGACGTTGGTAATCATTGTCGTAACCGCCTCGGGCCTGTAGCGGTCATTTAAGTGGGCATGCCAGAACAGCCCTGATTTCGGGTTCTGTGGGCCGCCAGCGCGCCGCCTCGCATCGATGTACGCGCGCAGTTCGACCGCGACACTGTCGGATAGAGGCAAGATCCTGGTCTTGTAGAACTTCGTTTCCCGGATCGTGATCGTGCTTGATTGCAGGTCCACGTCACCAAGATCGAGCCATGCCAGCTCGCTTCGCCGTAGCCCGGCACAATAGGCCAGCATGATCATGGTGTAGAGGGTCAACGGCCGCAGCGGAGCGTCCGGCGACGGATAAGTCCGTGCGGTATCGAGCATACGCCGAACGTCAGCCGGGCTGAAGATATGCGGTTGCCGATGCTCCCGCGCTACTTCCCGCTCTGGCCGGGGATTGAAGCGCTTTGGCGGGATAGTCGGATCGAGGCGGAACCGCGCCTTGGTCAGGATGCGCGCCAGCTTCTGGCATTCAGCCGCGTGGTTGCGGGTCGGCTTGGCAGCCGCCCAGCTCGCAATCATTGCCTCAAGTGGTTGCTCCGCGAGGTCGGGACGGGCCTGAAGGAACCGATCGAACCGCAGCAGCCAGTGAGCCTGCGCTTCATATTGATATCCCCGGCTGCGCATCAGCATGACATGGTCTTGCATGAAGTCACCCAGCACGCTGCCGAAGGGCGCAGGCCGTCGTAACGCGGCCAAGGATTCGTCGGGATTCGGGGAAGCCAAGGCCCGCCAGATCGGCTTGCTTTGCTTGACGTTGTACCGACGGCGAAGTGCAGCAACAGGGTTGTCGGCGATCAGCCCGATTTCGACGAGGTGGTCGAGGAAGCGGTCGACAATGCAGACCTGATTGAGCAGCGTCGACAATCGCCAACGTTTTTGCATCTCCTTCAGCCAGGCGTCGAGCATCTGCCGGTCCACCGCCGGATGCCGGCGGGCAACATCTTCGAAGGTGCAAAGGAACCAGCGATATGTCGGTACGCTTCCCGGCCGGAACTGCGATTTTACCAGGAAGGCGTCGACGACGGTGCGATCGGGATCGTGCCAGGCGCTCATGACAGCACCTCCATTCCAGGCACCTCGAGTGCCACGGCTCGGAGATCATCTGTTGCCAGTTTGAGATAAGTATTGGTGGATTCGGTGGATCGATGCCCGAGCACGTCGCCGATGATCTTTTGCGGGACCGATGCCCGCAGCATTTCGACCGCACGTGCGTGGCGGAAGACATGCGGCCCCCGCTTTCCTGCTGGCACTACGCCTGCGGCGGCCAACCGACCGCGGATCATGCCGTACAGGTTCGTCATTGCGATATAGGGTGCGCAGGATCGGACGAAGATTTCCCGCACTTCAACCTGGGGCCGCCCAAGGCGCAGATAATCCAGCAGCGCTTCACCAACAGTCACCATTAGCGGCATGTACGAGTACGCGTTGGTCTTGGTGTGGCAGATCCGGAGGGATTCTGCGCGCCAGTCCACGTCATCGAGCCGAAGGCGGCATATCTCACCTTCGCGCAGCCCATACGTGGCAAGCAGCTGAAGTATCGCATAATCGCGTAGTCCGCGTGGCGATCTGTCCTCCTGCGTTGTCGCCAGAACCGCGGCGATTTGGCTCCTTTCCAGCGTCGACGGCACATCTTCGTAGGCATAGAGCATGGGGCCGATGATGTGTGGCGTCAGATCGGTCGGGATGCGACCCGTCCGATGCAGATGGCGAACCACCGAACGGAGACGCTCAGCGACATCGGCCAATGATTTGCGCCGTAAACCAGGCGCGCGCATGTCCATGTAGAGATCGATGTCCACGATGCTCAACGTTTCGAGGCTGGCGGCACCGGCCCGGTCGAACTGCCATCGCAGGAAGTTTCGCGCCTCCCACATCAGCGCCGCAATGGACGCGCTTGCCAAACCGCGCTCCTCGCGCAGCCATGCCTCGTATTCGCGGCAAATTTCATGTCGATGCTCGTCATCGGGACCGATCATTTCTGCGTCCGGGGGCCAATTGCCTTGAGCAAGCCGGAGGAGCTTGGCGATCGCGGTGCGGGGCAACATGTGCCAACGCGCACTGGGAGGCCGACCGTACTGGATCTCAAAATCCTGAACCGCATAGCCAAAATACTGATCGACCTGCTGCGGCGTCACAGTCTCGACCTGTATATCGCACTCGGCCAGATAATCGAGAAACGCGCGGGCGTAGAGACGGTGGTTCGCCACGACCACGGGATTGTAATTCTGTGTGGTGAGCGAATTCGAGAGTTCGGTGATCAACTCGTCATGCAACTTCAACATGATTGCCTCCTCAGCTGGTCCAGGGACCGCCGAGGTTCGCAACCAATATAATGCGCAGCAACTGCGCACACTATCATGGGAATTCGCCGGTTACGCCGCGCTCCTCCGCATTACCGCTTCCTCGCGATAAGCAATCTTATGCGCAGCTCGCCATAACAGCGCCCAGGC
>NZ_LSJY01000179.1 GCF_001556865.1 Sphingobium sp. CCH11-B1 | reverse complement strand
ACATCATGGCCTGAGATGCCAGCCTGCGCTGGCATGACGAGATAGGAAGCCGACCGCTCCCCACCCAAACCCTCACCCCTCAATCCCGCCGGCTCGTCACCTTGGCCGTGCCGTCGGGCAAGATCTCGATCAGGTGCGCGCTGTCATTGTCGCAATGGACGCGCCACCCGCGCACGCCGGGAGCCAATGCCGTAGCGCCCGAAAGCGGGGCCGCGCCGCTCGCCTTGATCGCCTTCTGGAACACGCCGTCGCGCAGGCTCGGATCCAGCTTCGCCACCTGTGCCGCGGCCCCGCTTTCGGGCGCTACGGCATTGGCTGCCGCCGGCTGCTCCGCCTTCTGCCCGCACGCCGGCAGCGCCAGCGTCAACGCCAGCATCGGTGCCAGCCTGGCCGCCATCATCGCTCGCCCGTTCATCCCTTGCACGCCTGTCTCCTTCATCCTTCGGGCGGCGGCGCGGCGGGCGCTTCGGTCAGGTCCAGCACCTCATATCCGCCCGTCGCCACGCGCCGGCTGATCAGGCTGCCCTTGGGCGTCTGATATTCCGACGTCGCCGTGAACCGCTCCACGCGATAGACGCCGCCCTCCGCGCCGCCGCCCGATGCCGAATAGCGCCGTCCTGCGATCTGGTCGAGCGCCGGCTTCATCCAGCCGTGCGCCCGTGACCCGCGCAATATCTCTATGTCCTCGGTCCGTCCGTCCGGCCGCACCCAAAAGCCGACATCGGCCCACCGGATGCCGGACAGGTCGGCCGCGCCAACATTGCGCACGTCGCGCAGGTCGTGCGCGCCATTCACCCGCTCGGCCGCCGTCACAGCGTCCAGCGCATAGGGCGGCGATACCAGCAGCACCGGCTCGGGCCCGCCCGCCTGGCCCAGTTCGCGTATCAGCCGCGTGACCTCCTCGCCCTTGGCGTCCCGCGCCGCCAGCCGCAGCCGCAGCACCTTCAGCGCGCCGGCGAACCCCGCCTCCTTCGCCACCGGCCGCTGCTCCAGCGCGTCGATCATCTTGTACGGCTTGTCGCTCTGCATCCGCGCCGCTTCTATCCAAACGCGCTTCATGCCCGCCAGCATCGCCGCCCGGTCGCGCCCATCGCTCAGCGCCCGCGCCTCGATCCCGCGATAGGTCGCCTCCGCCTGCGCATAATTGCCCAGTTCGATCCACATATCGCCCAGCGCCGTCGCGGCCGACAGCACCGACGGGTCATCGGCGGGCAGATGCGCATTCAGCACCCTGACCTGATCGGCGACCGCCCGGCGATAATCCTTGCGGTCGCCTTCGTGCAGCGACACGGTCGCATAGGCTTCGTACAGCGCGGCAACGGCGCGCGGCTCCTGCGCTTCCTTGTCGCGATTGCGCGCTGCGCCCGCCGCCAACAGCTTTTTCGCATCCTGATAATTGCCTGCGCGAAAGCGCACCTCGGCCAGCGCGATCGTCGCCTGCGCGTCGCGCAGCGGCGTGCATCCGCCTCGCGCGCATTCGGCTTGCGCCTCGACCAGCTTCTGACCGGTCACTATGATGTCGGCGGGAACTTGCAGGAGCAACAACAGACCCAGCATAATATTCTCCATCGGCCCCGCGCCAAGTCTGGCTCAAGGTCGACCGACGTGCAACCGAAATCCCGTCTGCCCTCAACGACTTGCCGCCTGCCGGCCGGCCCCTCACTCCCCCGACGCCGCCCGCCGCCTTGCGATCTCGGCCATCATGGCCTCCACTTGTGCGATCGCGGCGGCGCTGTCGGGGCGTCCGTTCCCGCCGCCCGCCTGCCCGCCCGCCTGCCGCTGCGCGCGGATGCCCGCCACCCGGTCGCGATAGGCCAGGAACAGGCGCAGCGCGACGCCCAGGTCCGGCGCGCGCCGGACCTTGCGCGCCTTGACCGCGCCCTCGCCGTCGCTGGTCACTTCCTCGCTCTCGCTGCCGAACAAGGCGGCGCGCATCAGCATCAGTTCGATCTCGGCATAGCCCATGTCCAGCGCCTCGTCCCAGGCGCGGGCAAAGGCGGGGTCGGCCGCCCGCTTGCGGTATGCGCCCGCGCGGCACTTGCCCGCCGCCCGCGCCGCCTCGCTGGCGTTGCAGGTTTCGGCCAGCATCTGCAGGAACAGCGCCTCGTCCGCCTTGCTCCAGCCGTCCGACCGGCGCTTGCGCTGTTGCGGCCGGCTCGTGCCGCCTGCGCGCTGCCGCTGCGTCACCAGCGCGCCGCCTTCCGTCCTTGCCATGATGCCCCCTCCCTGCCGCCCGGACGCCGGAAGGGCCGGCCCCTCGCAGGACCAGCCCTTTCAAAACGCCGCACCGGCGAGTCACACTTTCCCAATATCCGCCTTCCTGCCAGATCAGCGTGACGCTGTCAAGCGGAATGTTCCATATGGGTTATTTTTGAAGCATGGACCGGATCATCGGCGCTTCGGCTTCCAGCGCCGCCGCAACGCTGGGCCGCGCCTTGACCGCTGCCAGCCACGCCGCCATCTTGGGCCACCGCCCGCTCTCCGGCCCGTCCGAAACATAGGCGACGTTGATGATCGGGCTCGCCGCCGCCAGGTCCGCCAGCGTGAAGCGGTCTCCCACCAGCCAGCCGCCGTCACCGGGCAGAACGCCCTCCAGATAATCGTAGATTTTCGGCATTTCCTCGGCCTCCGCCCGGTCCGCCGCCGCCAGATCCGGCTCACGCTTGACCATCTTCGCCACCGCCCGGTTGAAGAAGAGCTTGGCCCCGGCCGCCTGCGCGATCGTGTCGCCAAACTCCTCATACCATATGGTGCGCGCCCGCGCCCTGGGTTCGGCCGGGATCATCTCCTCGCCGGGCTTCAGGGCATCCATATAGGTTATGATCGCGGTCGAATCGCACAGCAGGAAATCGCCATCCTCCAATGCCGGTATCTTGCCGAAGGGCGATCCTTTCAGATAACCCTCGCCGCCCCGGCCAAAACCGGCCGGCTGCACCTCCACCTCGATCCCCTTCTCCGCGGCGAACACGATCACCTTGCGGACGAAGGGCGACGGTCCCGCTCCGTGGATAATCATAGGCATGCTCCTATGATGATTGTCCAGCAGCAAGTGATGGTTCACTGCGGCTGAAGGTTGTG
>NZ_LSJY01000018.1 GCF_001556865.1 Sphingobium sp. CCH11-B1 | reverse complement strand
CCGCTTCCTCGCGATAAGCAATCTTATGCGCAGCTCGCCATAACAGCGCCCAGGCTTCAGCATAGGCATCGTAAACCGCGATCTGATCCTCGCTCAAGCGATGCTCGAGGATCTCGTATTCGACGCCTGCGAAGGACAATGCGCGCGCGGTGTAGAGGCCGAGCGACTTAAGGTCCCGGGCGACCAGCTCCATCGCTGCGATACCGCCGTCACGAATGTCGGCGACAAAAGCCTCGCGATTGGCGAAGGCAGTCTCCGGCCCCCAAAGACCGAGGCGCGTGGCATAGGCCAGATTGTTGACGTCGGACGCGCCGGTTGCCGAAGCATATAGCACGCGTGCCCGCGGCAGGAGGTTCTGCAGGCGAACGCCCGCGATACCCTGCTCCGATCCCTTGACCTTGCCCAGCGATCCTTCCCCGCCAGCGGCATTGGCCATGGCGTGCGCCTCGTCGAACACGATCAGGCCGTCGAAATTCTCACCAGCCCAAGTCAGGATCTGGTCGAGGCGGGTTGCATCGTTTCGGCCCGAACGCAGGGTCGGGTAGGTCACGAAGAGAATGCCCTCGCGCATGGCGATGGACGTGCCGAGCTTCCAGGATGCCAGAGGCTGGATGTCGATCGGCAGGCCGCCAAGCGCAGCCCAGTCACGCCGGGCATCTTCGAGCAGCGCCTCGTTCTTCGAAATCCAGATATGGCGGCGTTCCCCGCGCACCCATCGATCAAGAATGACGCTTGCAACCTGTCGGCCCTTGCCGGCGCCCGTTCCATCCCCGAGGAAATAGCCTTGGCGGTACGTTTGGCCTTCCGCAGATGCCTTGAGCGAACAGCCCTTGTCCTCGGGCTCGAATCGGCCGGGAAGATCGCGCGCATGGGCGCTTGCCGCGTAGATCAGAGTCTCTACCTGGGCAGCCGACAGCAGCCCTTTGGCAACCAGACCGTTGGGCAGCTGCGGCACAGCTTCGGGCATCGGTGCGGCGATCGACCCCATGGCAACAGACTCGACGAGCGGCGTCGGATGCTCGGCCGCGTCATCGATCACGATCCTGCTCGGGCGATAAGGCAGATAGTGGCCGACCTGAGGGGCAAGCGGCGCAGGGGTTTCGAGCGACCGGTATGTGAGCGAGCCGATGGTGGAGGCTGCAGGAGTGACCCTGCCTGGAGATGGCATCGGCCTGCGCGGTGCGGCGACCAGACGAAACGGCGTACGAGCCGGAAGGCTCGATTGCTCGGTAACGGCATCCAAGCTGGCGCGATCCGGCAAAGCATCGACAAGATCCACCAGCTGGCGGAAGTCGTTTGTTCGGATAGCGACAGGTTCATTGGAGCCTTCCACCTTGTCGAAGACTAACAGCTGCGTGGTGATACCGGTGCCCTGCCTGACGAACGCGCGTTCGACGGCGGCATTGAGCCGCAGCGAGATCGGTCCCTTCAGCCCCGCCAGGAACTTCGCGCAGTCGAACCATTCAGGCATGATCGCGACAAGCCGCCCGCCGGACGCCAGACGGTTCCAGGCCGACCGCAGATGGCGCGAGCCAGTGCGACTATCGTGCCCCCGCTCGATGCCGTGCGAATAGGGAGGATTCATCAAGACGACGCTCGGGATGATGGCTTGATCGAGCAGTTCGTCGATCAGCTCGGCGTCATGGCCGGTCACTCGCGCTGCCGGGAACACAGCATTCAGGCAGTCGCGGCGGAGCGGCGAGATTTCGTTTAGGGCAAGGCGCGAGCCGGCCTTGGCGGCCCAGACCGCGAGCATGCCCGTTCCGGCAGAGGGTTCCAGTACGAGCTCGTCAGTGGCCAGCGCGCAGGCTCGCGCAGCAAGCCAGGCAAGGCGCGGCGGCGTTGCAAACTGCTGCCATTCGATCTGCTCGTCGCTGCGATTGGTCTGGGTCGGCAGTCGGGCATCGAGGGAGCAGAAGAATTGTTCCGCCTCGTCGATCGACGCCGAGAGCAGGATCTGATCCGCTGCTCGCAGGTATTGAACCTGTGCCAGCTCAAGCGCTGCATGAGCGTCACGAACTGACCAACGCCCGAGAGCATCGTTGCCCCCGAAGTGCTCAGTCATGATACGCGTGACGTCGCTGCGTGAAAGCGCGCGGCCTGCCGCCAGCTCGGAAGCCATGGTCAGGGCCGCCATCACAACGACGGGCGGTGATGGGTCATCGAATGCAAAGGCGAGGGAAGAGTTGGACATGGGAACCTCCTGACGAGGTCCTGCGGCGGGCAGGCCTCAATCAGCCAAAGGCTCCCTCCCCTCTGCCCGTTGGATCAGGTTTTCGAGCTAGCCGCGACTTCAATTCGTCATTCCAGTCAAAACCGGGTGAGGCTGGCGCGCGTGAGTGGATAACGCGATCAGGCGCAGCGTAGGCCTTCAACGCTCGCTCCTCAGCGAGAGCGCCTCCGGCGTCATTGTCGATGAACAGGAAGAGTTCGCGCACGCTCTCCGGGATCGAAACGAGACCGAACCGCTCGTTCCCAAGTGTTGCCCAGCAAGGGACCCCGAACAACTGCATGGCAGAGAGGGCGCTCTCGATCCCTTCGGCGAGGCCCAGACGCCCCTGCACCGGCGGCGCAAGTCTGACGGCACCACAACCAAGGCTGCCAAGCGCACGCTTGGGGCGCTCGAAACCGGCCAGCCTGCCGCTCGCCACATCAAGAAAAGTCCTGTGTACTGCGATAATGCCAATGTCAGTCGTGACTGCCGCCAACATCGCAGGGATAAATTGAACTGCCCCGCGTGGTCCGAGCGGCGTACGTTCCAGGTAACGGAACTGGTCAGATGCGCGCTGGAGACCGCGCTGAGAGAGATATCGTTCGACGGGACTGTCGGAGATCGCCGAAGCCGATTGCCACAAGCGTCGCGCATTGGGACTGAAGTCACCCTGATTTTGCCGATCGGCGGTCCCGGTGCCAGAATCGTCAAAGAGCTCCCGGCTGCGAACTCCTTTGCGATCCAATGCTGCAATGACGTCCTCATTCGAACATCCGGCGAAGCAATGGAACAGGATGGCCTTTCGCCCCAAGGTCACGCTGAGCGACGGTGTGCGGTCGTCGTGGGCGGGACAGCAGCACATGCCCTTGCCCTGGCGCCATGTTCCGTTGAGGCGTTCGACGATCGTGCGGGCACGGCGTTCGAGTTGAAGACTTTTCTCTAGCTGGGGCATCGACCTACTCCGGTTGAGGTGCCCTCCCCGTGCAGCCTCCGCTCTGCACCAGCGCCAAAGCATTTTCCTACATCACTTGTTCTTTATATGTTCTCACTCGATTCGGCTATAGAAGGATCGAGAAATGACAATGAAAGCCCTTTTGATCTTTGGCATTGCCATCGCATCAGCCATGCCTGCCAATGCCCAGGAACTGCCAATGCCAGATTTACCGGAGCAATATGCCGGTCCTTCAAGCGGCATTCGGATTGCCGAAGCATCGAACGGATTTCAGTTGGTCGAGCATGGGTTCTGGCAATCCGCGCAAGCCGCCCCAGCACCAAGTTCGAGCGTTGCAGAAAATGGACGGGTCAACCTGCCGTACAGATACGAGCCCAAGGCCAAAACTGCCCCATCCGGGTTTCGGCGGGCGAGCTACCTGCCCCACGTCTATGCGGCGGAAGCGAAGTATTCATTGCCCACCGGCCTGCTCGACGCGCTCGTCTGGACGGAATCCCGCTATAACCCCCTTGCTGTCAGTCCGGCAGGCGCTGCGGGCCTTGGCCAGCTCATGCCTGCAACGGCAAAGGAACTCGGGGTCTTCAATCGATTTGACCCCACGGCCAATATCTTCGGCGCGGCGCGGTATCTGAGGCAGATGCTCGACAGGTTCGGCGTGGTTCACCTCGCTGTCGCAGCCTACAATGCCGGTCCAGGCGCAGTCGAACGCGCGGGCGGTATACCGCGAAATGGTGAAACCCCAGGCTATGTCCGCGACGTCCTTCGCCATTGGCGCTTTTAGCGGTCGCTCCGAATTGTAGAGCGACAGTCGATGTGGGAGCTTGCCCTCTCCCCTGCTGTCGCGCGACAGCTTAGGTAAGCTGTTCCGACCCTCAGGCCTGCGGAGCTGCCTTGTCCGAGGCCGTTGTCACCCCCAGACAATAACGCCCCCAGGCATCCATCAACTTCACGCGCGCGCCCGGCTGGTCTGGGGTCCCGAGATAGGTTGTGCGGCGATAGGCGGCCTGCACCGCGTCGGGCGTCTTGTGCGCTAGGGCCGCTTCTACCACGGCATCGGGGATGCCTTCATTTGCTGCCCAATCCGTGAACGAGGAGCGGAAGCCGTGGACGTGGTACGGTTCGCTCATGTCGCGCAGCACCTTTAGCAGCGTCATGTCAGACATGGGCTTCCCAGCCACCCCGGGGAACACGACGTCGCTTTCCGACATCCGCAGGGCATCAGCTTTCCCCAGCACCGCCAGAGCTTCGTCAGATAGCGGCACGATGTGCGCCTTGCTGCGCTTCATATGCTCGGCGGGGATCGTCCACAGACGGCTCTCCAGGTCAAACTCGGACCATGTCGCCAGCCGGACCTCCTGACTGCGCACTCCAGTCAGGATGAGCAGTTCCAGCGCAAGCCGCCCGAAGGATGGTTTGCGCCGCAAGGCAGTGAGGAAACCGGGAAGTGCGACATAGGGCATGGCTTTGCGATTCTCACGCGCCTTCACTTGCCGTGGCAGACCGCGACCCGCCTTCAGGCTGCCATTGCCCGATGGGGCCTCGCGGGAGCGCCAGCCCTTCGCATGGGAATAATCCAGCACGGCGCAAATCCGGTTACGCACTTGGCGGGCGGTATCTGGGATTTCCTGCCAGATCGGCGTCAGCACGGCGATGATATCGGCACTGCTGATGCTGCCTGTCGGCATGTCCCCCAGTTTCTTGAAGGCGTAGTTTTCAAGACTGGCGAGCCACTGGCGCGCATAGACTGCGCTTTTCCAGCCCGCCTCATTTTCGCTGTGGTACTGCGTCGCGGCAGCTCGGAACGTTACCTTGGCGGCGGCATCGTCTTTTTTCTCGGCGAGAACATCGCGGTGGTCGACCTTGACCGCCTTACGCAAGACCGTGGCTTTTTGCCGCGCTTCTGCAAGTGTCATCTGCTTTGCGCTACCCAAGCCGATATCCTGCCGCTTGCCGTCTCGCTGGAGCCGTAGGACCCAGTAGGCTCCACCGCGCTTATCCACCCTCAAAACTAATCCATCGCCATCCTGGTAGGTTCCAGGATTCGCCATCGCTGCCTTGACCGCTACCGCCGTGAGCTTGCCCATTTCTTACTCCCACACTTTCAAGCCCACCTTGGGAGGGGTCGAAGTGTGGGAGTAAGCCATTCTACTCCCACACCCCTCCCACACTAGCCTCCGGCTGCATGCAAACAGCAGCGGACAAATGCGGGCTGTGAAGTGCAGAATACCCTAGGTTTTCCGGGATTTCCACGGTCATTCGTGGATGCTTGCGGATAAGGGGGTGGTGGACAGGGCTGGATTCGAACCAGCGTACGGGAAACCCGGGCAGATTTACAGTCTGCTGCCTTTAACCACTCGGCCACCTGTCCAGTGCCTGACGCGGGGAGAAGCGTGTCATTCCCGCGCTGGAGGCGGCTCAATGGCGAAAGGAGGCTTGCCTGTCAATGGGTGGATGTGAAAAGAGCCGATCCATGAAAAAGACGCATCGTTCCGCCAAGCCCAAGGGCAACCTCCCCCGCTTCTACGGCCGCCACGCCGTGACCGCCGCGCTCGCAAATCCCAACCGCATCGTGCGGAAAATCTGGGGTACGCGCGACGCCCTCAACGCGCTGGAACTGCCTCCAGTCCTGCCGATCGTCTATGCCGATGTCGCCGACATGGGACGCATGGTGCCGTCCGACGCGCCGCATCAGGGCATCGTCGCTGAGGTGGAGCCGCTAGACGACGTCTGGCTGGGCGATGTGCTGGAGGAAGGCCAGGATGACAAGCGCCCGATCCTGGTGCTGGATCAGGTCACCGACCCGCATAATGTCGGCGCCATCCTTCGGTCCGCCGCAGCATTCGACGCATTGTGCATCGTGACCCAGGACCGGCATGCACCGCCCGAATCGGGCGTGCTGGCGCGGGCGGCGTCTGGCGCTCTGGAAATCGTGCCATGGGTCCGGGTGGTGAACCTGGCCCGCGCGCTCGATGAAATAGCCGAAGCGGGATATTGGCGCATCGGCCTGGATGGAGAGGCGGACACAAATCTGGGCGACGCCATCGGCGATTCCCGCGTGGCCCTGGTGCTGGGAGCCGAAGGCGAAGGGCTGCGCCACAACAGCATCGCCCATTGCGACATCATAGCAAAGCTGCCGATCAGCCCGCGCATGGAAAGTCTGAACGTTTCGAACGCCGCCGCCATCGCGCTCTACGCCGCCACCAACCGGTAGCGGCGCTGCGGTCGGCAGATCAGTCTTCGGGCGCGATGGTAACGCGCAGTCCGTCCAGCGCGTCGGTCAGCACGACCTGGCAGGACAGGCGGCTGCTGCTGTTGCGATGGTCACTGCTGTCGAGCAGGTCATTTTCATCTTCGCTCATCGGCGGAAGATACGCCGCGAAGTCTTCATCGACATACACATGGCAGGTCGCACAGGAACAGCAACCGCCGCAAAGGGCGAGCAATTCGTCGAATCCATTGTCACGAATGATTTCCATGACCGACAGGCCGGCGTCCCCTTCGACAGCCTGTTCTTCCCCCGCACGGTTGACCACGATCAGTTTTGGCATTTATCCAGTCCCCTAGATTGTTTCCGCCGCTCTGGCGGAGCGGCATCCGGAAAGCAAGGGTCGAGCATAGAGCGATGGTGACGACCGCTGATGAGATGCGCGCCAGCCTGGATGCGATCGCGCTGCTTGAACCCGGCTTCGCCGCCGCGATCCAGCGGGTCGGCTACCCTGCGCCGCGCGTGCGGGAGCCCGGCTATGAAACGCTGTTGCGCACGATTGTCGGCCAGCAGGTGAGCGTTGCGTCCGCCGCCGCGGTCTGGCGCAGGCTGGAGACGGAACTGGGCGAAGGCTGCGCGCCCGAGGCATTGCTTGCGCGAGACTATGATGTGCTGCGCGCATGCGGTCTGTCCCGCCAGAAACAAGGCTATGCCCGCAGTCTGGCGGAACTGGTCGTGTCGGGTGCGCTCGACCTTCATGCCCTGCCGGCCGACGACGAGGAAGCGATTTCCCAACTGGTTCAGATCAAGGGGATCGGCCGCTGGTCCGCAGAAATCTACCTGCTTTTCGCCGAAGGTCGCCCCGACATCTGGCCTGCCGGCGACCTGGCGGTGCAGGTGGAGGTCGGCCGTATCCTGGGCCTTGCCGAACGGCCGAGCGAGAAATTGACCCGGGAATTGGCCGAACGCTGGCGCCCCCATCGCGGCGCGGCGGCGATTATGGCCTGGCACCATTATAATACGGAGGTTCTTTGACATGGCCCTGCCCCATGCCCGTTACATCGTCCTGGAACATGAGGGCGTGTGGAAGATCAACCTGGACAACAAATATTATGGTCCCTTTGCCACGCAGGCAAAGGCGGTCGAAAGCGCCACCGGCACCGCCCGAAAGGCTGCGGACTCGGGTTATCCAGCCTCGGTTCTGGTGATGACGGGCACGGACTTCGACACGGTGTGGACCAGCCTTTCACCGGCGACGGACGCATAGGGTGGATTCAAAATTATTCTTGCGAGGGAACCCCAACGACCGTGGCGCTTTTTAGTCGGACTAAGCTCCGCGGAATTGGGAATGAGCAAGAAGGTTTTGATCGTCGAGGACGAGATTTTCGTCGCCCTGGAAATAGAACAGATCGTCGAAGATGCAGGCTTCACCGTTCAAGCCATTGCAGCGGATCGTGACGCCGCGCTCGCAGATGCCGAAGAATGCGACATTGCTCTTGTCGATCTCAATCTCCGCGATGGCCCGACAGGCCCGCAGATCGGGATGGAATTGTCCACCCGGCATGGTGTCCGGGTCATCTACGTGACCGCGAACCCGGCACAAATCGGTGGAGCTTCGGTGGCCGCGTTGGGGGTCATCACCAAGCCTTTTCGTCCGCACAGCATCACAGCAGCGCTGTTGCTGGCGGCGACGGAGGAACCGGAGCTTAGCGACGCTGATATTGCTGGTTTTACGCCGTTTCTGCCACGCGGCTCATGGAACGGATCGGAATCCAGAGGCTGAGTTGCAACCCTTCGGGTTTCCATTCCCGCTTCAATCGCCCTCCCAGTTGGCGCTCGACGCTGAGCGTCATCAGGCGGCTGCCAAAGCCGTCAACCCCGCCTGGCGTGACGGGCGGTCCACCCTTCTCATGCCAGTCGATCCGCACGTCCTTGCCTTCTGTGCAGACGTGCAGGCTGACCTGACCGGAAGAGGTCGACAGCGCCCCATATTTTGCCGCATTGGTGGCAAGTTCGTGGAAAAGCAGCGCGATCGGTGTTGCGGATCGATCATCGATCAGCGGGTCGTCACCGGTCAACAGGATGCGGCTTGCTGACGCGTCCCGATAGGGGGCGAAAATCTGGTTCAGGACGCCGCACAACCGGCCTTGTCCCTGCCCGCTTTGCGGCGCCGATTCGCTGCTGTGGGGACGCACGAAATCATGAGCCCGCCCCAGTGCGAGGATGCGATCACGCAGGTCGTCGGCAACACCGCGTATCTCTGGATGCTGCCGTGCCGACAGGCCGATAAGGCCCACGATCACCGAAAAGATGTTCTTGATGCGATGGGACAGTTCGTGCGCGATCATTTCGCGCTCTTCCATCATCAGCTTCTGCTCGTGAATATCCGTGCAGGTGCCGATCCAGCGCATGATCGCGCCACGGACATCGCGTATCGGCAAGGCGCGCCCGAGCGTCCAGCGATATTCTCCGCTATGATGCCGCAGACGATATTCGATTTCATAGGGTTCGCCGGTAGCCAGACTGTGCCGCCACTTTCCCCATGCAAGATCCTGGTCGGCTGGATGGAACATTCCGTTCCACGCGTCTCCATCCGTCGATCCGACCGGTACGCCGGTATATTCATACCAGCGCGCATTGTAATAATCATGGAAGCCATCCGGCAGGGTCGACCACACCATCTGCGGCATGGTGTCCGCCAACGTGCGGAACATGCGGTCGCTGTCGGCTACAGCCGCCGCGTCGAGGCGCTGTTTCAGGATGACGTCCCGGTCGCGCCGCCGGCCCTCCAGTTCCACCATCACCTGGCGCGCGAGCAGGGACAGCCCCTGCTGTTGCAGCGCCGTGAGTTCCGATCTCGGCGTGGTATCGATGACGCAGAGAGCGCCCAGCGGCTCCCCATCCGCTCCCGTGAGCGGGGCACCAGCGTAGAAGCGGATGTGCGGCGGGCCGGTAACCAGCAGATTGTCCCGGAACCGGTCGTCCTGGGTAGCGTCCTGCACCAAGAAAATCTCATCGCCCAGCATGGCGTGGGCGCAGAAGGAGACATCGCGCGGCGTTTCTTCGGCGTCCAGGCCGCAGCGGGCGAGGAAGCGCTGGCGCACATCCTCCACGATGCTGACCAACGCGATCGGCGCGTCGCATAATTGCGCCGCAAAAGCGGTGATATCGTCCAGCGTGCGAAAACCGCCTGCGTCGAGATCGTAAAGCGCCAGCAGCGCCGCCCGGTCCGTCGCCAGGCCCCGGCCTTCAGCCATCACTGACGCGTTCGATGTCGGCGCCCACGGCTGACAGCTTTTCTTCCAGCCGCTCATACCCGCGGTCGAGATGATAGACGCGGTTGACCTGCGTCTCCCCTTCCGCGGCGAGGCCGGCGAGGATCAGGCTCATGGAAGCGCGCAGATCCGTCGCCATGACGGGCGCACCGACCAGCCCACGCACCCCGCGCACGACGGCGGTCCGACCGTTGACGGCAATATCCGCGCCCATGCGCGCCAGTTCGGGAACGTGCATGTAGCGGTTCTCGAAAATGGTCTCGGTCAGCACCGAGGCCCCGTCCGCCAAGGTCAGCATCGCCATGAACTGCGCCTGCATGTCGGTCGGAAAGGCCGGGAAAGGCGCGGTCGAGAGCGAAAGTGGCCTGAGCTTGCCATCAGAAGCGACCCGAATGCCATCCTTGTGCGTGTCGACCTGCACCCCGGCGTCCCGCAATGCCGCGAGAATGGCGTGCATATCATCAGCATTCGCGCCGATCAGGTCCAAAGACCCCCCAGTGATGGCGGCCGCACAGGCATAGCTGCCGGCTTCGATCCTGTCCGGCATGACGCGATACGTGGCGCCGTGCAGGCGGTCGCGCCCATGAATGGTGAGCTTGTCGGAGCCGACCCCCTCTATGTCCGCGCCCATGGCAAGGAGGAGATTGCACAGATCGACAATCTCCGGCTCGCGCGCGGCATTTTCAAGGATGCAGGTGCCCTTTGCCAGCACAGCCGCCATAACCGCGTTTTCGGTCGCCCCGACGGAGACCACGGGGAATGTATAGACGCCGCCGGGCAAGCCGCCATCAGGCGCGCTGGCGCGGACATATCCGGCGTTGATTTCTATGATCGCGCCAAAGGCCTCCAGCGCCTTCAAGTGCAGGTCGATCGGCCGGTTGCCGATGGCGCAACCGCCCGGCAGCGAAACCCGCGCCTCACCCGCGCGCGCGAGCAGCGGCCCAAGCACCAGGATGGACGCGCGCATTTTCCGCACGATGTCATAGGGGGCTTCTGTGGAGGTGACACGCCCGGCGCGCATCGTCATCACCCGGCCGAAATCCTCCGGCCGCGCGCCTTCGATCATCGTCGATACGCCAAGCTGGTTGAGCAGATGCCCGAAGCTGTCGACGTCGGCCAGACGCGGCAGATTGCGAAGCGTCACGGGCTCGTCCGTCAGTAGCGCGCATGGCAGCAACGTCAGGGCGGCGTTCTTTGCGCCGGAAATAGGAAGGCGGCCGGAAAGCGCTTTTCCGCCGCGAATATGTATGCGGTCCATTGATCAGGGTTCATAGCGTCTGTGACGCACCGCGCAAGACGAACCGACCTATTATGCGCTTGGCCCGCGGCTTATCGTCGCGCCGTCATGACCAGCCAACATAATTTGAGGCAGAGCCACGACATTGATCGAGTTTAGTGCAGAACGTAAAAATGCAGCCAAAAGGCGCTTGAGGCGTTTTGCCATCGTAACGACAAATGCGAAAGAAGGTGTTTTTGGTGGCAACGGGCTGTTTCGCGGAAAGGCTGGCAAAGCAGGTGCCCCTTTCCGACGCAGAAAAAGCGGCACTATCCCGGCTTGAGGAAAATCCCCGCAAAATCAAGCGCGGCGCGATGATCCAGCGGGTGAACGAAACGGTGACCGAGCTGTTCGTGTTGCGCGAAGGGCGGGTCATGAGTTTCGTCATCCTGCCCGACGGCAGCCGTCAGATCCTGCGCGTCTATTTCCCTGGAGATTTCATCGGGTCTGCCAGCACCATCTACAGCAAGGCGCCCGAATCCCTCGTCGCCCTGTCGGACGCGATCGTGTGCCCGTTCGACAAACATGCGTTGCGCCGCCTGCTGGACGAATTCCCCCGCGTCGCCGCGCTGTTATTCCTGCTGTCCAATGCGGAACGGGTCTCGATGACGGATCGCCTCGCTGCGCTGGGCCGCACGTCGGCAAAGGCCCGTGTCGCGTCGTTCCTGCTCGACATGTTCGACCGGCTGCGCGTCACGGACGACAGCATCACCGACAGCTTCGACCTGAGGCTGACGCAGGAGGAGATCGGCGATTCGATCGGCCTGACGTCGGTCCACGTCAATCGCATGATCCGGCAGATGGAGCAGGAAGGGCTGATCAGCCGATCCAACGGCCGCATCACGCTCATCAACATGCGCCAGCTGGAAGAGATCGGCCATTATACCAACCGGCACAAGGATATGGACTTGGACTGGCTGCCGGTCGGCTGACACTCCAAAAGGAGCCAGAAGGCGTCAGGCCAGTAGTTCAACGTCCCAATAAAGCCAGTCATGCCAGCTATCGTGGAGATAGCCGGGCGGAAATCCGCGGCCATGCTCCTGCAACTGCCAGCTGGTCGGACGGATCGGCTGGACGTGCAGCTTCATCCCCGCTTCCCGCGGGGTACGCCCGCCCTTCTTCAGGTTGCATGGTGAACAAGCGGTGGCCACATTCTCCCACGTGGTGCGCCCTCCGGCGCGCCGGGGTATCACATGGTCGAAGGTCAGGTCGTGGGTCGAGCCGCAATATTGGCAGGCGAACTTGTCGCGCAGGAACAGGTTGAATCGGGTGAAAGCGGGGTGTTCGGACGGCTTCACATATTGTTTGAGCGCGATGACCGATGGAATCTTCATCTGGAGGCTGGGACTGTGAACCTCACGCTCATAGCTTGAGATGATGTCGACCCGCTCTAGGAAAACCGCCTTGATGGCGGTCTGCCACGGCCACAGGCTCAATGGGTAATAGCTGAGAGGTGTATAGTCCGCATTGAGGACAAGCGCCGGACAATTTTCCGGATGTCGTATGAGGTCGGGATGGTACATAAAAACCTTTTTCCCCCTTGCCGACGCCGCTGATCGTCCAGCAACGTGACAAGCGCATGACAGCATTAACGAATATCCTCCGTCAAGGCCCTGTATGACTCCATCCGCCGCGACACAGCATATGGTGACCCGGTTCGCGCCCAGCCCTACCGGCCGTCTGCACGTCGGGCATGGATGGTCGGCGCTGATGGCCCATGACATGACGCGCGCGGGCATGGGCACATTCCGCCTCCGCATTGAAGACATAGACGGAACCAGAAGCCGGCCGGAGCATGTTGAAGCAATTGTCGAAGACCTGAACTGGCTTGGCATCGAATGGGACGGCAACATCATCTTCCAGTCGCGACGGCTCGACCGATATGACGCGGCGCTCGAACGGCTGCGGGGGGAAGGCCTTCTCTATCCCTGCTTTTGCACCCGCGCAGACATCCAGGCGAGCATGACCGCCCCGCACGGTCCGGAAGGGCCGGTCTATCCCGGTACATGCCGGGCACTGGCTGACGCGGAACGAAGCCGGCGGATGGCCGCAGGGGAGCCGCATGCCTGGCGCCTGGACGTGGCGGCCGCTGTGGCCCGAACCGGTGCCTTGCGCTGGAATGCCCTGCCCTTCCCCTTCGATGCCAGTGCCGAGCCGCGGACCGTCCTCGCGGCCCCCGCTGTTCATGGTGACGTGGTGCTGGCACGCAAGGACGCGCCGGCCAGCTACCACCTGTCGTGCACGCTGGACGATGCGGCGATGGAGGTCAGCCACGTTCTGCGCGGTGACGACTTGCGCGGGGCGACCGACATTCACCGCCTGCTGCAAGCGCTTCTCGGCCTGCCCTCCCCTGCCTATATCCATCATCCGCTGCTGGTCGGGGCCGATGGCCGGCGCCTTGCCAAGCGGGACGGATCGATTGCGCTCGCGGAATTGCGAGAGTCGGGCGTCAATCCCGCCGCGCTCGCTGAAGCGTTGCGGGCCGGTCGCTTTCCGGTTGGAATCAGGACCGCAAGCGCCTAGCTTCGGACCCATGAACACGATCCTGGTCATCGCTCTCATCCTCGCCATGATCGCGACGCTGGTCGCGCTGATCCGGGGCATCATCGCCTTCCTGCAAACGACGAAGGAGGACCTCAACCGGCCTGAAGGAAGCGGCCCCAGTCCGGCTCGGCTGAAACAGAACCGAATGATGATCAACCGCATCCTGTTCCAGGCGGTGGCGATCATCATCGTCGCCATATTGCTGCTGGCAAAGGGGCATTAGGATCGCCCCTGGCCGATGGTAAAGCTCAACAAGATCTACACGCGAACGGGCGACGATGGCACCACCGGCCTGGTGGACGGGTCGCGCCTGCCCAAGAACGCCCCCCGTATGCAAGCGGTGGGTGACGTCGACGAAGCGAACAGCGCGATCGGCCTTGCCATCGCCTCTATGGGGCCTTGCCCGGAAGCCGAATGGCTGGCCACGATCCAGAACGATCTTTTCGACCTCGGCGCCGATCTGGCGACACCCATAACGGACGGCCCCGACGCGCCATGGGCTCTGCGCATCATTGAAAGCCAGGTGGCGCGACTGGAACGGCAGATCGACCAGATGAACGCCGATCTTGCTCCGCTGGACAGCTTCATCCTGCCGGGAGGCTCCCCCGCCGCGGCCGCCGTGCACCTTGCCCGAGCCGTCGCGCGACGGGCGGAGCGCAGCGCCACCGCCGCCGCCAGGGAGGTGGCGCTCAATCGGCAGGCACTCGCCTATCTCAATCGCCTCTCCGATCTGCTTTTCGTCCTTGCCCGTCGGTTGAACGACAATGGCGCGCGTGACGTGAAATGGATTCCCGGCGCATCGCGGTCCGCGACTTGATCCGCTCGGTTCGACTCACCGGTGACACGGTCCGGCCGATAACGCCGTTTTAACCCCGTTTCTTCAGGCGGCGTTTAACTCCATTCTTAATGGGAAAACGGTCATCATTGGGGGCCGCCGTGCAATTCTATCTCGCTACATCCTTCATTTTTCCCCGATCGTTGCGGCTGCGGCTGTTCGCGCTCTGCTTCTGCGCGACGCACCTGCCCCTGATTGGTTATCTTCTGTGGGGCTTTTCCACCGGCCACATTGCCCTTGCGGAATTCATCCTGCTGACGCTCGCCACCATGCTGGGCACCGGCCTCGCCTTGTTCGGCATCGGCGCGTTGCTGAACCCGATCCATGCCCTTGCCGACGCGCTGCATGCGAAAGAGACGCCGCCGTCCACGCTGCCCGAAGTGGGCGACGTGATCCGCTCCCTCTATGCCGGCGTGCATCGGGCGGCCAACGAGACTCGCGATCGAATGAACGATCTGCATCAGGCGGCGCATGAAGACCCGCTCACCGGCGTGCTCAACCGCCGGGGCTTTCTGGCCGAACTGTCGGACTTGCCGCAGGAGCGGCGCAAGGGCTGCATCGCGGTGCTCGACATCGACTATTTCAAGCGGGTCAACGACTTGGAAGGACATGAGGAAGGCGACCGTGTGCTGGCTGCCTTCGCCGCACGGGTCGCGGCCCTCATGCGCCGCGCCGATCTGATTGCGCGTTGGGGGGGCGAGGAATTCGCCATCTTCTTCCAGGACTGCATAGAGGATGAAGCAAGCTGGTCGCTGGCGCGCATCGCCACCCGGATGCGAGAAGACCCGATCGGGACGATCCACGGGCGACCCATCAGCTTTTCGGCCGGCGTGTGCCGCTGGACCGGCGGCCCCCTTGACGAGGCGCTCGCCCGCGCGGACGAAGCGCTGTACGAAGCCAAGCAGGCTGGCCGCGACCGCATCTGCCGGGCAAGTCCTGTGCTGTTGCGGGCCTGATTTCTTTCTGATCCTGCTTCATGACCCAAGGAACAGGTCCGGAACCTGAGGGCGCTTCATGCGCTTCTAGCCTGTGTGAGAGCGGCGCAACCGTATCCGGGAAGGGCAGGCATGGCGAAAAGCTGGATGGACGCCCGTCAGGATGACCTGGAGGAACGCTATCGCGCCGTTCGTGGATTGACGGAAGCACTGGTCGCCCCCCTGTCCGACGCGGATGCGACGGTGCAGTCGATGCCCGACGCGTCCCCCGCCAAATGGCATATGGCCCATGTCACATGGTTCTTCGAAACCTTCATTCTGCGCGATCATGTGGCGGACTATCAGCCCTACGACGCGCGCTACGCCTATCTCTTCAACAGCTATTATGAGGCGGAGGGCGCGCGCCACGCTCGCCCGCTAAGAGGGATTCTCACGCGCCCTACCCTCGCTGACATCCGCGCCTATCGCGCCCATGTCGATGCAGCGCTCGTCAAGGCGCTGGGCATGTTGCCGCAGTCCGCCCGCGCCCTCGCCACGCTCGGCCTGCACCACGAACAGCAGCATCAGGAACTGCTGCTGACCGACCTGCTTCACCTCTTTTGCATGAACCCGCTGGAACCTGCCCTGTTCGACGGTCCCAGCGCCGCGCCGGTCGACCTTCCAGGGCCGCTCCATTGGATCGAAGGGCGTGAGGGACTGGTGGAGTTGGGCGATGACGGACGCAGTGCGTTCGCCTTCGACTGCGAGGGGCCCCGTCACAAGGCCGTTCTGTCGCCCCATGCTCTGGCGCACCGTCCCATAACCAATGGCGAATGGATCAGCTTCATGGAGGACGGGGGCTATCGCAATTCCGCGCACTGGCTGTCCGATGGATGGGCGTGGGTCCAGGCGGAAGGAGTGGAGGCCCCGCTCTATTGGAAGGAAAGTGACAAAGGCTGGACACGGTTTGGATTGGATGGTCGCCAGCCTGTGAACCCCGCCGCGCCGGTTACCCACATCAGCCTGTACGAGGCGGATGCCTACGCCAGCTGGGCGGGTGCCCGCCTGCCGACCGAAGCGGAATGGGAATGTGCAGCCGCCAACATCTCCCCCACCAGTGGCAATCAGCTTGATGGCGCTGGCTGCCCTCGTCCCCGCCCTGCGGGCGACACGACCAACTTGACGCAGATGTTCGGCGATGTGTGGGAATGGACAGGCAGCGCCTATCGTCCCCATCCCGGCTTCCGAGCCGCCGCCGGGGCGGTGGGCGAATATAATGGCAAATTCATGTCCGGCCAGTTCGTGCTGAAGGGCGGCAGCGCCGCCACCCCGCGCGGCCACATGCGCGCCAGCTACCGCAATTTCTTCTACCCCCACCAGCGCTGGCAGTTCACCGGGCTGCGGCTCGCGAAGGATCTTTGACATGCTGTTGACCGATCAGGCCGCCGCTTTCGCCACCAGCATCGATCCGGCGTTTCGGCAGGACATATTGGAAGGGCTGTCGCGCTCCCGAAAGGCAACTCCGCCCATCTGGTTTTACGACCGCAAAGGGTCAGAACTGTTCGAGCAGATCACCGACCTGCCGGAATATTATCCGACGCGAACCGAAACCGCCTTGCTGAAGGCTTACGGCCCCGACTTTGCCGCTGCCATCGGCGAAAGCCGTGCTGTCGTGGAATTCGGCGCAGGCAGTTCGCGCAAGACCCCGCATCTTTTGCGCGCGATCACCCCTGCTGCTTATGTGCCGATCGACATCAGTGGCGACTTCCTTCGCGCCAGCAGCGCCGAACTCGCGAGCGCCTTTCCCGGTCTTCCGGTGCTGCCCGTCGTGGGCGATTTCAACGGGCCGCTCGACCTGCCTTCCGCCATCGATGGCCTGCCACGCCTCGGCTTCTTTCCGGGCTCCACCATCGGCAATATGGAGCCCGACGCGGCGGTCGACCTGTTGCGGGCCATGCGTGCGCTGCTGGGGCAGGACGCGATGCTGCTGATCGGCATGGACCGGATCAAGGACAGGGATCGGCTCATCGCCGCCTATGACGACGCGGCAGGCGTGACGGCAGCGTTCAACCTCAACCTGATCGAGCGGATCAATCGGGAACTTGAAGGCGACCTGCCGATCAATGGTTTTGCCCACAAAGCAATCTGGAACGATCAGAAAGCGCGCATAGAAATGCATCTGGAGGCGGTTCGGCCACTTCATTTCCATGTCGCCGGCCAATGCTTCCAAATGGAGGAGGGCGAGACCATCCATACCGAGAGCAGCCATAAATATGGCCCCCGCGACGGAAGGCTGCTGCTCAGCGCCGGAGGATGGGAACCGGTAAAGGAATGGACCGACGCAGACGGGTTGTTCGCCCTGGTCCTTGCGACCGCGGCCTAGGCCGTCGTCACCAGTAGATCGCGCAGGTCGGCAAGGCTTGGCAATATCGCAGCGCAGGCCAATGCCAATTCGCCCGTGGGTGGCAGCAGATCGGGCACCAGGACAGTTGCGATGCCCGCTGCGGTGGCAGATTGCACACCGGCATAACTATCTTCCACCGCCACGACATCTTTTGGATCGAGACCGAGCCTGGCGGCTGCAAGCAGGTAAGGCTCTGGATGAGGTTTGGGGTGCATCACGTCGCTCCGCGTCACCACCACGTCGAAATACTGCGCAATGCCGGTTTTTTCCAGCCGGTCCTGAGCGAAGGGCGCGGCCGTCGATGTGGCGAGCCCCATGGGGATTCCCCTGCGCGCCAGATGATCCAGCAGCAAGTCGGCCCCTGGCCGCAACGGGATGCCCGCGTCGACCGCCGCCTCGAACAGGGCGTCGCTGTCCGCATAGAAACGCTCGAGCGGAAACTCCGGCCCCAGACGGTCCGCCAGCATCTGCCGGTTGCCATCGCGGTGAATGCCCACCATCGACAGCAACAACTCCTGCGGCATGGGCCAGCCGATGGCGGCGCCCGTTCGCGCGAAGGCGTTGAGGTGAACGGCTTCCGTGTCCAGCAGCGTCCCGTCCATGTCGAAGATCACGGCGCGGATCGGATCGGGCAGCTTGAAAGCGGATGCGACGATTGTCGGCAGGGTCAAGGTCATGCAATCCATATGTGCGCTTCGCGCGGCATTGCCATTGCAAAAGCCGCGACGGTGATTGCGAATAAGTTTCACACCCGCAAGGGTTGCGACACTATGGGCGGACGGGCGACGGCGCTTCCGCGACATCGCCCGGATCCATCAAAGGCTGAGCATCAGTCCGGCGAGCGCCGCACTCATCAAATTGGCCAGACTCCCGGCCACCAGTGCTTTCAGCCCCAGTTTCGCGATCATCGGCCGCTGATTGGGCGCGAGGTTGCCGGTCACGGCCATCTGGATCGCGATCGAGCTGAAATTGGCGAATCCGCACAGCGCGAAGGTGATGATGGCGATCGTGGCGGGCGACAATGCGCTCTGCGCCTGGCCGAGCGCAATATAGGCCACAAATTCGTTCAGCACGACCTTCGTGCCGAAAAGTCCGCCCGCCACCTGCGCTTCCTGCCAGGGGATGTTGAGCAGATACATGACCGGCGAGAAGACATAGCCGAGGAGCATCTGAAAACTGAGCGTAGGATAGCCGAACCACCCGCCGATACCGGCCAATATCCCGTTCGCCAAGGCCACCAGGGCAACGAAGGCGAGCACCATCGCGCCGACCGCTACCGCCAGCTTCACGCCGGTCTGCGCGCCCTGTGCGGCGGCCATGATGAGGTTGGCGGGTTTTTCCTCGTCGTGCGAAGCCACGGGCAGCGGTTCGCCCGGCGTGGTTTCCGCCATCAGCGCCGCGGGGCCCGCCGCGCTGCGCCGCGCCTCGGGGAGGTGAATGTCGTCATCCAGCGGCAGTTCCGGTTCCAGCACCGGTTCGTCGGGCATCATGATCTTCGCCATCAACAGGCCGCCGGGCGCCGACATGAAGCTCGCCGCGAGCAGATAGTCGATCTTGACCCCCATCGACGCGTAGGCGGCAAGAATGGTGCCTGCTACGCCTGCCATCCCGCTTGTCATCACCGCGAACAATTGCGGCGGCGTCAGCCCGGCCAGATAGGGCCGAATGACCAGAGGGCTTTCGCTCTGCCCGACAAAGATGTTCGCGGCCGCACACAGGCTTTCCACCTTCGACACACCTGTGACCTTTTCAATCGCTCCGCCGACCCAGCGGACGATGAACTGCATGATGCCCAGATAGTAGAGGATCGACACGAGGCTGGCGAAGAAGATGATCACTGGCAGGGCGGCGATGGCAAAGCTCGCGCCCCCGATATCCGGCCGTGCCAGCGGGCCGAAGATGAAGTCGGTGCCTGCCTGCGCATAGCCCAGCAGGTTAGCCACGCCCTTCGACATGCCGCCGATGACACTGCGCCCGGCCGGCACATAGAGCACCAGCAGGGCGATGCCCGCTTGAAGAAGGAAGGCGGCCCCGACGACGCGAGGCTTGATGGCACGGCGGTCGGAGGACAGGGCGAAGGCGATGGCCAGGATCAGAAGAATGCCGGCCAGACCAATGAGAAGATGCATGAAGCGCTTTCGCGTGAAGGACAGACCGTGCGACTATATGAGGCGGAAGGCACCGATGCCAGCGCTTTGCTGCGCCAGTCGGACTGTCAGTCGCCGAAGGCGAGCGACGTCCAGGACGCCATGGCGTCGGTCGCGAGCGGCGACAGCCGAACCGCACGCCGGCGCCGGCTGTTTGGCGAAGTGCGATTTTCGACCAACAGACCGCGCCGCTCCATCGCGCCCACTTGCCCTACGACGACGCTGAGCGACAGGTGCAGCGTCTCGCTCAATTGCTCCAGCGTCATGTCGCCGCCTTCCAGTTCGGCCCGGAAGAGCGCGAGCAATATATCCCACGCGGGATCGGAAAAGAGATTCTGGCCCAGCAGCATCGCCCGCGACCGGCGGGCATCCAGATAGCGGGACAGCGCGGCCCGCTGTTCCTCCGCCTCGCCATCCAGGATGGCCGGCTCTTCGGTGCGGGCATGAAAATTCGTCAGACATCGCTGCAACGCGACCACCAGATCGACCGCCTCCTGGCTCGGAAGGGAACGATCAGGCGGAATATGCGCGGTCATGCGACGCCTTCCGGTCCAGTTCGATGCCGATGATCGTGAACAGCATCAGCGGTATCACCCACACGGTACTGAGGCCCGCGTAGATGCGGTCGGAGAAATTACCCAGCAGCAGCGTGACGATATGGGTCAAGACGGTCATCAATTGACAGGCAGCGACCCATATCGGCCAGTAGCGCGAGCTTTCCAGCATCAGCCATATCAATCCTGCCAGCAGCATCAGGTCGACGATCGCCAGCCAGAACTGGGTCTGATGCCAGGTACCGGCCAGTTGTGCAGGAATCGTCAGCAGGACGCTTCCTATGAAAATCATCGTGAACCATCGCCCGTCGCGTCCGCCGAAGCAGACGGCGAAGACGCAGGTCATAAGGGTCAAGAGCCAGAAGAAAGCCGCCAGCATCTGCATTTCCGGTTGAGAGGGGGGGCCAAAGGTCATGCGGATGCCGGCGACTTCCACCCGGGTCAGGCGACCAGGGTCAGGTGACGCGCGGTTTCGCGCTGTTCGAGTTCGAGGCCGATCGGGCATCCGACGGATGTGACCGGGATGGCGCTCTGCTGCAGGCAGCGTGTCAGCAAGGCGGTGGCGCGAACCATGTCGCTCCGGCCTTCAATGATCTTGGTGGCGCTATCGTGAATCTGTTTGATGATGCGCTGGCTTTCGCTGGCGGTGAGGCCCGAGCCTTGCGAGGCCGTGAGGAAGGCTGTCGTCAGTTGCGCGGCCTCCACCAGGGCATGGTCTAGGGCGACGAATGCCTGACGGTTCTGGTCGGCGACGGCCTGGGTCTTTTCGCGGTCAAGGTTCAGCACAAGTCATCTCCTTCGCACAAACGCCGTCTCAGGCGGTGCGTCTATCAGCATGGCGATCTGGAAAGGATCAGGCCAGAACCCGAAAAGCTCCGGCAATCAGCAGCAGCAATGTGACGACCCCCACGCCAGTCAGAACGGCGGCGCGAACCATCGCCAATATGCGGCCATCGATGCTCAGTTCATTGGTCGATCCCCCAAGCGGCGGGCCGAAAGCGAGGATGCGACGTAAGAGCGATGTCCGCTCCGGCTCCGCATCCGCCCCGTCCGGCTGAGCAAGGGATGACCCAGGTTCGGGATCCGAGGCAAGCGGCTGCGCTTGATATATCAAAGGCTGATATGTGTCGATTTGGGGCGTATGTTGCCCCACCGTAACAAACAGGCGCGCGGCTTCCTTTCGCGACGGCACGCCGAACTTGCGCAAACTGGTGCGGACGCGCTGGTCGACCGTATGCTCCGATACATGGAGCTGACGCGCGATCTCCTTGGAATTGAAGCCCTGCGCGACAAGGCGCAGGCACTGCTTTTCCCCCTCGCTCAACTCAGGCAGGGTGTCCGCCACTCCATCTTTCCTCCTGCAAGGCCCCTTGCCGGACAACGAACGACCGGCAGCCAAGGCCCCAGCTATCCCCTTCATTTAAGGAAAACAGGGTTGCGATTCGGTATGCGTTGCACTGCAAAGTGCCACGAACATGGATGAACGCGCAATCTTTCGACCTTCTGACAGCGCGTCTCAGCAAAAAAGGGCGGGATGACCCCGCCCTTGTGTGATCAGGCCGCGGCCTTCGCCCGGCTCATCCGCTTGCGCTCGTTGGGATCAAGGAAGCGCTTGCGCAGGCGGATGGTCTTGGGAGTGACCTCGACCATCTCGTCATCGTCGATATAGGCGATGGCCTGTTCCAGCGTCATTTTCTTGGGCGGCGTCAGCCGGATCGAATCGTCCTTGCCGCTCGCGCGGAAGTTGGTCAGCGCTTTCGACTTCATCGGATTGACTTCAAGGTCTTCCGGCTTGGCATTCTCGCCGATGATCATGCCTTCGTAAAGCGCCTCGCCCACGCCCACGAACAGGATGCCGCGCTCTTCGAGCGGACCCAGCGCATAGGCATTGGCCTCGCCTGCGCCGTTCGAAATCAGCACGCCATTCTTGCGCCCTTCGATCTTGCCTTTGTGCGGACCATATTTCTCGAACAGCCGATTCATGATGCCCGTGCCCCGGGTGTCCGACAGGAATTCGCCATGATAGCCGATCAGGCCGCGCGAGGGCGCGGAGAAGGTGATGCGGGTCTTGCCGCCGCCGGACGGCCGCATGTCGGTCATCTCCGCCTTGCGGATGTTCATCTTGTCAACGACCGTGCCGGAAAATTCGTCGTCCACGTCGATGACCACGGTTTCATAAGGCTCGGTCTTGCCGCCATTCTCATCCTCGCCGAACAACACGCGCGGGCGCGAAATGCCAAGCTCAAATCCTTCGCGGCGCATGGTTTCGATAAGAACGCCAAGCTGAAGCTCGCCACGACCGGCGACCTCGAAGCTGTCCTTGTCGGCCGATTCCGTCACCTTGATCGCGACATTGGATTCGGCTTCGCGCATCAGGCGGTCGCGAATCATGCGGCTCGTCACCTTGCTGCCCTCACGCCCCGCCATGGGCGAATCATTCACCGCAAAGCGCATCGAAAGCGTCGGCGGGTCGATGGGCTGCGCCTTGATCGGCACCAAAACCTGCGGATCGGCGATGGTGTTCGCCACGGTGGCAACCGTCAGACCTGCAAGGCTGATGATGTCGCCGGCCTTCGCCTCGTCCACCGGCACCCGGTCCAGGCCGCGGAACGACAGGATCTTCGACGCACGGCCGGTTTCGATCACATTGCCCTCGGCATCGAGCGCGTGGATCGGCTGGTTGACCTTGAGCGTGCCCGACTGCACCCGGCCGGTCAGGATGCGGCCGAGGAAATTGTCACGGTCCAGCAGCGTCACGAGGAAGCTGAACGGCGCATCCTCGTCCAGCGCCGGCGGCGGGACATGATCGACGATCTTCTGGAACAGCGGTTCCAGAGTGCCTTCGCGGCGCTGCGGGTCTTCGCTGGCATAGCCATTGCGGCCCGAGGCATACAGCACGGGGAAGTCGAGCTGCTCGTCGGTCGCATCCAGCGTCACGAACAGGTCGAACACCTCGTCCAGCACTTCCTGGATGCGCTCGTCGGGGCGATCGACCTTATTGACGACCACGATGGGGCGAAGGCCCAGTGCCAGCGCCTTGCCGGTGACGAACTTGGTCTGGGGCATCGCGCCTTCGGAGGAGTCGACCAGCAGGATGACGCCGTCGACCATGGAGAGGATGCGCTCCACTTCGCCGCCGAAGTCGGCGTGGCCGGGCGTGTCGACGATATTGATGCGGGTGCCGTTCCATTCGACCGACGTGGGCTTGGCCAGAATGGTGATGCCACGCTCCTTTTCCAGGTCGTTGCTGTCCATCGCGCGCTCTTCCACGCGCTGATTGTCGCGGAAGGTGCCGGACTGGCGGAAAAGCTGGTCGACGAGAGTCGTTTTGCCATGGTCGACGTGCGCGATGATGGCGATGTTACGCTGGGACATGAACTGCCTTTGTGGAACGGGCTTTCCGGCCGACACGACGCCGGCTGTGGAACTATCGGGCGCGCCCCTACAGGAAATGACGCAATGCGGCAAGGGCGAGCGGGGTTCGCCCTTCATGTAACAGAATATCCTTGGTCCACTTGAACAGCCGTACAACTGGCTTATGGAGGCAATACAGGATCGCCCTCTTCGAAAAAGGATCATGGCCCCATGCGGCTGACTATAGCCCTCTCGCTCTTGTCCCTCACCTGCCTGCCGGCCGCCGCCCTGGCGCAGAAGGACGCGCCCGACGCGGCAAAGCAACATGCCGACAAGGTGGCAGAAGCGGTCGCGGCCAACTGGGCCAGTGCCCCGGTCGAAGAAGTGACGCAGAGCAGCAAGGGGACGGCGCGAGTCGATGGCAAGGCGATCCCCTACACCCAGACCGCCGGGACGCTGACCATCCGCGACGAAAAGGGCAAGCCCGTCGCCAGCATGTTCTACACCGCCTATACGGCCACGGGGAAGAGCCGCCCGGTGACCTTCTTCTACAATGGCGGTCCGGGTTCTTCCTCCTTGTGGCTGCGGATGGGCAGCTTTGCGCCGGAGCATGTGCGCACCGGCAACCCGAAAGCCGTCAAGCCCGCCCCCTTCGATGTGGGACCGAACAACGACAGCCTGATCGGCAGCACCGACATGGTGTTCCTCGACGCGATCGGGGCGGGATACAGCCGGCCGCTGGGCGATGCCAAGCCGTCCGATTTCTACGGCGTCGATCAGGATGTCGACGCCTTTGCGAAGGCCATCATTCGCTACGTCACCAAAAACGGCCGCTGGGCCGATCCCAAATATATCTTCGGAGAAAGCTACGGCACCACCCGTTCGGGAGCGCTTGCCTATCAGCTTGAGGATCGCGGGCTCGCGCTGAACGGCGTGGTCCTGCTGTCGTCGATCATGAACTATGGCGTGCGCCAATCGGGCTTCGACACGATCTACATCGGCTATCTGCCGAGCTATGCCGCGACCGCCTGGTACCACAACCGCGTGCCAGGCGGCCGTCCGCCCAGTCTGGAGGCGTTCGTGGAGGAAGCGCGCGCCTTCGCCAGCGGCCCCTACGCTACCGCGCTGCTGAAGGGACAGGACATCAGCGACACCGAAACCGATCAGATCGCGCAGCAGCTCAGCCGCTTCACCGGCCTTTCGGTGGAATACCTGAAGCGCGCCAACCTGCGCGTCAACCTGTCCCGCTTCCGCAAGGAACTGCTGCGCGACGCGCATGAGACGATCGGACGCTTCGACAGCCGCTACACCGGCATTGACGCCGACACCGCGGGCGAGGAGCCGGAATATGATCCGTCAAGCACCGGCATCACCGGTCTTTACGTGGGCAGCTTCCTCGATCAGGTGACGCGCCAGATCGGCTACAAGACCGACCTATCCTATCGGCTGAGCGCGCGCGAGGGCGGCGATTTCAAGTGGGACTGGAGTCATCAGGCGCCTGAAGGCGGCAAGCAGAATGTCGCGGATGTGACCGCCGACCTTTCCGCCGCGATGCGCACCAACCCGCATCTGCGCCTGCTGTCGCTCAACGGCTATTATGACATGGCGACGCCGTTCTTCTCGACCGAACGGGATTTGAAGTACATGATGCTTGAGCCCAAGCTGCGCCAGAACCTTCAGTTCCGCTACTATCCCGCCGGGCACATGGTCTATCTGAACCCTGAGGCGCTGCACCAGATGCGGCTCGACATGGAACGCTATTATGCGGAAGGGGCGCGCTAAAGACGCTCCTTCGTCAGTAAAGCAGGGGCGGAACCAATCCGGGGCGCGCCCCCCCCGGCGTCGGGCTGTCTCCCGCGCGCATCTCGTCTCCCCGCAAGAGGCGGACACTGTCCCGGTCCCGTCGAAAAACGACGAGGGCGGGCTTTAGCTGCCATCCGCGTTGACGAGATCGGGGGGCCGGTCATGGAGCCGTCTTTTCCCGGAAGGTCAATGATCGCTGGCGGCGAACGCCCCTATTTCCGTTTCCGCCCGCACCCGCTGCGCTGCATAGCCTGCCCGGTCCACTGCCGCGCGAGGGCTACGGTCGATGAGCGAGATCAGCCAGATGGCGATAAAACCGGCCGGCACCGAGAAAATCGCCGCTGAACTATAGGGGAACGGCGCGTGCCCAAGACCGAAGGTCGTGGTCCAGACCGCCGGGGACAAGAGGGTCAGGACGAACGCGGTCAACAGCCCGATCGTCCCGCCCCACGCCGCGCCGCGCGTCGTGCATCCGCTCCACAGCAGCGACAGGATCAGCACGGGGAAGTTGCCCGACGCCGCCAGCGCGAAGGCGAGGCTGACCATGAAAGCGACATTCTGCTTTTCGAACACCAGCCCCAGTAGTACCGCAAGCGCGCCAAGCGCGAGCGTGGTCAGGCGCGACACGCGCAGTTCGTCGGCCGAACTCGCCTCTCCCCGTCTGAATACCGTCGCATAAAGATCGTGGCTGACCGCAGAGGCGGCCGACAGTGTCAGGCCCGCCACCACGGCCAGGATGGTGGCGAAGGCGACGGCGGATATGAAGCCAAGAAACGCATTGCCGCCGATCGCATGGGCCAGATGGATGGCAGCCATGTTGCCGCCCCCGCGCAAGGCCCCTTCCCCGTCCAGATAGCTCCCGTCCGTCCCGACCAGCACGATCGCGCCGAAACCGATGATGAAGGTGAGGATGTAGAAATAGCCGATCCAGCCCGTCGCCCAGAGCACGGACTTGCGTGCTTCCTTCGCGTCGGGAACCGTGAAGAAGCGCATCAATATGTGCGGCAGGCCGGCCGTCCCCAGCATCAGCGCCAGGCCGAAGGAGATGGCCGATACCGGATCCTTGATGAAGTTGCCCGGAGCCATGATCGACCGGCCCCGCTCCGCCGCCTCTGCCACGCTTGCGCCGTCGGCAAGGGCCGCCTGGGTCTTGACGTCCACCGCGCGAGCGAACAGCGTCTCCAGGCTGAAACCCGTCTGCGCCAGCACCATGATCGCCATGAAGCTCGCGCCGCCCAGCAGCAGCACCGCCTTGATGATCTGCACCCAGGTCGTCGCGCGCATCCCGCCGAACAGGACGTAGAGCATCATGAGGCCGCCAACGATCAGGACCGCGGCGGCATAGGGCAGGCCGAACAGCAATTTGATCAACTGCCCCGCCCCCACCATCTGCGCGACGAGATAGAAGCTGACGACCAGCAGCGTGCTGACCGCCGCGAAACTGCGTACCGGCGGCTGTGCGAACCGGTAGGAAGCGACATCAGCGAAGGTGAAGCGGCCAAGGTTGCGCAGCCGCTCCGCCATCAGGAACAGAAGGATGGGCCAGCCGACGAGGAAGCCGGTGGAGTAGATGAGGCCATCATAGCCATCGTTGAAGATCTGGGCCGAAATGCCCAGGAAGGACGCGGCAGACATATAGTCCCCCGCCATGGCAAGGCCGTTCTGGAACCCAGTGATGCCCCCGCCCGCCGTATAGAAGTCGGACGCGGTGCGGGTGCGCGCCGCTGCCGCCTTGGTGATCCACAGCGTGAGCCCGACGAAGGCGACGAACATCAATATCGCGACCCAGTTGATCGGCTGGCGCTGGGCCTCCCCCTCCAGCGCGGCGGCGAAAACGGGAACGGGCATCAGGACCGCGAGCGCTGCGACCAGCGCCTTCATGCGGCATGATCCGCAAGGATGGCGGCCATCTGCGCGTCATGGTGGCGATTGGCGTGGACGACATATACGCCGGTCAGCGCGATGGCCAACAGGATGAGGCCCAGTCCCACGGGAATGCCGACCGATGTCACGCCCGATCCCACGGGGGCGCCCAGCAAAGCCTTGTCGAACGCGATCAGCAGCAGATAGCCGACGAAGGCGATGAAGATCAGTGCCGACAGCAGCCAGCCCAATCGCGCACGACGCGCCACCAGTGCGATATAGCGGGGATCGCTACCCACCGCCGCGATCAACGCGTCATCCCTGTTCGGGTCCATGCCCCCTCCCTCCTGTCTTCGACCCGCAACCTAGCCTCACCTCAAGCGATTGCAATGCCATCGGGTGCGCCTTTATAAACGGAGGCGCTGACTTGCGGCGCGACTGTTTTATGCACATATGACAGTAAATGCCGCCAATGGCTTCTGGGAGATGACATGGCTTCGACCGCGCCGACCGCTACTGCCGACACGCTCAACCTGACCCCGCCCGATCCGGTGCCCGTCGTCGCGCCGGAAAAGGCGTCAGGGCTCGTCCCCATCGAGGAGGGGACGCGCAGCAAGCTGGACGAGAAAGTCGACGCCTTTATCGACGATCTTGTCGCGCAGGATGCAAACTCCCCCGAATTCGGCAAGCGCGTCGACCAGCTCACCAACATGGGCCGCAAGGAGATCGCCGAGGCGGCCGGGCACAGCAACCGCTTCCTCGACCGCCCCGTCCGCGCCATGGACAGCGACACGAAGGTCGGCGCCGACCTTGCCGAACTGCGGCGCACGGTGGAGGATCTCGATCCCGGCAAGCGCGGCAGCCTGCTCGCGCCCAAGAAGCTGTTCGGCATCATCCCCTTCGGCAACAAGATGCGCGATTATTTCGACGGCTATAAGAGCGCGCAGGGCCACATCAATTCGATCCTGGGCAGCCTCGCCAGCGGCAAGGACACGCTGATCAAGGACAATGCCGCCATCGATGTCGAGCGGCAGAATATGTGGCAAACGATGGGTCGTCTGGAGCAGATGATCCATATCAGCAAGACGATGGACGCCCGGCTGGAGGCCAAAGCGCTGGAGCTGGATTCGATCGATCCTGCCAAGGCCAAGGCGATCCGGGAAAGCGCGCTCTTCTACATCCGCCAGCGCACGCAGGACCTGCTGACGCAAATGGCGGTGACGGTGCAGGGCTATCTCGCGCTCGATCTCGTCAAGAAGAACAATGTCGAGTTGGTGAAGGGCGTCGACCGCGCCAGCACCACCACAGTCGCGGCGCTGCGGACGGCGGTGACGGTGGCGCAGGCACTGGTCGGGCAACGCCTGGTGCTGGAGCAGATCACCGCCCTCAACACGACGACCGCGAACATGATCGATCGCACGGGCGAACTGCTCAAGAACCAGACCGCGCAGATTCATGAGCAGGCCGCGTCCAGCACCATCCCCATCGAAACGCTGCAGCGCGCCTTCCAGAATATCTACGACACGATGGACAATATCGACACCTTCAAGCTGAAGGCGCTGGAAAATATGAAGACGACGGTGAACACGCTGTCGAACGAAGTGGAGAAGTCCAAGGGCTATATCGCCCGCGCGGAGGGTCAGGCGCAAGCGGCACAGGAAGCGCGGGTGGAAAACCCGTTGCTGAGCGCGATCGAGGGGTGAGGATGTCGACCATCTTCATCCGTTCGTTTCGAGCAAAGTCGAGAAACGAACGGAGTTTGGCGCGATGAGCCGCTCCGACCGCGTTCTGGCCGATGCAGAAGCGGTGCTGCGCCGCCATAGCGACCGGGCGCGCAGCCTGTCCACGCGGGCGCGGGAACGGCGCAATGCCGGCCTGATCCGCAAGGTCAAATATGCTTTCTGGGCAGTGCTGGCGATCGTGCTCGCCAGTGCGGTCGCGGGCTTCATCATGCCCCTGGGCGTATCAGGCGTCATGATCGCGCTGGGCGTCATCATCGCAGCTTTGGTCCTGATCGCCCTCGTCCCTACCGAAACCCGCGTCCGCACCGAGGCGCTGGCGCAGACGGAACTCGCCGCCCTGCCCCTCAAGACCGAAATCTGGCTTGAGAACCAGCGAAAGGCGCTGCCCGCGCCTGCCATAACCCTGGTCGACAGCATCGGCGTGCGGCTGGAAACGCTGGCCCCGCAGCTCGAACGCATGGGCGAAGGTGATCCGGCGGCGCAGGAAATCCGCAAGCTCCTGGCCGATCATCTTCCCGAACTCGTCACCGGCTATCAATCCATTCCCCAGCCGCTTCGGCGTCAGGAACGCAACGGCCGTGTCCCGGAAACGCAACTCGTCGAAGGGCTTTCCGTCATAGACGCTGAAATCGCACGGATGAGCGAGACCCTCGCCAGCGGCGATCTGGACAAGCTCGCCGTGCAGAACCGGTTTCTCGAACTCAAATATCAGGAAGCCAAGGAACTAGGGCAGTAGGCCCTGCGCTCCTTGCGGCATGATCCATCTCACCCTGATCATCGTGGATTTCCTGACCGGCCTGCTGGCGGCGGGCGCATGGGCGCTGGCTTCGGCCGGCGGGGCGATCGCGGCGGTGCTGGGCGGCGGCTTTATGGGCGTGTCGCTGTTTCGGAGATGGCGACGGAAATAACGACGATCAGATTTCCAGCTGCGATCCCAGTTCCACCACCCGGTTCACCGGCAGCTTGAAGAAGTCCATCGGGCTTTCCGCGTTCCGGATCATCCAGGCGAACAGCTTTTCGCGCCACATCGCCATGCCCGGCCGCGCCGAGGGGATCAGGGTCTGGCGACTGAGGAAATAGCTGCTGTCCTTCACCGTGATCGGCCCGCCGCAATCCTGGACCGATTTCAGCACGGCCGGAATGTCCACCTCCTCCATGAAACCATGGTTCAGGACAAGGCGATAGAAGCCCGCGCCATGATCCTCCACCTGCGACCGCAGCGCTTCATGCAGGTGCGGCACGCCATGCGTCCGTACCGTCAGGATGATGTTGCGTTCGTGCAGGATGCGGTTGTGCTTGACGTTGTGGAGCAGAGCCGGCGGGACGCCGGCGGTGCTGGACGACAGGAAGATGGCGGTGCCCGGCACGCGTTTCAGCGACGTCATGGTGGACTGGATGAAAAGGTCCAGTTCCATCGCGCCTTCCTGCAACCGTTCGCGCATGATCCGGCGGCCCGTCGCCCAGGTCGTCAAGATGACGAACGCCACCGTCGCCACCATCAGCGGAAACCATCCGCCATCGGGAATCTTGGTCGCGTTGGATGCGAAATAGGCCCCATCGATCAACAGGAACAGGCCGGTCACGCCGCCTGCCGCCAGCGGCGGCCAGCGCCAGATGGAGAAAGTCAGCACGCCCAGCATGCAGGCGGTAATCACCATGGTGCCCGTGACCGCGATGCCATAGGCCGCCGCAAGGTCCGTCGAACTGCCGAAACCGACCACCAGCATGATGACGAATATCAGCAGCGCATGGTTGACCAGCGGTACATAGATTTGCCCCGCTGCCGACGCGCTGGTGTGCAGGATGCGAAGGCGGGGCAGAAATCCCAATTGCACCGCCTGCTGCGTCACTGAAAAGGCGCCGGAAATGACAGCCTGGCTGGCGATGATCGTGGCCAGCGTGGCAAGAATCACCAGCGGCAGACGCGCCCAGTCCGGCGCCATCAGAAAGAAGGGATTGGCCGCCGCAGCCGGCTGGTCGATCAGCAGCGCACCCTGCCCCAGATAGTTGAGCAGCAGGCAGGGGAATGCCGCGTAGAGCCAGGCGATGCTGATCGCCTTTCGCCCGAAATGACCCATGTCGGCATAGAGCGCCTCCGCGCCCGTCACCGCCAGCACCACCGAACCCAGCGCCAGGAAGGCCAGCACCGGATCCAGGGCGAAGAAACGGAACGCCCATAGAGGATTGACGATCGCGACGATCTCTGGATGACGCCATATGTTCATGACGCCGAGCAGCGCCAGCACGATGAAGTAGACGACCATCACCGGACCGAACAACGCGCCGACCCGCGCCGTGCCGAATCGCTGGATCAGGAAAAGCCCCACCAGGATGGCGATCGCGATCGGCAGGACGAGCGGCGTAAGATTCGCCTCAACCACCGTCAGGCCTTCCACGGCCGAAAGCACTGAAATGGCGGGCGTGATGATGGCGTCTCCATAGAAGAGCGCCGTCGCCAGCACGCCAAGCGCCGCGATCAACGGGGTTCGGCCCGACCCTTCCAGATTGCGCCGGATCAGCGCCAGCAATGCCATGCTGCCGCCTTCGCCATGATTGTCCGCGCGCATGACGATAAACACATATTTGACCGTGACGATCAGCGTCATCGTCCAGAAGATCAGCGACAACACCCCGTAGATATGCAGCGGATCGACCGTCAGGGGATGATGGCCGACGAAGCTTTCCTTCAACGCGTAGAGCGGTGAGGTGCCGATGTCACCGAACACCACGCCCAGCGCGCCCAGCGCCAGCGGCCCCAATCCCTGAGCAGGACCATGGCCGCTCCCCGCATTTCCTTCGACCTCGCCCTGCATAGCTGATCATTCTCCGTCACTTCTCCCGTCGATGCATGAGCGCCGAGGGGATTTCCATATGAATGATCGGGTCGGTCCATAGTATTTCCATATGAATCTCTCTGGACGACGCAAATTCCTACGCAAATACAATGGAGCGGGACGGTTGATGCTCTCGAAATGCTACGCGACCAGCCGTAGGTAGAGTCTCCTTCGACATTTGGAGGAGAGCCGTCTGCATGACCCGTCATGGTTGGCCGACATCGGTCGGATTGCGATTGGCCGGACTTGCCCTGCTGCTATGCGTTCGGCCGATGGGTTCCCACCTCGCCGCGTCGGTGCATCGCACCGCCGCTGTCACGACAGGGCAGTTCCTGCTGGCCGGGGCCTGTTTCCTCTGCGCTTCGGTAGGTATCGCGCTGCTCGTCGCGGGGGCAGCGCTGCTCAAAACCGTTCCGGTCACGGCGCGATGGGCTGGCTAGAAACGACATGGGGGAAAAATAACCCGGACAGCGACGGGCGTGTGCAGTTCGCCGATCAGCTGTCCGGGATCGCAACGTCGCCAATCTTGGAGAGGCATGACAACGTTGTCCCCGCCCCTCTAGGAGATTTCCCGTCGCCTTGCAACCCTCTTTGATGAGGGCGGCAACCTTGCCCGTTTTGAAGGGCGAGGTTGCGGCGACGGGGGCACCAGGCCGCGACGTTGTTCAGAGGAGCAGCGTCCGCTGCGCGCCGCTCAGCGCTTGACCGACAGGCGATAGATCATCTCATGATGATAGGGTTTGCCCGGATCGACCCGCGCCGACACGAAACTGGGCTTGTTGGGCGCGTCCGGAAATTTCTGCGGTTCAAGCGCGATGCCGTCGCTCATGCGATAGAGGTGGCCTCCCTTCCCCACCAGCGACCCGTCGAGGAAATTGCCGGTGTAGAATTGGACACCCGGCTCTGTCGTCAACACATCGAGCACGCGGCCGGATTGGGGATCTTCCAGCCGAGCCGCCAACCCCGGAACCTTGGTCAGCCCCTTGTCGAGCGCGAAATTATGGTCGTACCCATGGCCGGCGACGATCTGCGGATCACGTCCGTCGCGAATGCCGTCCGCCACGCGCCGGGGCGTGCGAAAATCGAAGACGCTGCCGTCCACGGGCTTGAGTTCGCCCGTCGGGATAAGGTGGTCATCGACTGGCGTGAAGGCTTTGGCAGGGATGGTCAGCAGGTGATTGACCGTCCCTTCTGGCGCGCCCTCGCCCGCCAGGTTGAAGATGGCGTGATTGGTCATGTTGACGATAGTGGGCTTGTCGGTCTTTGCGTCGAAGGCGATGGCTAGGTTGTTGGCCTCGTCCAGCGTGTAGGTGACGGTGACGTCCAGCTTGCCGGGATAACCCGCGTCACCGTCCGGGCTGGTGAGACCCAGCACCACGCTGGCCTTGGGACCGCTCTTCATGGACACGACCGTCCACACCTGCTTGTCGAATCCCTTGCCGCCGCCATGCAGCGAATTGACCTTGTCGTTGAGCGGCAACTGATAGGTCTTGCCGTCGAGCATGAACTTCCCGCCGGCGATCCGGTTGGCATACCGCCCCACGGTCACGCCATAATAATTGGGGTGCTCGACATAGCCTTCAAGGTCGTCATAGCCCAGCAGGACGTCCGCCGTCTTGCCCGACTTGTCCGGCCCCGACAGCGACTGCAGTGTCGCGCCGTAGGTCAGTATCTTCGCCGACATCCCTTGTCCGTTGCGGAGGGTGATCGTCTCCACCGCCGCGCCGTTCGCGCTTCCGGCCGGCGCCCGGCTCGCCTCTGCCGCCAACGCGGCCCCTACGGTCATGACCGCGCCCATGGCCCCCAGGGACAAAGTGGATTTCAGGGCAATTCTGATGATGCTGGCCTTTTTCATGGACGTCCTCTCTACGCGCGCGGTCGCCCATTGACGGGCGGTTGGTGGCCATATACTCGGACATATTGAGCGGACGCAAGCCTTTGACGTGGCGGTTCGCATCAAGATTGCTTGCGGAGGAGGATCAATGGCTGGACCGATCTCGTCAGGCGCGGGGGCTTCCGCGACCTATAATCCCGGCACGCGCTACGGCCCTGCATTGGCCCTGCTTGCCAGCCTCTTTTTCATGTGGGGCTTCATCACCGTCATCAACAACACGTTGCTACCGCATCTGCGGAGCGTGTTCGACCTGAGCTACACCCAGACGACGCTGATCGAATCGGTCTGGTTCATCGCCTATTTCTTCGCATCCATCCCGTCCGCCAAGCTGATCGAACGGGTCGGATACCAGAAGTCGATGGTGATCGGGCTGCTCATCATGGCGGCCGGCGCGCTCGGCATGACATTGGCGGCTTCCATCCCATCCTATGGCGTGACGCTGGTCATGCTGTTCGTCATCGCCAGCGGCATCACCCTGCTCCAGGTCGCGGCCAACCCCTATGTTGCCGTCGTCGGAAAACCCGAAACAGCCTCCTCACGCCTCAATCTGGTTCAGGCGATGAATTCGGCCGGTACGATGCTGGCGCCGATGTTCGGCGCCTATCTGATCCTTGGCCGGTCGAAGGGCGGCACGGCGCAAGGCGATGTCGTCCTGACCCAGGCGGAACGGCTGGCCGACGCGCAGTCGGTGGTCCTTCCCTATGTGCTGGTGGCGATCGTTCTGGTCGTGCTTGCCGTCGTGATCGCGCGCTTCCCCCTGCCCGCAATGGGCGCCGCGACGCAGCGTCACAACAAAGAAGAACGGAAGAAATATTCACTCTGGACCCACCGCAACCTGGTATTCGGCATTCCCGCCATCTTCATTTACCTGATCGCGGAAATCGGCGTCGCCAACCTGTTCGTCAACTTCGTCAGCCAGCCGCAGATCGCCAATCTGACGCACGAGCAGGCGGGCAATTACCTCACCTTCCTGTGGGGCGGGATGATGGTCGGCCGCTTCGTCGGCTCCGCCATCATGCAGAAGTTCGATGCCGGCCATGTCCTCGCCGCCTTTTCCATCGGCGCGTTCCTGGTGATGCTGGTCACGGTGTTCACCACCGGACCGGTCGCCATGTGGTCGCTGATCCTGGTAGGCCTGTTCCATTCGATCATGTTCCCGACCATCTTCACCCTCGGCATCAAGGGTCTGGGACCGCTTACGGAGGAAGGCTCCGGCCTGCTGATCATGGCCATCGCGGGCGGTGCGCTGGTTGTGGTGCAGGGCTGGCTCGCGGACATCTACGGCTTGCAGACCAGCTTCCTGCTGACTGCCGTTTGCGAACTCTATGTGCTCTTCTACGCGCTGTGGGGCTGCAAGGTGACGAACGCCCTGCCGGACCAGCAAATCGCTGACTGACGCGGGGGCGTCGAAAACAGAAAAGGCCGGCGCGGGACGACCGCGCCGGCCTTTTCTTGTCCTGCCGGATCGGCTTCGCCTTATCCTTGCATGGCGCTGGCCGTATCCTCCAGCGCCAGTTGCACCAGCGCGCCCATGGCGTCGGCCGCGCCCTGGGCATCGCCGGCGGCGATGGCGTCGAACACGCGGACATGGTCGGGGATCGGGTTGCGCGGCAGGGCGCGGGCACGCTGCTTGAACTGGGTGGTCCAGTTGACCGCCGCGCCGATGCTGGCGGTCAGCACGATCAGCGCATCGTTGCCCGTGGCCTTGAGAATCGCATTGTGGAAATCGCGGTCGGCGGCGCGGCCGGCATCGGTCGCCAGCGTATGGCGGCGCATCGCGGCAAGCGAGTCCTTCATGACCTTGAGGTCATCCTTGCCGCGCCGCTGCGCAGCCAGCCGCGCGGCAGCCGGTTCGACGATGGCGCGCAGTTCGAACAGGTCGCGCACGAACTGGATGTCGGGCTCCCCCGCGAAGGCCCAGGCCAGCACTTCAGGGTCAAGCAGGTTCCAGCGCGTGCGCGGCAATACCCGGGTGCCCGCCTTGGGCCGGCTTTCCACCAGGCCCTTCGCGGTCAGCACCTGAATCGCCTCGCGATAGGCGCTGCGTGACACTTCCAGCTCTTCCGCGAACGCGACCTCGCCCGACAGCGTGTCGCCGGGCTGATACTGGCCGGACAGGATCGCCATGCCCAGTTTGTGGGCGATCGCGCCGTGCAGCCGTCGCCCAGGGCCCCTGACCGGACGGACATCGCCGCCATCATCCTTAACCGTTCCCTGCTTCGAGGGATCGTCCTGCACCATTTCCGCTCCTCCCGCTTTCCCCGACGCGAAATGGCTCGTGCTACAACACGAGGATTGCCATTACTACTCTCCTGAAATATGTCGGAGTAAATCGGTCATATCGTTGCGGGCGTGCCTGTCGGCGCGCAGCAGCGCGGCCATCGACGAAAAGGCGCCATCGCGCGCGGAAGGAAGATTTCATGACATTGCGCCTGTTGCAGCATCGGTCCGACCGGGGCGAGCGATCGGTTATCGCCGCACGGGGCGACGCTGCACATTTCGTGACCGGTGTCGCCACGATCCGCGCTCTGGCGCTGCGGGCGATCGCCGGGGGCATCGGCCTTGCCCAGGCTGTCGAACAGGCGGGTCAAGGCGACAGCGTCGACATCGCGGCCGAATTTGCGGCTGGTCGCCTGCTCGCACCGATCGATCATGAAGACGACGCGCATGTGCTGCTGACGGGCACCGGCCTCACCCATCTTGGGTCCGCGGAAGGCCGCGACAAGATGCACCGAGAAGCCGCGGCGGCCGAAAAGCAGACCGACAGCATGCGCATGTTCCTGGAAGGTCTGGAAGGTGGCAAGCCCGCCGCCGGGCAGGTGGGCCAGCAACCGGAATGGTTCTACAAGGGAGACGGATCGCAACTGGTCGGCCCCGGAGAAGCGCTGACCATGCCGTCTTTCGCCAAGGATGGCGGAGAGGAACCGGAACTGGCGGGCGTGTATATCATCGGTGACGATGGCACACCCCATCGCCTGGGCCTCGCGCTCGCGAATGAATTTTCGGACCATGTCACCGAACGGCACAATTATCTCTGGCTCGCCCATTCCAAGCTCCGTCAGGCGGCGCTCGGGCCGGAACTGCTGGTCGGCGACCCGCCCGCTCATGTCGAAGGGGTCAGCCGCATCCTGCGCGACGGGCAGGTGATGTGGGAAAAGCCCTTCCTTTCGGGCGAAGCGAATATGTCGCACAGCCTGGCCAACCTGGAGCATCACCATTTCAAATATGCATTGTTCCGCCGGCCCGGCGACGTGCATGTCCATTTCTTCGGCACCGCGACCCTCTCGTTCAGCGACGGCGTGACCACGCAGGAAGGCGACGTCTTCGAAATCGAGGCGGCCCCCTTCACCCTGCCGGCTCGCAACCCGCTCACGCGCGCGCAACCGGCGGAGGTCACCGTCCAGCCGCTCTAGGGCCGTTGCCGACCCTCAAGACCATCCATCACCAAATAGAGCTTCAGGAGAGGACGCATCATGATGAAGACCCTGCGCCGCACCACCGCCGCGCTGCTGCTTTGCGCCAGCGCGCTGGCGTGCGGCACGGCCGTGGCCGACACGGACGGCAAGCCGACCACCGCGACCATCCACGCCGACAAGCCGGGGCCCGTCTATGACAAGCGGATCTTCACCCAGTTCGCCGAGCATCTGGGCCATGGCATCTATGGCGGCCTGTGGGTCGGCAACGACAAGTCCATTCCCAACACCAACGGATTCCGCAACGACGTCATAGGGGCGCTGCGCAACCTGGCCGTTCCGGTCATTCGCTGGCCCGGCGGCTGCTTTGCCGACGAATATCATTGGCGCGAAGGCGTCGGCCCCCGCAACAAGCGCCCGGTCAAGGTCAATACCAACTGGGGCGGCGTCACTGAACCGAACGCGGTCGGTACCCATGAATATTTCGAACTGCTGCGCCAGGTCGGCGCGGACGCCTATATCTCCGGCAATGTCGGCAACGGCACGCCCCAGGAAATGGCGGAATGGATCGAATATATCACCGCCCCCGCCGGCAGCCTGGCCGACGAACGTGCGAAGAACGGCCACAAGGAACCGTGGGCGCTGCCCTCCTTCGGCATCGGTAACGAACTGTGGGGCTGCGGCGGCAACATGCGGGCCGAATATGCCGCCGACGTCACCAAACGCTACTCGGCCTTCCTGAAGGTTCCCGCCGGCAAAAAGCTGGTGCGTATCGCGTCCGGCGCGAACGGCGGCGATTACAACTGGACCGAAGTGATGATGCGGGACGCGGCCAACCAGCTCGATGCCCTGTCACTTCATTATTATACCCTGGCCCAGGGCGGCTGGCCGCCCAAGGCCGATCCGGTCAATTTCGACGAGACCGCCTGGGCCGACACGCTGGCCGCGACCTGGAAGATGGACGAACTGATCACCGGCCATTCCAAGGTCATGGACAAATATGACCCGCAAAAGCGCATCTTCCTGGCGGTCGATGAATGGGGCACATGGTATGCGCCCGATCCCGGCACCAACCCCGGTTTCCTGCGCCAGCAGAACACGCTGCGCGATGCGCTGGTCGCTTCGGTCAATCTCGACATCTTCGCCAAGCATGCGGACCGCGTCCGTATGACCGCCATCGCGCAGATGGTGAATGTCCTTCAGGCGATGATATTGACCGACGGCAAGAAGATGATCCTGACGCCGACCTATCATGTGTTCGAGATGTACAAGCCGTGGCAGGATGCGACCGTCCTTCCCATCGACTTGACGACGCCCTGGTACAACAAGGACAAGTTCGTGATGCCGGCGGTCAGCGGCTCGGCGGTGCGCGGCAAGGATGGCAAGGTCCATGTCGGCCTCTCCAATCTCGATCCCAGCCAGCCCAACACAGTCACGGTCAAGCTGGATGGACTGAACGCCGCCACCGTGTTGGGCCGGGTGCTGACGGCGCAGGCGATCAACGCCCACAACACGTTCGCCGCGCCGGATGTGGTGAAGCCTGCGCCGTTCACGGGCGCTCAGCTCGGCAACGGCACGCTGACCGTCACCCTGCCGCCCAAGTCGGTGGTCGTCCTCGACCTGCAATGATGCCGCCCGGCAGGCTTCCCGTCCGCGCGATAGAAAGCCTGCCGACCGGTTTGGCGGCCCGTCGCGTCGACCGGCCTGCTTCGACATTTTCTCCTTGCTCCACGCCCGTTCCCATGCACAAAGCTTGCCAATTGTCGCGCGCGACGCCATTTTCGCGCGTGTTTCAGGATTTCGTGTAAGGACGTACCGTATGGACGACGTGATGGCCCCGGACCGGACGGCGCAAAGGCCGCAAATTCCGCTGGAAGTCGGCGACGGCTTGTCGGTCATCTCGATCGCGAAGAGCTATGACAAGCGGGTCGTCCTGTCCGACGTGTCGCTGACCGTGGGCAAGGGAGAGGTCGTCGGCTTGCTCGGCCCCAATGGCGCGGGCAAGACCACCTGTTTCTATTCCGTCATGGGCCTCGTCCGCCCGGATCATGGCCGCATCATCCTCGACGGGCAGGACATCACCAACCTGCCCATGTATCGCCGCGCCATCCTGGGTCTTGGCTATCTTCCGCAGGAAACATCGATCTTCCGCGGCATGACCGTGGCGCAGAATATCGGTGCGGTGCTGGAACTGGCCGAGCCGGACAAGGCCGCGCGGGAGGCGCGGCTGGAGCAGTTGCTCTCCGAATTCGGCCTTGGGCGCTTGCGCGATTCGGCCGCGATGGCCTTGTCGGGCGGCGAGCGTCGCCGCTGCGAGATCGCCCGCGCGCTGGCCGCCAACCCGTCCATCGTGCTGCTGGACGAACCCTTCGCCGGCATCGACCCGCTCTCCATCGCCGACATCCGCGATCTGGTGAAACAGTTGAAGACCCGGGGCATCGGCGTTCTCATCACTGACCATAATGTCCGCGAGACGCTGGAGATCGTCGATCGCGCCTGCATCATCTATGACGGACAGGTGCTTTTCGCCGGAAGCCCGACCGAGCTCGTCGCCAACGCCGATGTGCGTCGCCTCTATCTGGGCGAGAATTTCCAGCTCTAGATATGGCGGCGCTGCGCTTTCCTTTCGCCGTCGATAGCGAACGCTGATGGCGCTAGGCCCGCGCCTCGATCTGCGTCAGAGCCAGTCGCTCGTGATGACGCCCCAGCTCCAGCAGGCAATCAAGCTGCTGGCGCTGAGCAATCTGGAGATAGAGGCGTTCGTCGCCGGGGAACTGGAGAAAAACCCCCTCCTCGAACCCGGCAGTCCCGCCGACGCCACCCCCGTTCCGGACGGGATCGACCGAGCGGAGGAGCGTCCCACTCTTGCTGCCGAAACCGGCGCGAGCGACGAACTGATCGCACAGGGCCTGGGTGCCGCGGACAATCCGCTCGATGTCGATCACGGAACGACCACCTTCATCGACGACGGCCCGGCCGACCGCATGGCCGGATCGGGCGGCGGCATGGACATGCTGGGCGCGTCGGGCGGCTATGCCGAGGAAGCGCCCGACTTCGACAGTTTCGCCGCGCCCGATGTGGGCCTGCACGAACATCTGATGGACCAGGCGCGCGCCGCCCTTTCCGGCATGGATCTCATCATTGCCGCGCATCTGATCGGGCAGATCGACGAGGCCGGCTATCTTGACGCGAACCTGCTCCAAGCTGCCCATGCGCTTGGCGTTCCGCTCTTCGACGTCGAACGGGTATTGGCCGTCATTCACGGCTTCGAGCCCACGGGCGTCGGCGCGCGTACCCTGTCCGAATGTCTCGCGCTCCAGGCGAAGGACGCCGACCGCTACGATCCCTGCATGGCGCGCCTGCTCGCCAATCTCGACCTGCTGGCCAAGGGCGCGCTGCCGCAACTGCGCCGCATCTGCGGCGTGGATGAGGAGGACATGGCGGACATGATCGCGGAGCTGCGCGGCTATGATCCCAAGCCGGGCCTGCGATTTTCCGGCGATCGCGCGGCGCCCGTCATTCCCGACCTGTTCGTGCGGAAGACGCGCGAAGGCTGGGGGATCGAGATCAACGGCGCCACGCTTCCCCGGCTGCTCGTCAACCGCAGCTATTATGTCGAACTGGCAAGCGGCCCGCAGGACCGGAACAGCAAGGCTTGGCTTGCCGATTGCCTCGCGAGCGCCAACTGGCTGGTGAAGGCGCTCGACCAGCGGCAGAAGACCATCATAAAGGTGGCCGGCGAGATCGTGAAGCAGCAGGAGGCCTTTTTCCGCGAAGGCGTCGCTCACCTGAAGCCGATGACGCTCAAGGCCGTCGCCGACGCCATCGGCATGCACGAAAGCACAGTCAGCCGCGTAACCTCCAACAAATATCTCTCCTGCCCGCGCGGCCTCTACGAGCTCAAATATTTCTTCTCCAGCGGCGTTTCCTCCGCCACCGGCGATGGCGCAGTGTCGGCCGAAGCGGTGAAGAGCCACATCAAGGCGCTGATTGGCGCGGAAGATCCGCAGGCGATCCTTTCCGACGACACGCTGGTCGACATGCTACGCGCGCGCGGCATGGACATCGCCCGGCGCACCGTCGCCAAATATCGCGAAGCGCTAGGCATCGGCTCCTCGATCCAGCGGCGTCGACAGAAGGCGCTCAAGGGCCGCGCCGCCTGACCCCGCCTGTCCTATGCGGCATGGCTCGCCCTATACTGCACATGCCTTTGCGATAGGATCAGGCACTCGCAACAAAATGTCAAAATCTGCGGGAAATATGCGAAGTTAAGGGTCTTGATTCCTATGCGCCCACTCGGCAACAGCCGGTGCACTGCCGCCTGAAAGGACGTTTCCCCCATGTCTATCGCCTATCTGAACGGCGTTTTCCTGCCGTTGGAAGACGCCCGCATCTCCCCGCTGGATCGCGGCTTCCTGTTCGCGGACGGCATATACGAGGTCGCGGCGGTCATCGACGGACGGCTGGTCGACAATCCCGGCCATCTGGCGCGCCTGGAACGCTCGACCGCGGCGATCGGCATCACGCTGCCGCTGCCGCTCGATGACATTCAGGCTGTGCAGAAGGAACTGGTCGTCCGTAACGCCCTGTCCGAAGGGCTGGTCTATCTTCAGATCACGCGCGGCGCAGACGTGTCGCGCGACTTCATCGCGCCTGCGTCGCTCAATCCCACGCTCTTCCTCTTCGCGCAGGATCGGCCCTTCCTGGACCTGCCCGCCGTCCGCACCGGCATCTCCGTCGCCACGATGCCGGACCTTCGGTGGAAGCGCCGCGACATCAAGAGCGTTGGCCTGCTTGCCCAGGCCATGGCCAAGAAGGCGGCGCGGGATGCCGGAGCGCAGGAAGCGTGGATGGTCGAGGACGGATTCATCACCGAAGGCGCATCGTCAACCGCCTTCATCGTAACCGACGAAGGGATCGTCACCCGTCCCTACAGCGAGGCGGTTCTCGCCGGTTGCACTGCCAGCGCGCTCGCCGCCCTGGCGGAAGAAAGCGGCCTGTCCGTCCTTCGGCGCCCCTTCACCGTGGCCGAAGCGCTCAAGGCGAAGGAAGCCTTCATCACCAGCGCCTCGACTCTGTGCCAGTCGGTGGTGAGGATCGACGGACACAGGATTGGCGATGGGATGCCAGGTCCGGTCGCGAACCGGCTGCGCGCGCTCTACATCGAATTCGCGCGATCCACTGCCATCTGACTATTACCGCCGAAATGGATGAACCTTGATGCTTACCTCCACGTGATCGGAAGCCACCAGATCGGCGGCATTTCCCGCGACATCGGACCAAGGCCGAAACGGAAAACGCGGTTTGCCCCGGCATTTTCCTCCATCGTCGTTTTATTCTGGATCAATATCGGGCTGATTGAATCCGTTCTTGCTTTATTCTCGGGAACGAAGATAGAACGGGAGCGACGCGATGCTGGAAGAATATTCTCTCACTCCGCCCATCGAAGGCCACCATGGACAGGTCTCCCTGCCATTGGCTGCCCGCGATGATCGCCCCGGCCTTCTCGTTTTCGGCGATTGGCTCGATGCGGAGGATTTCCGGCCCCTTGCCGATGCCGCCGGCTTCCGGTTGCTGGGGGCGATCGGTCTTGAAGACGCGTCCGACCGCCTGGACCGGCAGACTCATTGCGACGGCGTCCTGCTTTTCTGCCGATCTGCGACGCCGTCGCTGGAGCGGTTGCTTGTTCAGGTGGAAACGCAGGCGGTGCAGACCGGCATGGCCGTCATCCTTGTGGCCGGATGGGATACGGTGGACCTGGCCTATGGCTGTGTGCGCAGCCCCAATACTCAATTGCTGTGCGACCCGGATCGGATGGAACTGGCCGCTGCCATCGTTGCCTTGGGCGAGCATCGGCCGTCGGCCGGTCGAGTCCATGAAGTCGATGGGGAAAGCGCAAGATTGCAGCAGTTGAGCGACGAGGTCGGTCGTCTGGCACGGACGCTGGACGCGCTGACCCAGCGGGCCCGCCCCGGCGCAACCCCCAGCTTCGACCTTGGCCCGCGCATTTCGGACCGGCCCAGCGACTATATCGGCATGCCCGCCCTCACCCCCATGGGCTCGGCCGGTGCTGCGCCCGCCAAAATGTCGACCGACATCAGCGCGGCGCAAATCCGGGATCTGCTGCGCGCGCGGCGCCTGCGTGCCGATTTCCTGCCCGGTGACCTGTTTGCCGATCCCGCCTGGGACATGTTGCTCGACCTCTTGGCGGCACGGCTGGATCAGGAAAGGGTTTCGGTATCCAGCCTGTGCATCGCTGCGGCGGTGCCGCCTACCACGGCGCTGCGCTGGATCAGGACGCTGACAGACAGGGGGCTGGTGGAGCGGCAGGCCGATCCTTATGACGGTCGGCGCGTCTTCATCACCCTGGCGCAGGAAACCGCAGACGCGTTGATTCGCTGGTTCGGTGCCAGCCGACGTTTGTGGACCGCATGACCCGGCTTGACCGGCGCGCCTTTTGCCCGCAATAGGCGCTTGCCCAGGGGGCGATTAGCTCAGTTGGTAGAGCGTCTCGTTTACACCGAGAATGTCGGCGGTTCGAGCCCGTCATCGCCCACCAGTTTTTCGGATCAGAAAAATCCGGGGAACATTTTCCCGAAAAATTCCCGAGCGATAGCGAGGGGTGTCGGCAATCAGAGCCCATCCGGGGGACAGGCGACCGAAAATCTTCGAGCATCGATGCTGCGAAGATGCAGCGGACTGGAAATTTCGAGCGAAAGCCGAAGGGGCCGGAACGGCCAGCCGCCTTGTTTGCACATTCTCGGCAAGTCTCCATAGTCCGCATCCGTAACGTTCATGTCCCGGCAAGCTTGGAGGGCGCATTGATCCTGCATGTCGTTCGCAGCATCCCTCCTCGGCGCCGCCTTGCCCCTGGTGCTGATGCTGTCCCCGTTCGTCGTCATGGCCGCACGCGCCTGTCCCGACTCGGCCCCTGCCGCTCAATCCGTCGAGGTCAGGCCCACGCCCTGTCCGCGTCCCCTGCCGATGCTGATGTGACCGCCGATATTGCAGCGCCCCGTCACCACTGCTAACGCCATCGGCCATGATCCAGCCGCCTGAAATCATCCGAGTCTCCAAATCCCGCATATCCTGTGACGGATCGGGCGACATACCGGCCGCCCTTGGCCATCCGCGCGTCTTTCTGGAAATCGACGAGCATGGCTATGTCGATTGCGGCTATTGCGACCGCCGCTTCGTCCTGATTGGCAGTATTGCCGACAATGGCGACGTCGTGTCCAAACCCGACATCGCCTCAGGCGCCAGCCTCTAAACGAACGGTCTCGTTCACATGGCGGGCAGCCGAAGCTCGCCATGCGCCTTTTGTGGTTGGGTTGAGCGAATGGCGCGCCTATATCAAGGGCATGACTGATATCGCCCCCCTCTTCACCGACGCTCGCGGCCTTCTCTATCGTCCGGGCCTTCTGGACCCTGACGCTGCACGGCAATTGACCGCGCAGGCCCTTGCCTCGTGCGACGATGGCGAACTCTATCTGCAGTATAGGGCCAGCGAAAGCTTCGGGTTCGACGATGGTCGGCTGAAAACCGCCGATTATTCGACCGATGCCGGCTTCGGTCTGCGCGGCGTATCAGGCGAAATGACGGGATTCGCCCATGCCAACGACATCAGTGAGGCCGCCATTCGCAAGGCAGCCCAAACGCTGACCCTGCTCGATCCCGCCAAGGCTCAACCTGCTCCCCCGCCGCAGCGGACCAACCGGCATCTCTATACCGACGCCAATCCGCTGGAGATCGTGCCCTTCGCCGAAAAGGTAGCGCTATGCGCAGAGGTCGATGCGGCCGCGCGCGCGCGGGACCCGCGCGTCGTACAGGTATCGGTCAGTCTCGCGGGCAGCTGGTCGGTCGTTGAGATCGTCCGGGCGGACGGCTTTACGGCGACTGACATCCGCCCGCTGGTCCGCCTCAACATATCGGTCATTCTGGAAGAGAATGGGCGGCGGGAAACCGGCGTATTCGGCATCGGCGGCCGTTATCTCTATGACAAGGTCATGGACCCTGCGGTCTGGAATCGCGCGATCGACGAGGCACTGGCCCAGGCGCGCGTCAACATGCGTTCGGTCGCCGCTCCGGCGGGCGAGATGACGGTGTTGCTTGGGTCCGGCTGGCCCGGCGTTCTGGTACATGAGGCGATCGGCCACGGTCTGGAGGGTGACTTCAATCGCAAAGGAACGAGCGCCTTTTCCGGTCGTATCGGACAGCGCGTCGCCGCACCGGGCGTCACCGTGGTCGATGACGGCAGCATCATGGACCGGCGCGGGTCGCTTTCGATCGATGACGAAGGCACGCCGACGCAGGAGAATACCCTGATCGAGGACGGCATCCTGCGCGGCTACATGCAGGACCGGCTCAACGCGCGCCTGATGGGTGTCGAGCCCACCGGCAACGGCCGGCGCGAAAGCTATGCCCACGCGCCCATGCCCCGCATGACCAACACCTTCATCAAGGGCGGACAGGATGACCCGGAGGAACTGCTGAGCCGCATGAAGTCCGGCATCTTTGCAAAGAGCTTCGGCGGCGGACAGGTGGACATCGTGTCGGGCAAGTTCGTCTTCTCCTGCACCGAAGCCTATAAGGTGGAGAATGGCAAGCTGGGCGATCCCATCAAGGGCGCAACGTTGATCGGCGATGGCCCGACCGCGCTCACCAAGGTAATCGGCATCGGCAACGACTGGGCACTGGACGAGGGTATCGGGATGTGCGGCAAGGGCGGGCAGAGTGTACCCGCCGGGGTCGGCCAGCCCACCTTGCTCATGGAAGGGCTGACAGTGGGCGGCACCGCCGCCTGAACGACACGGCACTGCCCCTACGCCCGCCTCCGCTTTCACAGCGGTTGTCAGGCGCATAGCGCGACGGGCCGAGCCGCACTGACAGTCGGATCGCGGAACCCTACCGCCGCTGCGTCATTGGACCATCATGAACATGCTGACAGACAGCCACGATGCCGTGACCGCGGACTGGGCCGCCGCCCTTCTGGATTTCTGGTTCAACGACGTGGGCGAAGACGGCTGGTGGAGCCATGACGCTGAACTGGACCGCACCTGCTCCGCGCGATTTGCAGATCTTTGGGAGGCAAAGCAGGCCGAGCCCGTGACATCCTTTCTGGGTCGGGCCGATGACGCGCTGGCCGCGGTCCTGCTGTTCGATCAACTTCCCCGAAATATGTTTCGGGACAGTGCGCGCGCGTTTCAGACCGATCCCCTGGCACGGGATATCTCGCGGGGCGCGATCGCCCATGGCTATGATGTCCAGATCGGTGGTGCGGGGCGCCTGTTCTTCTATATGCCCTTCATGCATAGTGAAGCGTTGGAAGATCAGGATTTGTCGCTCAGTCTGTTCGAAGGCGCGGGCGACGAAGAGTCCCTCCAATTCGCGCGACGACATCATGCAACCATAAAGCGGTTCGGACGTTTCCCCCACCGCAATGCCGTCCTAGGCCGCGTCAACCGCCCGGAAGAAGCGGAAGCCGCTACGGAAGGTGCGCGCTGGTGACCGATCTGCCTAAAAACTGAGCAGCTTTCACTCTTTGCCCATTTTTTCAGCGACATTATGGGAACGCGCCTGGACAAGCGGCGCATTAACCCGTCCTTAGCAAATTGGCACGGCATTTGCTCATGTGCCCCCGCACACCAATAAAGGGGGCGACATGAAACTTGTCATGGCTATCATCAAGCCGTTCAAGCTTGACGATGTCCGCGAGGCGCTATCCTCGCTCGGCATCGCGGGAATGACGGTCAGCGAAGTGAAGGGCTTCGGTCGCCAGAAAGGCCAGACCGAAATCTATCGCGGCGCGGAATATTCCACCAACATGGTCCCGAAGATCAAGATCGAGGTGGTCTGCGACGACGACCTCGCGCCCCGCGTTGTTGAAGCGACCCAGGCGGCCGCCAATTCGGGCGCCATCGGCGATGGCAAGATTTTCGTCCTCGATGTCGGTCAGGCCGTGCGTATCCGCACCGGCGAGACTGGCGAAACCGCGCTGTAAGAAGGGGGGAATGATGACCTTTTCCAAGATAATGTGCGGCATTGCGGGGGCGGCCGGCCTGTCCCTGCTCGCCGCGTCGCCGGCGCTCGCCGCCGCTGCAGGGCCAATCAAGGCTCCCGATGCCGCCGCAATGGCGGGCATGGTCAACAAGGGCGACGTCGCCTGGATGCTGGTTTCGGCGGCGCTGGTGCTGATGATGTCGGTTCCCGGCCTTGCTCTGTTTTACGGCGGCCTGGTGCGCACTAAGAACATGCTGAGCATCCTGATGCAGGTGTTCATGATCGTGTCGGTCGCGGGCCTGGTCTGGGCTTGCTGGGGCTATTCGATGGCCTTCACCTCGACCAATACACCCTTCCCCGCCATTTTCGGTGGCTTGGACAAAGCGTTCCTGATGAACGTCAGCAGTTCCACCTATGGCGCGACCTTCAGCAACAATGTCTATCTGCCCGAACTGGTGTTCGTGGTGTTCCAGATGACCTTCGCCATGATCACTCCGGCGCTGATCGTCGGTGCATTCGCCGAGCGCGTGAAGTTCTCGGCGCTGATCGTCTTCGTGGTGCTGTGGCTAACCGTCGTCTATTTCCCGATGGCGCACATGGTCTGGTACTGGGCCGGCCCTGACTTCCTGCCTGACGCGCCGACCGACGCCGGCTTGCTCTGGGGCTGGGGCGCGCTCGACTTCGCTGGCGGCACCGTTGTCCACATCAACGCCGGTATCGCCGGTCTGGTGGGAGCGATCATCATCGGCAAGCGCATCGGTTTCCCCAAGGAACCCATGCCGCCGCACTCGCTGACCATGACCATGATCGGCGCAAGTCTGCTGTGGGTCGGCTGGTTCGGCTTCAACGCCGGCTCCAACCTGGAAGCCAATGCCGTCACTGGCGTCGCCTTCATCAACACCATGCTCGCCACCTGCGCGGCTGCGGTCAGTTGGGCGCTGGTCGAGCAGTTCCACCACGGGAAGCCCTCGCTGCTGGGCGCGGTGACCGGGGCGGTAGCGGGCCTCGTTGCCATCACGCCTGCTGCCGGCCTTGGCGCACCGATGACCTCAATCGTTCTCGGCCTCGTCGTCTCCCCGATCTGCTACATCTTCGTGGCTTTCGTGAAGGGCAAGATCGGCTATGACGACAGCCTGGACGTGTTCGGGGTTCACTGCATCGGCGGCATCGTCGGCGCGATCGGCACCGGCATCGTCGCGGCTCCGTCGCTCGGCGGCCAGGGCGTGTTCGATTACACGGTCTTCCCAGCCGGCTTCAATGCCGACAGCTACTCCATCGCGACCCAAGTCGTCACGCAAATCAAGGCAGTGGTCTTCACCCTCGTCTATTCGGGCGTGCTGAGCGCGATCCTCTACTTCGTGATCGACAAGACCATCGGTCTGCGTCCGAGCGCCGACGCCGAGCAGGAGGGCCTCGACCTCTCCAGCCACGGCGAGCGCGCTTACAACTACTGAGATCGGCAGGGCGGCCCGCTCCCAAAGGGCTAAGGGCCGCCCGCCAACCGATGTTCCTCCTGCGAACATGCCTTGGGCCGATACGAAAGTATCGGCCCATTTTTTGCTGCCGATGTGCGAGCTTCGGCCCTATTTTTCGATCAGCGCGGTCTAACCCAAAGGGTGGCCGACCGCGGCGCAGTGGCGGGCCAACGATGATGCCGCCCGACAAGCTGGGCCGCGGCTTTCGCTACCCAGCCGAGCTTTTCAGACTTGGGGGTCACGACCCGATCATCCCAGGCCGCACCGCCGCGCCGGGCGACTTCGCGAGCGATGTCGCCATAGATGCCCGCCGCAGCCAACACCGCCCATGCGGCCCTGGCAGGCAGCGCGCCTGTGCCGTGTCGCGCGCTTTCCTCATAGGCCGCCGCCATGTTCGCCAGCCTGCGCCCCAGCACAGTCAAGCGAGGCCGCGCTTCCACCGTCATCAGGGTCGCCGGCGTCAGTCGGGATTCCGCCAGCCAGTCCGCGGGCAGATAGCATCGCCCGGCAGCCGCATCCTCCCCCACATCGCGGGCGATGTTGGCGAGCTGAAAGGCAAGGCCGAGATCGCAGGCGCGATCGAGCGTGGCCTCGTCGGCCGGATCAACCCCCATCAGCACCGCCATCATGCATCCGACCGCCCCCGCCACATGATAGCAATAGCGGAGCAGGTCATCCTCGCTCTTTGGCCGCCACTCCGCGGCATCGAGGGCGAAGCCGTCGATCAGGTCATGGGCGTAGCGCGAGGGGATGGCGCATTCGCGCATCACAAGGCCGAAGCCATCGAAGGCTGGATCGCCGGTGAGTTCGCCCCTCAGCGCCGCATCGGTGCGCGCGCGCATGTCGGCCAGCCTGGCCGGACCATCGGTCACGCCGGCCAGCGTACCGCCATGGTCCTGCCCATCGGCGATGTCGTCGCACTTGCGGCACCAGGCGTAGAGCAGCCAGGCCCGTTCGCGAGTCACGGGGTCGAACAGCTTGGAGGCCATGGCGAAGCTTTTCGAGCCGCGCGCGATGCTTTCGCGGGCGTGTGCGACAAGGGCGGCGCGGTCAGGAATGTCGGACCTACTCACGCACACCCGTCCTCATCGTTCCCCGGCTTCAGCAGGGGAACGGTCGTCACAATCGGTCGGCCTTCATCGCGAAGATCGTCTCATGCGGCTGGTACGCCCCCATCGCGTCCACCAGGGCGTCAATGCTGTCGGCGTGGATCAGGATGCCGGCATGCTGCGGCCGGATGAAGCCTGATGCCACCATCTGCCGATTAAAGCCGATCAACTGGTCGTAAAAGCCCGCGACATTCAGCAGCCCGACCGGCTTGCTGTGATAACCAAGCTGCGCCCAGCTGATCGCTTCCCACAATTCGTCCATCGTGCCGACGCCGCCGGGCAAGGTGACGAAACCGTCCGAAAGGTCGGTGAACATCTGCTTGCGCTGATGCATCGTCTGAACCACGTGCAGTTCGGTGCAGCCCTTGTGCGCGACTTCCGCTCCGACGAGCGCTTCGGGGATGACGCCGATCACCTCGCCACCCGCCTCCAGCGCCGCGTCCGCCACCGCGCCCATCAGGCCCAGCCGTCCGCCGCCATAGACGACGCCAATTCCCCGCTGCGCCAAGGTGCGGCCGACCTGGCGTGCCGCGTCGATATAGGTGAGGTCAGCCGGTGTCGCCGAACCGCAATAAACCGCCAGTCTCTTCATTTACATCCTGCCCAGATCTTCCAGCATCAGCGCCGCCGTGGCTTTGGCGCTTCCCACCACGCCGGGGATACCGGCGCCGGGATGAGTGCCCGCCCCTACCAGATAGAGGTTGGGAATGACATCGTCCCGGTTATGCGCGCGGAACCAGGCGCTTTGGGTCAGCAAGGGTTCAAGGCTGAAGGCGCTGCCATGGTGCGCGGCAAGATCGCGACCGAAATCGCGGGGGGTATAATGGAACCGCGTGACGATTCGCGATCGGATGTCGGGTATCAGGCGGTGCTGGATCTCGTCCAAGATACGTTCGGCATAGGCCGCGCCAAACTGATCCCAATCGATCGGCAGCTTGCCCATGTGCGGCACGGGCGCCAGCGCATAGAATGTGGAATGCCCCTCCGGCGCCATCGATGGATCGGTGACAGTCGGGTGATGCAGGTAAAGCGAGAAATCCTGCGGCAGGACGCCATGGTCGTAGATGTCGGTCAGCAACCCTTCATAGCGTGGCCCGAACAGGATCATGTGATGCGGGATGCCGGGCCAGCTGCCCTTGATACCGAAATGGAGGACGAACAGGCTGGGCGACCAGCGCTTTCGGGCCAGTGCTTCCCCCTGCTTCGTCCCGCGCGGATGGTGGCCGAGCAGGTCGCGATAGCTGTGCATAAGGTCGGCGTTCGAGGCAACGGCGTCTGCCTCCCCTCGCCAGCCGGACGCGGTGTGGACCGCGGTCGCTCTGTCGCCATAGGTTTCGATCCGGGTGACGGCCTCCCCAAGGCGTAGCGTTCCGCCCAGCCGCTCGAAATGCGTCGCCATGCCCTGCACGAGCCGATTGGTGCCACCCTTCGCGAACCAGACCCCGCCATCCTTTTCCAGCTTGTGGATGAGGGCGTAGATGGAGCTGGTCTTCATGGGGTTGCCGCCGACCAGCAGGGTGTGAAAGCTTAGCGCCTCGCGCAGCTTCTCGCTCTTAACGAATGACGACACCATCGAATAGACCGAGCGCCACGCCTGATGTTTCGCCAGCGCGGGCGCCGCCCGGACCATCGATGCGAAGTCCAGGAAGGCGACGTGGCCGAGCTTGCGATAGCCTTCCTCATAGACGGCAGCGGAATAATCGAGGAATCGTTCATAGCCAGCGACGTCGGCCGGATCGAGCTTCGCGATCTCCGCGCGAAGCTGCGCCTCGTTGTTGGAATAGTCGAAATTCGTGCCATCGCGCCAGTTAAGCCGATAGAAGGGCGACACCGGCATCAACGTGACATCCTGCGCCATGTCATGGCCCGACAGACGCCACAGTTCAGACAGGCAATCGGGATCGGTGACCACGGTCGGCCCTGCGTCGAAGGTGAAACCGTCCTTTTCCCACATATAGGCGCGGCCGCCGGGGCGGTCCCGGGCTTCTACCAGGGTCGTGGCTATGCCGGCCGACTGGAGCCGGATGGCGAGCGCCAGGCCGCCAAAGCCTGCACCAATGACGATGGCTGTCCTGTTCATCAGGCGGGCGGGTTCCACAATGTTCGCATGGCGCTCCTTATGGGGACAGGCGGCTTGCCACACAAGATGCGCAAACGATCAGCCATGGTCGAGCGTCCGGCGTAGAAGCGCTGGATGAGAGCAGGATCGAGCCGATAGAAGCGCTCGAAGATGCGCCAGCGTTGATCGGGCGCCGCCGCGCCGAACAGCATCCGGGCGAGCATCCGGTAATATTCGCCCTTCCGCCAATGTGCCTTCGCATAGGATCGCGTGGCGGATGCCAAGCCATCAAGCGGCTGATCCGCAAGCCAGAGCGCGAAGCGGACGGCATCGGGCAGCGAGTAGCCGGTCATCGGCTGGAACAGGCCCGCCTTCACACCGGCGCGGGGGATGGCGTCACTCTCGGGCCAATATCGATCAAAGTCGCCGCCATGAACCACCGGCAGCACCCCTTGTTCACGATGCAAGACGTCGCCCCGCCACCCCTTATCATCCGCATAGGCTGCGATGCGGTGGCCGATGGCGGCGACATCCAGGTCGGGTGAGTCGCTATAATAGGTGTCTTCGATGAACAGCGTCCGGTCGTCCCAGGGCAGCAGGTAGATGAAGCGATATCCGTCGATCTGATCCACCGTGGCATCCATGATGACCGGACGATCCACGCCGTGCGGTTCGGCGCAGCGCACGCTGTGACCCACGAACTTTTGCCAGCCGCAGCCCAACGCGCCTAAATCTCCTGCCCCCCGCGCATCGATGACCGCAGCGGCGGCAATGCGGCGGCCGTCGGCAAGTCGGACGTGGTTCGAAGACATGTCGGACACGCACGCATTGGTCAGCAATCCGTCCCCCAACCTGCGCTTTAGCGAGACAGCGAAGTGGACAGCCGTCACGCTGTTATAAGGCGTGTTCAGCCGGCGGCTGTGGCCCGGGAAATGGACGGCGTGCCCCTGGGGCCAGCGATGGGCCACCAGCGGATCTATCAGCCAGCGATGCTCTTCCGCGACATCGCCGTCGAAAAAGGACCAGATGTGGTTGCCGCCCGGCTCCCCGTCCTGTTCGACAAGAAGCAGGCGCACGTCCGGCCGCAACGCTGCAAAGGCGAGCGCGATCAGGCCGCCCGACAAGCCGCCGCCGATGATCGCCAGATCACATTCCATATCCATGGCATCGTGGTAGGCGGGTGGAGGTCCGTGATCCACCCTTGTCTTTGGTTCATATATAGTATAGGGGGCTATATTATGCATACCGTTAAAGACAGAGAGAAGCTGCTCGCTCGCGTCCGACGCATTGCCGGCCAGGTCGCGGCGGTCGAACGACAATTGTCCGGCGATGCTGGTTGTTCGGAAACATTGCAGCTCGTCGCCTCCGTCCGGGGAGCGGTCGGCAGCCTGATGGAAGAGCTGATCGAACAACATATGCGCGAGCATGTCGCCAGGCCCGGCCTGTCGGACGAAGCGAGATCGTTGGCGAGCGAAGAAATGCTGGCTCTGATCCGCCGTTATGGGAAATAAGGGCGATGCGCGACCCACATCATCGCCACGACCATCATCATGCACATGACCATCAAGCGCACGACCATGGTCATGCCAACCATTCCGACCAAGGGTCGGCGGCTGGCGTCTTTTCCGACGAGAGCCACTATTTCGACCACATCTACCTGGCCCACGGCCATGATCGGAATGAAAGGCGAACCCTGTGGGTCGTGTGGCTGACAGCGGCCACCATGGTCGTCGAGATCGTCTTCGGATGGATCAGCGGGTCGATGGCGCTGCTCGCAGACGGTTTTCACATGGCGACCCATGCCGGTGCGTTGGCCGTGGCGGCGGCCGCCTATCGCTTTGCCAGACGCCATGCCCGAAACCCGCGCTACACATTCGGCACCGGCAAGGTCGGCGATCTTGCCGGCTTTGCGTCCGCGCTGCTGCTGGCGCTTACCGCCGTCTTCATTGCGGTCGAATCGGGCATTCGGCTGTTCCAGCCTGTCGAAGTTGCGTTCGGCGAGGCTACGCTGGTCGCGATCATCGGCCTTGGCATCAACATCGCCAGCGCCTTCCTGCTGGGCCATGGCCACAGTCATGATGACGGCCATGGTCACAACCATACCGACAACAACATGCGTGCCGCCTATATCCATGTCCTGACCGACGCCCTTACGTCTGTGCTGGCGATCGGCGCCTTGCTGGCGGGGCGATATCTGCACTGGTGGTGGATGGACCCGGCGGTAGGCCTGTTGGGGGCTGCGGTCATCGCCCGCTGGTCGTGGGGGCTGATGAAGGACACCGCCGCCATTCTGCTCGACACGGCCGAACCTGCATTGATGGCGGCGGTTCAGCGGGAGGTAGAGGCGCAGGGCGCCACCATCCGCGACCTGCATGTGTGGCGCATAGGGCCCCATGCGCATGCCGCGATTATCAGCCTGTCGCCCGGCGCAGACGGCCCGGCGGTGCGCGCCCGCATCAGTGCCCTGCCCCGGATGGAGCATGTAACGGTCGAATGCGGGTGACCGCGCCCTAGGGTCGCACGTCCCAGCGGATCAGGCTGACCCGCCCGTCATCGTCGACGGCAAGCTCCCCAAAGGCACCTGTCCGCAGCTTCAGCGCGCCCCGCGAAAGCCCTGATGCCACCAAGGCGAAGCGGGCTGCCCCATTGCTGGTGACGAGCAGGTCGACGCCTTCGCCACCTTCCGCAAAGAAGGCCCTCCATGCCTGAACCCGCGCCTCCGCATCGACGATCCAGCCGTCCGGCGGGATGGCCTGCTCGTCCCAGCGGGCCAGGGCATCGGCGCCAATCCTGGCAAGGACAGCGGCTTCGGGCTGGTCTTCGTCCGGCCCGTGATCGATCTCGCCAAGCCAGTCACAGGAGCCGGCACATTCAACTCCGACAGCCGCCGCGATGAGTTCCGCCGTTTGCCGCGCCCGCTGCAACGGACTGGACAGAATGCGCCGCACGGCCAGTTTCTCCCGTGCGAACCATTGGCCGAGTTGCTCCGCCTGCATGCGGCCTGACTCCACCAAGGGAATATCCGTGCGCGCGCCAACGCGCCGCGCTTCGGCGCTGCTGGCGAACGTATTTCCGTGCCGAATTATGAACAGCCGACGCATGGCAATTACAGCAAAGGCGTGGGATCGCCATGGGCGGCGATAAGGGCTTCCACACGTGCGATATCCGCTTCCGTGTCGATCCCGCTGCTGTCGAACAGCGGTGGGTCCACCGCCACCGCCGTTACGGCTATGCCCAGTTCCAGCAAGCGAAGCTGTTCCAATCCCTCCAATTGTTCGAGACTGGTCGGCGGCGAGGCTTCGAAGCGCCGAAGCGCATCAAGCGTATAGCCATAGAGGCCCACATGCCGCCAAACCGGCGAGCCTGGCTGGCTGGCGCGCAAGGCCGCCTCGTCGCGGATCGCGGGGATGATCATCTTGGAAAACCAGAGCGCGCGTCCGTCTGGCGACCGGGCGCATGTCGTCCCGCTGAAGGGAGACTGCACCTTGTGTTCGCGCAACGCGTCGAGCGCCGCCCAATCCAGCCCGATGACCGGAGTCGCGACGTCCGCCCCCATCTGCAACGCGGCGATGACAGCATCGAGAGCGCCTTTGGGCTGAAAGGGCGAATCGCCTTGAAGATTGACGACGAAACGGGGCAAGTGCGACCGCGACAAGGCAGCGGCCAGAGCGCGGCCGGAGCCGGTAGCAATGGCGCTGTCGGTCATGATTGCGGTACAGCCGACCGCGGCTGCATGATCCGCGATTTCCCGGTCGTCTGTCGCCACGACGAGCGCCACATCCTTCCGTGCGTCGATCGCGGAGCGCGCCATCGCAATCGTGCGATGAAGCAACGTCCGCCCGGCAATCAGGCGGAGTGGCTTGCGCGGCAGGCGGGACGATCCCGCCCGCGCGGGAATGACGACCAGAACGCTCAGGCAACCCCGGCGTGCAGCAGGTCGTGCATGTGCACGGCCCCCACCAGCTTGCTGTTGTCGCATACGAAGAGCAGCATGATGTTCTTCTCATGCATCAGGCGAAGCGCCTCGGACGCCAGTTCTTCAGGGCCGATCGCCAGAGGCTGGACGGTCATGAAGCGCCCGACGGACTCCGTGAGATTCTGCTTGCCCGTTACAGTCCGGCGCAAGTCTCCATCGGTGAAGGCGCCGATAAGACATCCGTTCCGGTCGACCACCGCCGTGCCGCCAAGGCGCGCGCGCGTCATTTCGATCGTGGCGTCCAGCAGCGAGGCGTCTTCCCTGACGCTCGGAACATCCGTTCCGGCGGCCATAAGTTCCCGCACCTTGACGAGTTGCGCGCCAAGACGGCCATTGGGATGGAATTTATGGAAATCGTCCGCTGAAAAGCCACGCATTTCCATGAGCGCGATCGCCAGCGCATCCCCGAAAGCCATCTGCACGGTCGTCGATGTGGTGGGGGCAAGCGCATTGGGGCACGCTTCCTCCACTTCCGGCATCAGGATGCACAGGTCCGCGGCCAGCGCCACCGTGCTCGTTCCGCGCGCGGTCATCGCCGCGAGAGGGATGGCGAAACGCTTGCAATATTGGATGATCGGGCCAAGCTCCGTCGACTCTCCCGAGTGCGACAACATCAACACCACATCGTCAGGCGTGATCATGCCCAGGTCGCCATGACCGGCGTCGGCCGGATGCAGGAAGATCGCCGGCGTCCCTGTGGACGTCAGGGTGGCGGTCATCTTGCGGGCGACAATGCCGCTCTTGCCGATACCGGTGACGATCACCCGTCCCCGAACGTTCATGATGACGCCAACGACGCGCAGGAAGGTGGCCGAAAATTCCCGGTCCGAGAATCTCGATTCCATCGCGCTCAGTCCTGAAGCCGCAATGGAAAGGCTTCGGCAGGCGCTTTCTACGATATGTCCGCCATTGCCAAAAGGGATGATCTTCGAAGCTGATATCGACACGCGTTTGCCCTTTTTTCCGCATGTGCGACCAGGAACCGGTCGTCCAGCGGCGACGGCCATCGACTAGGATGTGCCGTCCCTCCTCGTTCCGCGACCCCCCTTGACCAACTCGCCCCAGCTGGCCTGGCCGATGACTTACGCGCTTTCAGACACTTATGGCAATCCATTTTGCGTCCGCGAAGCGAGAATAGAGCTAGGGCGTTGCATTTGCGCCGCTCTTCGTGGGCGATGAACCGATAATGCGGCTCAACGTAGCGAGATCATGCAACGCGGTGATACGATCGATACCAGTCAACGAACTCTGGCACGCCTGTCTCAATTCCGGTGGTGGGGGCAAAGCCGATGTCACGGGCGATGGCGCTGATGTCCGCATAAGTGGCGTGAACGTCACCGGGCTGGATCGGCTGGAAATCAATCTCCGCCTTGCGGCCCAGCGCCTCCTCAAGCACCGCGATCAGATGCATCAGCTCTTCGGGCCGATTGTTGCCGATATTGTAGAGCCGATGCGGCGCGCGGCTGCCGCCGGCCTTCACCGCGCCATCATCCGCCGGAGGATGGTCCAGGCAGCCAAGGACGCCAGCAACGATGTCGTCGATATAGGTGAAATCACGCTGCATGCGGCCATGGTTGAAAACCGGGATCGGCTGCCCGGCAAGGATCCTGGACGTGAAGATCCACATCGCCATGTCGGGACGCCCCCAGGGACCATAGACGGTGAAGAAGCGAAGGCCCGTCATCGGGATTCGGAAGAGATGAGCATAGGTCTCGCTCATCAACTCGTCGGCACGCTTGGTTGCCGCATAGAGCGACACCGGGTGATCGGCGCGATCCTCGACGCGGAAGGGGAGCGTATCGTTGCCCCCATAAACGGAGGAGGATGAGGCATAGACCAGATGGCGGACTCGGCGCTCGCGCGCCAGTTCCAGAATGTTGACGTGCCCCGCAAGATTCGAACGCACATAGGCGTGCGGATTGACGAGCGAATAGCGCACCCCCGCCTGCGCTCCCAGATGGACGACCGATTCGATCACCTGATCGGCGAGCGCCGCCTGCAACGCGCCCATGTCGGCAAAGTCGAGTTCGTGAAAGGTGAACAAGCGGCCATGCGCCGCCTGCAGCGCGGCGATCCGGTCGCGCTTGAGCGAGACCGGATAATAGTCGTTTATGTTGTCGATCCCGATGACGGCAAAGCCCCGGGCGAGAAGCTGGTCGGCGACGTGCATGCCAATAAAGCCCGCCACGCCGGTTACCAATATGGTCACGCTCTTCTTCTCCCGTTAGATCGCCGTGGATACAGACATGCCGGCATGCCGTCCGCCGATAGCATAGCGGATGGAGCGCCGCACCGGCCATATGCGATGATGGTGGACCGGCGACTTAGGTTTTCCCTAATATTTATCGGCTAGGAGACGGCTTCTATGGACATGGCCGCCCACCCCTCGCTTTCCGCGACGTCCGCCGCGCATACAGGCAGCCAAGGCGCATGGCGGGACCTCGCTCAGGATGCGGCCGAAGCCAATGCCTTTTATGCGCCGGACATGCTGATCGCGGCGCTCGATCATCTTGCGGGCGAACGTCATGTGCGACTGGTCGAGGTGACGGAGCAGGACAAGGTGATCGGGCTGCTGCCGGTCGTCCTTTCACCCCGTCACGGCCGATTGCCGATCGGCTGCGTCGCCAACTGGATGCACGACCATTGTTTTTTTGGCGCGCCGATCCTGCGCCGGGGCCATGAAGCGGCCGCGTGGCGCGGTTTTTTTCGTGAGCTGGATGGGGCCGATTGGGCCGCGGGCTTCCTGCATCTGGAGGGCCTGGACGCGGCGGGCGCGAACGCTGCCGCGATCGAGGCGGTCTGCGTCGAACAGGGCCGCAACTGGCGCGAAATCCATCGCTACGAACGCGCGATGCTCCGGTCCGACCTGAACGCCGACGCCTATTGGGAAACGCAGGTTCGGTCCAAGAAGCGAAAGGAATTGCGGCGCCTTCAGAAACGTTTGGGCGAACTGGGGACTGTTGCGACGCGCCGGCTGGGCAACCCCGCCGAACTCGCCTTGTGGTGCGATGAATTTCTGGCGCTGGAAGCGTCCGGGTGGAAGGGTGAGCAAGGTACGGCTCTTGCCAACCGGCCTGAGCATAGCGCCTTCTTCCGTGCGGCCTGTTCTGCGGCCTTCGCATCCGGTAATCTGCACATGCTGCGCATTGACCTCGACGAGCGGCCGATCGCGATGCTGGTCAATTTCCGGCATGGGTCCGGTGCCTTTTCCTTCAAGATCGCCTTCGATGAAGCGCTCGGCCGCTTTTCCCCCGGCGTGCTGATCGAGATCGCCAATCTTCACGATGTGCAGGACGATCCGCACATCGCCTGGATGGACAGTTGCGCTGCCGCCGACCATCCGATGATCGACAGCCTTTGGGCGGAACGACGCACGATCGTGCAGTACCGTGTCGCCCTGCATGGCCTTGGCACCGTGCGGTTGCGGCGCAATGCCGCATTGTCTGCCGCGAACGGACTTGAGGCTGTATCCCGTCTGCTGAAAGGAAAGGGATGACCCTTCATAGCCCCGTCGCCGCCGACAGCGGCGCGATCTTCCCCGCTCAGGCGCTCGCCGATTTCGGTGCGGCCTATCCGGACCGCCCTGCCAAACTGTCCCACAACATGGCCGGCCATCCGCTGCTGACGCTGGACGCGCTCGCCGCGCTGGCCGAACGGATGCCCGCGACGTCGGTCGAATATAATCTCGGCAAGCTTCCGCTGGGCGTGAAGCCAGAAGAAACGCCGTCCAATGGATTGACGCTGGGGGAGACGATCCGCACCATCGAAAGCAACGGCAGTTGGGCAGTGCTCAAGAATGTGGAGCGCGACGACGCCTACGGCGCGCTGCTCGACGGCGCGCTTGCGGAGCTGGAACCGACCGTGCGGGACAAGACCGGGCCGATGTTGCATCGGGAAGCCTTCATCTTCCTGTCCTCGCCCGGCAGCGTGACCCCGTTCCACATGGACCCGGAACATAATATCCTGCTCCAGATCATGGGGGTAAAGACGATGACCGTCTTCCCCGCCCGTGACGAACAATTGGTTCCGGCCCAGAAAAGCGAGGATTTTCACGGTGGCGGTCACCGCAATCTCGTCTGGCAGGATGGATTCAAGGCGCGGGGCATGGCCGTGAGGCTCGAGCCGGGAGACGCCATCCATGTGCCGGTAAAGGCCCCCCACTTCGTAGAAAACGGGCCGACCGTGTCGGTCAGCCTGTCCGTGACATGGCGGTCGGAACGGAGCGTCGCGGAAGGCGAATTGCACAGCTTCAACGCGCTTCTGCGCAGGCGGGGGCTGCCGACGGGGAAAGTCAGTAATAGGCCCGAACGGCAGGGCCTTCGCCGCTTCGCTTACCGCTTCATGCGGAAGCTGGGCGCCTGAACAGGCGACGTAATATCGCTTCCAGCTCCAGGCGAGGGCTGACCCGCTCGATCTGCCACCACTCCAATTGCTCCTCGCAGGTGGAGAGGCTCTGTTTGTATCGATCCTTGCCTGCGAGAAGCGAGTAGCGAGACAGGCCCCGGTCAGCATAGTGACCAACGGCGGCGGCATGACAAAGAAGGCCAGGCTTGTCTTTCGCGCTACGCGCCTCGGCAAAGGCGGACTGGTAGTTCATCGCGACGCCATCCTGGACGAAATTGAGCAACAGGCCGACGATGCCCCCGGCATCGTCCAGGCGAAGCAGTTCGACATCGCCGGTCGTGAGGCCACGAGCAGCGAGCGTCGCAACGAAACTGCGAAAGCCTTCATCATCCCAGGCATTGTCGGCATGGCGCCCCGCATTGAGAGCCGCCATTTCCGTCAGCCAGGGTCCGATTTCATCCAATGTGGCGACGGTCACATGGGGCAAGCCGGAATCACGATCCTTCATCGCCCGGCGTATCTGGCTGCGCGTGTTGGCGCTGAGCAGCGAGAGATAGTCGCCGGAAGCGGATCGAACCGCGCCGAGATCCACCTGATAGACGGGAGAGACGTCGACGCGAAGATGGCGGCGGGCCGGCAATTGCAGGAGCGGCGAACCCGGAACCACGCCGCCAAGACGCAGGATCCGCCAGTCCCGCCGACGCATGAGGGCCGCCAGGACAGCCTGAGCAGCGTCCTCTTCCTTGCCCCGGGCCACCAGGAGGCCGTTATATTCGATATAGGGCCTGTCAGCAGCGGCATCCCCCGACTGGTTGAGGCTGAGGGTCGCCGCGCTTCCCAGCAGCCGAGGCATCATCGCGTGACCCAGCAGCGCCAGCGCGATATCCTCGCCATTTTCGCGGGTCACGGCGATCAACTCGGGCGTCACCGGATAGCTGTCCAGCCAGGCGCCGATCCAGGTCCAGCGTAGGAAAAAGGAGGCGTCGGACCGAGCCTCCAACGCTTGCCAACGCCGGGCCAGGCTGCTGCGATCGAGTTGGGTGAATGTGGCGGCAAGAGACATCGCGCTCTTTGTGGCAGAGCGCGACGGCCGGTCAAGCGGATCGATCAGGCGAGGATTCGCCGCGCAGGATCGACCGTGCCGTCGGTCCTGACGCCTGCCAGCTCAAGATCCCGGCCGATCCTGCCAGTCAGGAAGCGTTGCCACATCACGAAATCCGCGCGAAGCGACCAAAATGGATAGCGGAACGTTGCCGGCCGGTTGCGTTCGACCAGACAGTGGCCCGCCCAGGCAAAGCCATAGCCGGCGAGCGGCAGCGCCAATCCCGTCCACCAATGACGCGACACGGGCAAGGTCGCGAGCAGCCCCACGACGATGCTGGTGCCCGTATAGTGCAGCGCCCGCGTGCCGGGCCGTGCATGTTCCTGCAGATAATAAGGCCAGAAATCGCGGAAGCTCTTTATACGCATCACCAGCCATCCTCTTTTGGGCTGGCAGCGTAACGATCTATGTCGTCGGCGTTAAGCGTTGTGCGCCCGACCGTGCTCCCTGTCCGGGGCGTAGAGGAAATAATCATATGCCGCACGCGCCGCTTCGGCGATCACGCGGTCCCGCGACACATGGCCTTTGCTGTCCTTCATGACGAACATCACAACGGCGAACCGCCGCCCGTCCGGCAGCCGCACCACCCCGACATCGTTACCAACGCCATTGAGCGATCCGGTCTTGTGCGCGACCGCCGTGCCGGGCGGGAGCATTCCAACGATCCGCGCCTTGCCCGTTTCGCATCCGGCCATGATGGTGAAGAGCCGCTGCGTACTTGCCGGCGACAGGGCGCGCCCAGCCTCGAACGCGGTGACCAGATCGAGCATGGCCGTGGGCGTCGATGTGTCCTCCGGCTCGGCGGCAAAGGCGATGTTCGGAAGATCCCGGATGTCGCGCACGGCGATTTGCGGATCGGCCTTGCGCGCGGCTTCCGCATTCTGTCTGAAGGTGCCCGAGAGCGGATGAATGCCCATGGCGCGATACAGAAGGTGCGCCGTGTCGCTGTCCACCCGCAAGCCCCGCACGCCAAGTCCAGTCACGAACTGGGTGATTGCCTGCGGACCGCCTGCCCGTGCCACCAGAACGTCGGTGGCGTTATTGTCGCTCTTCTGCATCATCAGTTGCAACAGGCGATCGACGGAAAGGTGCGCGCCAGGCTGCGAGAACATCCAGGCGATCCCGCCTTCACTCGCCAAGGCGGGGTCCAGGGCGAGCTGGTCTTCGAGCTTGAGTTGGCCTGCATCGATCAAGGCGAAGATGCGCCCGGCGACCGCAACCTTGTAGGCGCTGGCCATGGGAAAGAGCGTATCGCCGTTCAGCGCTTGCGTTTCCCCGGTCTGAAGGTCGCGCACTGCAATCCCGACCGTGCCGTCCGACAGGGTGGCGAAACGGGCGAACTCTCCCAGCAACTTCGCCTCGGCCGTTTGCTGGAGCAGCGGCTTGGGCGGCGGGCCGAACGCATCTGCGCCCGGCAGCGGCGCAACGAACAGGCTGAAAGCGGTAAGGACGCTGATCGGACGAAGAAAATCCATGCGCCACTGTCGCGAATCACAAGCGGCGAGGCAAGTAGGTTCACGCCGTTGACAGCACTTTGCAGGACGGGCCATCACAGGACGCATGAGCGAGACGATCAAGCTGCACGAAAGTTGGCGCAAACCCCTGACCGAGCAGTTCGCTGCGCCTCATATGCAGAATCTCAAAAGCTTTCTTCAATCCGAAAAAGCAGCCGGCAAGCGCGTCTTTCCCAGGGGCAGCGAATATTTCCGGGCGCTGGACCTGACGCCGCTGGATCAAGTGAAGGCAGTGATATTGGGGCAGGACCCCTATCATGGCGAGGGCCAGGCGCATGGCCTGTGTTTTTCCGTGCGCCCCGGTGTGCGAACGCCGCCTTCACTGGTAAACATCTACAAGGAAATGCAGGCGGACCTGGGGATCGTTCCGGCGCGCCACGGATTTCTGGAACATTGGGCGCGGCAAGGTGTGTTGTTGCTCAACAGCGTTCTAACGGTCGAGATGGGCCGCGCAGCATCGCATCAGGGCAAGGGTTGGGAACTCTTCACCGACGCAGTCGTGCGTCTGGTGGCGCAGAGCGAAAAGCCGGTCGTCTTCATGCTATGGGGCGCCTATGCCCAGCGTAAGGCGGGGTTCGTCGACCAGAACCGCCATCTGGTGATCAAATCTGCCCATCCCTCCCCATTGTCCGCACATAATGGCTTCCTGGGATCGCGTCCCTTTTCCCGCGCCAACGCCTTTCTGGAGGCCCATGGCCGCGGCGCGATCGACTGGGCCTTGCCGGCGCTCGATCCCTGATCGCTAACACAATTTGCTGAACGCAGAATAACGGCTCGGTTCAGCTTCGGCCCATGAGACCGGACGCATAACGCTCCTCACAGTCAATGAGTCATCGTCTGGAGGAGAAGACAATGAAGATCAGCAAGGCCATTCTGGCTACCGCGCTCGCCGCCGCCACCGTTTCTTCGGTTGTTCCAGCGGCTGCCGAGGCGCGTCCCCATCGCGAACGCCACTACCGCGACTATGACCGTCGCGGCGATTATCGCGACGATTATCGCTATCGCTGCCGCAAGTCGGGCGGCACGACCGGCCTGCTGCTCGGCGGTGTCGCCGGCGCGCTGCTGGGCCGGGCCGTCGACACCCGCGGCGACCGCGCTCCGGGCACGATCATCGGAGCGGGCGCAGGCGCGCTGGCCGGCCGCGCGATCGACCGCAATTCGCGCTGTTGATCCGAAGGGGGCCAGGGTCGTCGCTGAACGTCCCTGGCTTTCCAAATTTTCCGCCTAAAACGGTCGAGGCCCGGTCCTGCTTGCGCAGGCCGGGCCTCATTCCCTCTCCAAACTTGTCCGTCGTTCAGCCGTCGTAGTCGCCGCCGATATTCTGGTTCCTCGGCGGAGCAGCAGCGGTCAGGCGCAGCGCTTCCGCCGACTGTGCGATCGAACCAATCTCATCAGGCGTATCATCATCGTCGATCTGCACCTTCTGCAGCGACGCGACAACCGAATCATGAAGATCGGCGGGCAATATGGTTTCTTCGGCAATCTCGCGCAGGGCAACGACCGGATTTTTATCCCGATCGCGATCGAGCGTCAGTTCAGCACCACCCGAAATCTCGCGCGCACGCTGCGCAGCAAGAAGAACGAGATCGAAACGATTGGTAACCTTGTCGACGCAATCTTCGACAGTAACGCGGGCCAAACGGGCCTCCTGAACAAGCAATGGAAATGTCGAAGCGATCGCCTAACAGCCTGCCCCTTAAGAGTCAATGAAAAGCCCATAAAGCCATGGCGCATCCCCCTCGAACACGGCATGACGGCGCGATGGCGACCGTGACATCCGCCCCACCTTTCAACGACGCATCGACGATCGTCGCCGACCTGTGGGACAACCAGCTTCGCCTGATCGTGGAAGGGCCAGCGTTGCGCGATGCGCTGATCGCGCTGATCGGGGGCGCGCGCAGCAGCCTGAAGCTCTATTATTATATCTTTGCGGCCGACGGCAGCGGTACGCTCGTACGCGACGCGCTGATCGCGGCGCGCGCGCGCGGGGTGGCTGTTACGCTGATGATCGACGCCTTCGGATCCAGCGCCACGCCGGACGCCTTTTTCGATCCATTGGTGAAGGCCGGCGCACGGTTCGCGCGGTTCGGCACGCGCAGGTCCACCCGCTATCTGATCCGCAACCACCAGAAAATGGCAATGGCCGACGATAGCCGGTTGCTGATGGGCGGATTCAATGTCGAGGACGGCTATTTCGGCATCCCTGCCACCGATTGCTGGCGCGATGTCGGCCTGTGGATAGAAGGCGATCAGGTCGCGGCGATGAGCGGTTGGTACGGCCAGATCTGGCGCTGGGTATCGGGCCGACGCCAGCGCTTCCGAGACCTGCGCAGAATGGTCAGGCGCTGGCGCCCTCCCCGCCGGCTGGCGTCCGATACACCCTTCCGCTGGCTGATCGGCGGGCCGACGCGTCGCTTGAGCCCCTGGGCGCAGGTGGTGAAACATGATCTTGAGAAAGCGTCTCGGGTCGACATGGTCGAAGCCTATTTCTCGCCAGGCCGCGGCATGTTGAAGCGGATCGCCCGTGCTGCCCGGCGTCAGGGCGCGCGTGTCATCCTGCCAGCGAAATCGGACAATGGGGCCACGGTCGCCGCCGCCAGGCTGCTCTATGGCCCCCTGCTCAAACGCGGCGTGAAGATTGCGGAATACCAATCCTGCAAGCTGCATATGAAACTGATCGTGATCGACGACGCCGTTTTCGTCGGGTCGGCGAATTTCGACATGCGCAGCCTTTTCCTCAATCTGGAGCTCATGCTGCGGATCGAGGACCACGCCTTCGCGAGAGATGTTCGCGCCTTTATCGACCGGGAGGAAGCGGACAGCCGGGTCATCAGCCTGGAAGCCCACAGGGCTGGACGCACCCCGCTCACCCTTTTGAAGCAGTGGATCAGCTATCTGCTGGTCGGCGTGCTGGACTATACGGTTACGAGGCGGCTGAACTTCCGCGATCCCGACGCCGACTGAAATGGTCGGCGGCGCGCAGGGCAACCGCCGTCCTCCAGCCCCCTAGATCTTCAGCCCTCTAGATCTTCAGCCCGTTGCGCAGCATCAGCGCGCCGATGATGAGCAGATAGACGCCGAAAATCTTCTTCAGCGGGCCCGCGGGCAGGCTGTGCGCTGCGGCGACGCCAAGCGGCGCGGTCAGCATGGACATGGACGCTATCGCCAGGGTTGCGGGGATGTTGATATAGCCCAGCGACCCCCAGGGCAGCCCGCCTTCCTTGAGGCCTATGATGGCAAAACCGATCGTCGTCGGCACGGCAATGAGGGTGCCAATGCCGGACGCCGTCGCGATCGCCCGGTGGATAGTGCGGCCGCACAGCGTCATGACCATGATGGCGATGGTGCCGCCGCCGATGCCAAGCAAGGACGAAAATGTGCCGAGGCCGCCCGCGATGCCGACCCGGATGATGCCGGAGGGCATGGTGTCGCTCACCACCTTGCCGCTGACCTTGGGCAACAGGAAGTTCAACGACATCAATATGACGCCGCAGCCGAAGATCATCTTCAGCGTGCGCCCGTCCACATGGCTGGCAAGCAGCACGCCCGCGCCGCAGCCCATGATGATCCACGGCGCCCAGGTCTTGAGCACTTCGAATTCCACCGCTCCTCGCTTGGCATGGGCCATCAGGGAACGGATGGAAGTCACGATGATGGTCGCGGCGGATGTGCCGATCGCGACATGAGCGATGGCATCCTTGGTCCCGCCGAGCAGCGGCAACACCACAAGCAGCGCCGGCACGACGACGAAGCCGCCGCCGATGCCAAAGATGCCGGCGGCAAAGCCCGCCAGCAGACCGGCGGCCAGCATGGCGACAAGCGGCACCAGCCAGGTCATGACGTCCAGATGCATTACTTCGCCCCTCCCTGTCCGCCACGGGGCGCAACGATATTGCGGCATACACCCTGTCGTATCAAGGCTGCGAATGTAGGAAAATCGACCATCACGTCTAGACCATGCCTCTCTTCGGCGGAACAAAGCTGCATGGGGGGCATGTGGCAATGTCCCCCTGCTGGCCCTAGACGAATGATGGTCCGCAAACCCTCACCCCGGTTCGACGTCCTTTGCGTCAGGCCGAGGGGGAATGGCCAAAAAAGAAGAAGCGCCAGCCCAAGGGAAGGCTGGCGCTTCTTCTTCAAGCGCTGGTCGGAGCGTCTCGCGAAGGGTTCAGGCGACCGCCTCTTCGGCGGGGGTATAGGGCAGGCCAAGGTCATCGGCGACCGCGCGATAGGTGATCTTGCCGTTCCAGACGTTCAGGCCAGCGCGCAGATGCGGGTCCGTGCGCAAGGCTTCCTTCCAACCGAGTTCCGCGATGCGCAGCGCATGGGGCAAGGTGACATTGTTGAGCGCGTAGGTGCTGGTCCGCGCGACCGCGCCTGGCATGTTGGCGACGCAATAATGGACGACGCCATCCACGATATAGGTGGGATCGGCATGGGTCGTGGCATGGCTGGTTTCGAAGCATCCGCCCTGATCGATGGCGACATCCACCAGCACCGCACCCTTCTTCATGGTCTTGAGCATGTCCGCGCTCACCAGCTTGGGCGCGGCCGCGCCCGGGATGAGCACTGCGCCGATGACAAGGTCGGCCTCGGCCACGCATTCCGCCAGGTTCGCCCGGTTTGAAAAGCGCGTCTTCGCGCGAGCTTCGAAATACATGCCTAGCTTCTCGAGCACTTCGGGGCTGCGGTCGAGAATGGTGACGTCGGCACCAAGTCCCGCCGCCATCTGCGCTGCGTTGAAGCCGACGACGCCGCCCCCGATCACCGCCACCTTTGCCGGCAATACGCCCGGTACGCCGCCGAGCAGCACGCCGCGTCCGCCATGCGCCTTTTCGAGCGCAGTCGCGCCCGCCTGGATCGCCATGCGTCCGGCAACCTGGCTCATGGGCTTCAGCAGCGGCAGGCCGCCATGCGCATCCGTCACGGTTTCATAGGCGATGCAGGTCGCGCCGCTGGCGATCAGGTCACGCGTCTGATCGGGATCCGGCGCCAGATGGAGATAGGTATAGAGGATCTGGCCGGGGCGCAGCATGGCGCGTTCACCGGCCTGCGGCTCCTTGACCTTCACGATCATCTCAGCACGATCGAAGATTTCCGCAGCGGTCGAAACGATCTCCGCCCCTGCCTTTACATACAGGTCATCGCCAGCGCCGATCCCGTCGCCTGCACCGCTTTCGACGAGCAGCTGATGACCGTGGCTGGCCAGTTCGTGCACGCTTTCGGGAGTCAGCCCCACCCGATATTCGTGATTTTTGATTTCTTTGACGGTCCCGACGATCATCCAGGCTCTCCAATATCCCATCGGCGCGCCGAAGCCGGCCGCTGGCCCGATCATAGCGCGAGCGGGCCAGGGAAAGTTCCCTGATTTTATCCCTGTTCACGAACGGATCGGGAAACTATCCCGGCATATTGGCATTATCAGGGATATCATCCTATGGATCGCTTCGACATCGCTTTGCTGGAAACGCTTCAAACGGATTCGCGCAAGTCCGTAACCGAACTGAGCGAAGTAATCGGCCTTTCTTCTTCCGCCTGTCATCGACGCGTCAAGGCGCTTGAGGAAGCGGGGTTGATTGCAGGCTATGCCGCCCGTCTCGATCCCGACGTGCTTGGCATTACCCTTCATGCGTTCGTCGAAATGTCGCTCACCAGTCAGAGCCGGGAAACCATGGATCGGTTCGAAGCGGCAGTGGCGGATTTCCCCGAAATCCTGGAATGCCACCTGATGGCCGGGCAGGCCGATTATCTGCTGCGCGTGGCAGCGGCCGACCTCAAAGGCTTTGATGCGATCCACCGCGACTGCCTCGCCCGCCTGCCGGGCGTCGCCGCGATCCGCACCAGCTTTGCAATCCGCCGCATCCGCGACTGGCGCGGCTATCGCGTGCGGAGCCTTTAGTTGCGCATGCGGACGGGCACCGGAGCGTTGCAGATATCGACGCCTCCGGCGGGGCGGTCGTAGAAATCGTCCTTGCGGTTGGCGCGCAGGCGCAGATAGTCGGCGAAGCTGTCCGAACCTGTATCCATCACCTCGACACGGGGGCGGACCGCCTCTGGCATCTCGCTGGCGAGGCGAACGGACAGGATGGGCGTCTTGCGCTCCTTCGCTGTGTAAAAGCCCAGATCTCCGGTGCCACGCGGCAAGCTCGACAGCGCGGGCATCCCGTCAACAACCCGTCCGACCACAGCGATGTTGCGATCGAGTTGGCGCGGCGCCTGGCCTATGACAGCATAAAGTTCGGCCCCCGTCCCGGCATCGGGTGAAACATTGCGGCCCACTCCGACATAACCGTAACAATGGGGCAGCCAGGCAGAACCTCCATCCATCGCCATCGGCCATCCACCGCTGAAGCCGGTCGCACTGGCATAGGGATCAGCATAGGGAAGCGGCGTGATGCGCATCCTGCGCGTCGTCAAATCCATGACATAGTCCTGCGCGCTGGTGGTAGAGAGGCCGGGCGGCAGCGGCTTCTTCTCGGTGGCGTCACCCCATTGCACGACATAATTGTCCTGGACCCGGTTGATGCTCGTTCCATCCCACCAGTGCCGCGCGGCCAGCAAGCGGATGTTTTCAACATGGCGCGGCGCGAAGGCTGGCGCGAGTTGGATCAGGACGCGTCGTCCGCCCTTGATCGTCAGGACCAGCAATTCCTCCGCCGGAACAGGCAGCCATGCGCTTGCCGGCGCTTGCGCCACAACGGCGGCGGGCGTGGCGGGCGCGTCGGCCGACCACGCCGCGGACGGGAGCAAAGCAAGGGACAGGGATAGGGCAAGCGGGCGATGCATCATGCCCCATGAAACAGGGCATCACGGATAAAGTAAAGCCCTCGCCAATGCCCCTTGCCTCGCCGCCCGCATGGCGATAGGGAGCCGCCTTCCAGTGCATGCGGAGCGGTGGCCGAGTGGTCGAAGGCGCTCGCCTGGAAAGTGAGTATACGTCAAAAGCGTATCGAGGGTTCGAATCCCTCCCGCTCCGCCATTTCATTTAACTTGTTGATAAAAAAGGATATATTTCCCGTTTTTGAGGCGGGTTCTGGCCTTTTCTGGTGTCATTCACACGCCGGAGAACCACCGAATATGTGTAAATCCTGCATTTTCGGTCGACTTTCTCTCTTGGCCTTTTGCGTGCTACCGGATTTGAGAAGGGCAAAAGCTCGAAATCAGCGTGACTTGCCCCGAGTGCTGGCTTTCAGAATATCTTCCATCTCAATGATGCAATCCCGGCCCTTGATACCGTCCTGGGTCTCGTCTTCGGGATCGGCTTCGAAATGCGCCCGCGTCTTGTGGGACAGCGCGACGAGCATCTGGTAATTCTCCTCACCGACTTTCTTGCGGATGGTTTTCAATCCTTCGTTGAGCGCGAAGAAGGCCGTGTCGATGTTGCGCTCAGGAAGCCCTTTTCAAGTTTATCCTGACCTCACGGTCCACATAGTTCCCGATGGCCTCTTCGCGCGATAAACGGACTTTCAAGCGGCCACCGTCGAATTTCTTGACACCCTGCTCTAGGCATCATCCGTTAGTTCCTGAAGATATCGCAGCACCTCGACCTGTAACGGTGGGGTCTCTCCCTTCAGCCGATAAAAGGCAACTGCCCGTTCGAGACGAAGCTGGCGTATCAGATTTGCCTGCCCTTCGAGCGTTGTCGGAAACTCGAGCGGGTCCAGCCGATAGCTGGGATCGATAGTTCTGATTTGCCCTATCAGCATGTTGACATGAACTTCCGCCAATCCGGTGGTTACCCGATCGACGAATCCGCGGTGGCTGCCCTAGCGCGCTTCAAGCGACGGTCGGCGGGGGCACCTCGGCCGAGCGTCCGCTGCTGGCCCGGTAAACGTGATTTCGTGCGGTGTCAGATTGTCAAACGGCGTTCAAAAGGGACCCCCGATCGGCGTCGAAGAGGGACCCCCTTT